>JAADGN010000059.1 GCA_013152325.1 Chloroflexota bacterium
GGGCGCAGTTTATTCGAGTTCATCGTCCACGACGATGACTCCCAGCAAGCTGACCACCTGTACGGCTTGCGCTGGAGAGATGATCGCTCCTTTGACGTCTTTGGCGGTGATCTGCAATCCGTTGATGGTCGAGCCGCGCAGGTCAGCATCCTGCAGTTTTGCGTTCCGGAAATCGGCGTCCGTAAGGTCGCACTGTTGGAAGATCGCGCCTGCCAGGTTTGCTCCTTCAAATGTCGCCTTTTTCAACGTGCAGTTTTTAAAGCGCAGCGATCTGGATGTGCTGGAGGCAAATACGCCCCCCTCAAGATTGCAATCCCTGAAAAAGACGTCATCCATCTGCGCAGACAGCAACTGGACGCCCAGCAAGCGGCACCCGAAGAATTCGACGCGACGGAAGCGGGCTTCTTCCAGGAACGCTCCCGACAAATCACAGCCTTCCAGCCGCGCGTCGAGCAAGCGGAACCTGGGCAGGCGGGAACCCGTGAGGGTAGTGCGCCGCATGGAAACTTCTTCGAAGAGCACTTTGCTGGCGGTTTGATCCGTCAGGTTGCAGCCGGTTAATTCCATGCACGCATATTCTTCATGATCTTCCAAATGCGCAATGATGCCGGCAGGAAGACGTCTGGGCAGTTTTGGGGGTTGAACGATCCGTTCTTCAGGTGATTTCATTGGGTCGGGAGACCTGCGGCCGGTTGTGTGACCTGGCCGCAGGTCCGAAGTCAAAGACTTCGGAATCCATGTCAGGTCAGCAGCCCTCTCGCAAACTCCAGGAACGCCTGCACGTCTGCGAAATTGCTGACCAGCCCGACCGAGATGCGCACCGCGCCGGAGGCTTTCCCGTCGATGCACTGGCGGAAGTCGTCCATGCTCAGGCGGGACTCGTGCTCCGGCTGGGTGAAGCAGGCTGCCAGCTCCGGTTTGGAGATGCCCAGGGCGACCTCGCCCGCGCCGGGGTTGCAGAAGCAGCCTGTCCGCAGGGAGATGTTGACCTGGTTGGCCTCCTCCTCGATGGCGCGATGGTCTATGGCGCTGCCGTTTTTGTCGTAGCAGTTGAAGGTGATTGTGCCGCCGCGCGCTTCCGTGGTGGTCGGCCCGAAGACGCGCACCAGCGGCTCGCCGTTGCCGTGTTTCAGGGCGGTCATCTTTTCGAGCAGCCAGCCGGTCAGGCAGCGCACGCGTTCGTGGATGGTCTCGTAGCCGAGCGCCTCGATATGCTTCAGCCCGATCTCGATGGCGGGGATGTTGAGATAATCCAGCGTGCCGTCTTCAAAGGCGTGGGGAGCCTCAGCGAAGTAGTATTTGTCTCCCTGCACCGAGACGACGGTGATCGTCCCGCCCGCGAACCAGGGGCGGCGCAGTTTGGCGAGCGCGTCCTTGCGGGCGATCAGCGCGCCGATGCCGGTCGGGTAGCCGAAAATCTTGTAGAACGAGAGCGGGACAAAGTCCGGTTTGATCGCGCTCAGGTCGAGGTGGTTGGTCGGGGCGAAGGCGGCCGTATCCAGCAGGACGTCCCAGCCTTTGGCGCGGGCGCGCTCGATCCATTCGAACGGATGCTGGACGCCGGAAAAGTTGGACTGCGCGGGATAGGCGAAAAGGTTGTTCCCGCCCGGATGGGCGCGGCCCAGGTACTCGTCCAGCTGCGATTCGTCCACGCGCATGTCCGGGAGGGCGACCGGGATGTAGGTCACGTCAGCGCCGCGGGCATGGGCGAATTCCCGGATCCCGTTGACCGAGTTGTGGTTGTCGAAGGTCAGCAGGTACTGACCGCCTTTTTCGAAGGGGTACGATTCGCCGACCAGTTTTAGCGCGCCGCTGGCGTTCTGGGTGAAGATGGCCACGTATTCATCCGGCGGGGCGTTGAAGAATTTGAGTATGTACGAGCGGGCGTGTTCGACCAGCTCGGTGGCGGCCAGCGAGGTGGGGTTGGATGAGTGTGGGTTGCCGTAGACATGTTCGCTGAGCAGTTTGTAGTGTTTGCGCAGTTGTGCGTCGGCGTACAGCCCGCCGCCGGTGTAATCGAGGTAAACGTGCCGGTTGACGTCCAGCCGGGCGTATTCGGCGCGCCGGATGTCGTCAATGGCTTTGGTCGCGGGGTAGGACGGGTAGGCTTTCAGGAATTCAACGAATTCGGGGTCGGGCGAAGATGTCATCGAATGCTCCTTGCCAGGCTTTGATAGGGCTGGCACGTATAGCAAGTTTGCGGAAGTTGTATGTCCTTGCGGCAGAATAATAACATCTTTCCCGCCTGGCTGACGCTTAAAAAACGAACCAAAAATGGAACACGGAGCATGCTCCAGCCGCCGGGCGCTTTTGGGCGACAAGCCCTGCCCGGACGGCGCGCAATGGCGTTCGGCGGATTTGCACGGGAAAATGGCCGCGCAAAATCTAAAAATCGTTTTTATGCGTGCCATTGGCGCGTTTTTCCGGTAAAATGAGGTATCTGCCGATGTGCAGAAAAAATACCATTCAGGAGGAGCAATCGCAATGAGACCTGTTTATGCCGTCTCGGGAGGGGTTTCCAAGTTTGCCAAAGCCCGCCCCGACAAGACCTTCCAGGCCGTTGTCAAAGAAGCGTATGACTACGCTATTGCTGACATCGGTTTGGATTTTGAGGCTTTCACCCGTCTGGTAGATGGTTCTGTAGCCTCGTATTTCTCGGACCACTTTACCCGTCAATTGATGGCCGGCATCATGACCCAGGACTACCTGGGATTGATCCCCAAGCCCGGTCACCGCGTGGAGGGCGGCGGCGCGACCGGCGGACTGTGCTTCCAGGAGGCCTGGAAGTCCGTCGCCAGCGGGCACATGGATATCTGCCTGGCCTATGGCTTCGAGACCATGTCCCATGTGGAAACCTGGAAGGGCAACGAGTTTATCGCCCTGGCCTCCGACGTGTCGTTTGACTATCCCGTCGGAGGTTTTTATTCGGGTTACTACGCCATGATGGTCACGCGCCACATGAAGGAATTCGGCACCACGCCGGAACAACTGGCGCACGTCAGTGTGAAGAACCACATCAACGCTTACCACAACCCGTATGCGCAGAAGCGCAACCGGTACACCATCGAAGACATCCGCAACGCGCCGATGGTGGCCTGGCCGCTGACCCGCCTCGACATCTGCGTGATGTCCGATGGCGCCGCGGCGACCATCCTCGTCTCGGAAGAAGGCTTGAAGAAACTGGAAGCCGCCGGGGCGAAGGTCGCTCGTCCGCTCGTCAAGGTGACCGGCATCGGCCGCGGCACGGACGCCATGCGTATGTCCGACCGCCCGCACGTGGATTACGAGACCTTCATGAAGGACTATGCCACGCCCGAAGAAAAAGACTCCGCCGAAACGAGCGCCTACTACAAGAAGTTGTGGGAGCACGGCACGCGCTACCCGGGCATCCATTCCTTCCGCGCGGGACGCACGGCGGGCAACATGGCCTACAAGATGGCTGGCATAGAGCACCCGCTCGAGGAGCTGGACTTCGTGGAACTGCACGACGCCTACACCTCCAGCGAGATCCAGACCTACGAGGACATGGGCCTGTGCCGCTATGGCGAGGGCGGCCCCTTCGCGGCTTCGGGCAAGGCCTTCCTGCCCAATGTGGACTATGGCCTCGACCTGCCCGAAAAGACCAAATGCGCCGTCAACCCGTCCGGCGGACTGATCGCCTGCGGGCATCCCGTCGGCGCGACCGGCCTGATGCAGGCTGTCTTCGCGATCTGGCAGTTGCAGGGCACCATCAACAAGCATTTCAACGACGGTACGCTGCAGGTCAAGGATGCCAGGCGCGGCGCGATCCATTCGCATGCCGGAACCGGCACATACGTCACCGTTTCCATTCTGGAACGAGAAGGCTAGGAGGTGAATCATGGCTAAAACCCCATCCAAACGCGCTGAGACCCTGGGCGGCTACATCGTCCACGGGATTCCCTTTCCGGTAGAGAGCGATCCCGATTCGCTGGCCTTCTTGAAGAAGATGGCCCCCATCCAGATCGAACAGGAGTACAAGATCACCTACCTGCATTCCTACGGGCAGGACAGCCCCTGGTTTGCCGGTCTGACGAACAAACATCTGCTCGCCACGCGCGACGAAAAAACGGGCTACACCTACGCGACGCCGCGCGGCCACGATATGTACACCGGCGACGAAACGACCTGGATCGACATCACCACCCGCCCGGCGCGCGTTCACACTTTCACGGTCTGCTATTTCGGCTCGGAGGAGTTCCTGCCGGAGACGCCCTTCGTTTTGGCGCTGATCGAATTCGACGACGTGAACACACTCCTGCTGACGCGCCTGATGGGCGTGGACATGGACGAAGTCTCCCTTGACTGGGTTGGCATGGAAGTGGAGCCGCGCTTCCTGCGCAACAGCAAGCTCAAACCGACGGACGTTTATTTCGTTCCGAAGGGGTAGAAAGTCGGCAAGTTGCAGGTTGAATGAAAAGGGACGCCGAGTTTTTGCGTGGACGACGGTCGCCTTGGCGGGCAAACCATCCGCCTTTGTGACGGAGGATCGTTCGAAAGGTTAAAAACTCGGCGTCTTTGAATTTTGGGCGCAGGTCGGGAGACCTTGCGCCAGCGAATTTCCCATCCCCCCATTCCCCATTCCCCATTTTCTATTCCCTATTCTCCGTCGGTTGACGGCTTGTGGCACGTTCTCCAATCCGGGGAATACACAACCTGCCCTTTCCCGCCTAATCCTTTGCCAGGTGGACCACCGTCACGCCCGCGCCGCCCTCTTGCGGACGGCCTTCCTCGAACGAGGTCACGTGCGGATGGCCTTGCAGCGCCTGGCGCACGGCCTGACGCAGCGCGCCGGTCCCTTTGCCGTGGATGACGCGCACGAACGGCATCCCGGCCAGGTAAGCCTGCTCCAGGTAATGGTCGAGCATGTCCAGCGCGTCGTCGGCGCGCTGGCCGCGGATGTCCAGTTCCACTTTGGGCAAAACCGACGGCGGACGGTGGACGGGGGATGACGGCTCTCTGGCAGCGGTCTCCGGTCTGCCGTCTTCGGTCTGCCCGCCCTTTCGCCGCAAGTCAGATAGTTTTGCCCGGATTCGCAGACTGCCGACCTGCACCTCGGCCTCGCTCTCGCCCAGGGTGGTCACGATCCCGTCCGTATTGAGCGAGCGGATGTGGACTTTCTCGCCCAGCTTCGGCGGGCCGCTGAGCGCGGCTTCTTTCACCGCACGGCGTTCGACCGGCTTTCGAACCTTCTTCTCCAGGACGACAACTTTCTCCCGAACGGATTCCACCGCCTCGAGCGGCTGACGCGCCTTTTTCAGCCTGCGCTTCATCTCCCGGATTTCGGCCTGCAGCGCGTCGATTTGGGCTTCAGCCTCCTGACGCGCTTTTTCGAGCACCTCCCGCCGCTCGTCCTCGATCGCTTCGAGGCGTTCGGTCAACTCGCGGCGCAGACGGTGCGCCTGGATGCGGGCCTTCTCGGCTTTGTGGCGTTCCTTGCGGGCGATCTTGCGCTGGCGATGGATGTCGCCGAGCAGGTCGTCGGCGCGCAGGTCGTCGGGGTCGATGTCGTTTTTCGCCGCGGCGAGCACCTCCTCGGGGAGTCCGAGGCGCTGCGCGATGGCCAGGGCGTTGGAGCGGCCGGGGAGTCCGATGGTCAGCCGATAGGTGGGGCGCAGGGTGCGGATGTCGAATTCCAAAGAAGCGTTGACCACGCCCGTCGTCGCGTGGGCGAAGGTCTTGAGTTCGGGGTAATGCGTGGCGACCAGGGTGGTCGCGCCGCGCGCCAGCAGGTAGGAGAGAATGGCGCGCGCCAGGGCTGCGCCCTCCTGCGGATCGGTGCCCGCGCCGAGTTCGTCCAGGATGACCAGCGAGCGTTCGTCGGCCTTTTTCAGGATGCCGGTGATGTTTTTGATGTGACCGGAGAAGGTGCTCAGCGATTGCTCGATGGACTGCTCGTCGCCGATGTCGGCATAGATGGCCTGGAAGCAGGGCAGTTCGGAGCCGGATTGCGCCGGAATGTGCAGGCCGGACTGCGCCATCAGCGCCAGCAGGCCGACGGTCTTGAGCGTGACGGTTTTCCCGCCGGTGTTGGGGCCGGTAATGACCAGCGCGCGCACGTTGGGTTCCAGCGCCACGTCAATTGGCACAACGGTCTGCGGGTCGAGCAGCGGGTGGCGGGCATGGACGAGTTTTATCGTTGGCAGGTGCGAAGATGGGGATGCTGCGGGTTTTTCCGAACCTTCGACCAGCAGGGGCTCCGCCGCGTCCAATTCTTCCGCGTATTTCGCCTTGGCGAAGGCCAGGTCGAGGTCGGCGAGAGCCTCCACCCCCGTGTGGATCTCGTCCGCGTGTGCGCCAATTTGCGTGGAGAGTTCGGCCAGCACGCGGCGGATCTCGTCCCGTTCGGCGAGCTGCAATTCGCGGACGCGGTTATTGAGTTCGACGACCGGCAGCGGCTCGATGAAGAGCGTCGCGCCGGAGGCCGATTGGTCGTGGACGATGCCCTTGATGCGTCCCTTGAATTCGGCGCGCAGCGGGATCACGTAGCGTCCGTCGCGCTGGGTGATGAGCGCATCTTGCAGTATGGCGGCGGTCTTGGCATTGCTGATGTATTTCTGCAATTTGCTCATCAGCCGCTCGTGCGCGACGCGCATCTCCGCCCGGATGGAGGCCAGTTTGGGCGAAGCCGAATCGAGCACTTCGCCCTTCTCCGAGACGGTGCGCGAGATGGCGTCCACCAGGCCGAGGGTCGGCGGCAGGCGTTGGGCGGTCTTTTCGAGATGCGGGTAGGGATGTGGAAGGGCCTCGCTTTTGCCAAACGCGGCCTTGAGCTGCCGCATGGAGATCAGCGTGTCCTTGATGTCGATCAGGTCGGCGCTCTCGAGCACGCCGCCGCGCGAGGCCATCTCCACCAACGGACGGACGTCGCGCGCCCCGCCGACGCCGGCCTCGTGTGTGGACAGGAAACGCCGCGCTTCGCTCGTCTCTTGCTGGCGGTGTTGGGCTTTCTCGAAAGACGGCGTCGGGCGGAGTTGGCGCGCCAATTCCCGCGCGACCTGGTAATCGCAGTGGGCGGCCAGGCGCGCCAGGATTTTGTCATACTCAAGGACGCGGAGGGTTTTGGAATCCATCGAGGGTATTTAACCACAGATGGACGCAGATGTATACGGAGGAGATCACACTCCGCGTCGCTCGGATGGGGTTTCAGGCCCTCAGTCTTTTTTTTGCAGCAGGTACACGCAGATGGGAATGACGACCAGGTCGATGAGGACGTGGAATACCGTGAACGGGTTGGTGTGCAGGAAGATGAAGCGATAGACGCCGAGTATCCCGCCGATGGTTGGCAGAATCGCGCCGGCCCACAGGGCGCCCCGGCGCTTTCCCAGAAGGAACAACCCGATCACGAAGTAGATCAGCCCAAAGACCGATGCCCCCACGACCGAGACCTCGGCCCCGTACACGAACAACTGGCTCACGTGTGTGACGCCTGAGATCAACATCAGCACGGCGGCGATTTTGCGCAATTTCATTGTGCACACTCCTTTTCTCTGGTTGGACACAGCAGATCCGAGCGGTCTCTACCCGCTCAGGGCCGGACTGGAATCATTATATAGGCGATTTTTCCAAAGAACAAGCATCATGATGCCTGACCGCAAAGCGCGTCAGCGGGCTGCCAGGTGGCGGCGCAAAACGCGTACTGCTTGACGGACCCCGTCCTCGGCGCGGATCTGCCGCCCCAGCGCGGCGGCGCGCCCCCGCAACGCCTCGTCGTGAACAACCCGCTCGATGGCCGCCGCCAGGCGTCCCGCCGAGAGCCGCCGGCGCGGGATCGGCCGGACGCCGACGCCCAGGTCTGCCACTCGCCGGCCCCAGAACGGCTGGTCGCCGAAGAAGGGGATGACCACCGTCGGCACCCCGGCGCGCAGACCGGCGGCCGTTGTCCCCGCGCCGCCGTGATGGACGACGGCCGCCATGCGCGGGAAGAGCCAGTCGTGCGGGGCGGAATCGAGTTTGAAGATCTCGTCCGGCAGGTCGCGGTCCCTGATGCCGCCCCAGCCGGTCAGCAGCAGGCCGCGCTGCCCGGACAGGGCCAGGGCGCGCAGGGCGATCTCGGCAGTCTCTTCCGGGTTGCGGTTCACCATGCTGCCGAAGCCGATGTAGACCGGCGGCGGGCCGGAGGCGAGGAAATCGGTCAGGGCGGCGGGCGGTTGCCAGTCCGCGCTCCCGTCCAGGAACCAGTAGCCCGTGACGTGCACCCGCTCGCCCCACTCCGCGGGCGGCGGGACGACGCTTGGGCTGAAGCCGTAGAGGAAGGGCAGGGGTTGTTCCTGCCATCCCTTGAAGGGGCTTTGTCTGGGGTACGGGGGCAGGCCCAGGGTCCGTTCCCGCCAGCGGTTGATGAGCGGGCGGATGATGCGCCAGAACGCCCAGTCGCCGATGGCGTAGGTCAGGCGGTTGTACGTCCCGTCCAGGGACGAGAGCGCCAGGGGCAGCGGGGTCGCCATGGGGCTGGGGTAGGCGCGGGTGGCGTGTACGTGCTGCAGGTACGCCGGGTAGGCCGGGATCCCCAGTTTCTCGGCGATGGAGGCGGCGGGCAGCGCGGCCAGGACGTGGAAGAGCAGCAGGTCGGCGTCCTGACAGGCGCGCCAGTAGTCGTCGAAGACCTGGAACAGGATCGGCTGCGCGGCCGTGAAGGTGCGTTGCAGCAGCGTGATGGGGCCTTTGTCGGCGGTGAGCAGTTTTTGCCCCACGTCCTGCTCGAAGATCTGGCGCGGGTCGCCTTCGATGGGCGCGAACTCCAGCCCGCGCCGGTGGATCAGTTCGCGGAAGTTGCGGTGGGTGGCGATGCGGACAGAGTATCCGGCTTCCCGTAGTCCCAGCCCCAGGGCGATGTAGGGCTGCACGTCGCCGCGCGAGCCAACCGTGAGAATGGTGATGTTCATTGTACTGCCTCGGGAGGGTTGTCTCCAGGATGCCCGACAGGTCAACTGTCGGGCATTTTCGAACTGCCCGGGGTGTGCCGCGGCGCGCCCCGGGCGCAAAATACGGCCCTACCCGTGGCGCTGCATGAATTTCTCCATGCGCCGCAGGGCTTCCTCGATTTTTTCGTAGGCCGTGGCGTAGGAGCAGCGCACGAAACCCTCGCCGCCCGCGCCGAAGGCGCTGCCCGGCACGACCGCGACGTGTTCTTCCTCCAGCAGTTTGTTGGCGAAAGTGTCGTCATCCATGCCGCTGGCGGCGACGTTGGGGAAGGCGTAGAAGGCGCCCTTCGGCTCGAAGGTCCTCAGGCCGAGGCGGTTCAGCCCGTCCACGATCAGGCGGCGGCGGCGGTCGTACTCGGCGGCCATCTCGTCCACGTACGCGCTCCCGCTGCGGATGGCCTCGGTCGCCGCGTCTTGCGAGACGGTCGGCGCGGACATGATCGTGTACTGGTGTACCTTCACCAATCCCTGGATGATTGCAGCCGGGCCGGCCGCATAGCCGATGCGCCAGCCGGTCATGGCGTAGTCTTTCGAGAAGCCGCCCAGCAGAATGGTGCGCTTTTTGACGTCCTCGCCCAAAGATGGGAAGCAGACGTGTTCGAAGCCGTAGACCAACCGGTCGTAGATCTCGTCTGAAATCACGATCAGGTCGTGCTCTTCGGCAACCTTGGCGACTTCCATCAACACATCGCGCTCGGCGACCGCGCCGGTCGGATTGTTGGGATAGCCGATGAAGATGGCCTTGGTGCGCGGCGTGACGGCGGCGCGAATGCGCTCCGGATCGAGTTGGAAGTTGTCCTCCATCTTGCTGGGGATCTCCACCGGCACGCCGCCGGCCAGCAAAACCTCGGCCTGGTACGAGACGAAGCACGGCGTCGGGATGATGACCTCGTCGCCGGGGTCGAGCACGGCGGTCATCGCCAGATAGAGCGCCTCCGAGACGCCGACCGTGGCGACGACCTCGGTCGCGGGATCGTAGCCCACGCCGTAAAGATCCTTGATGTTGTCGGCAATTGCCTGCCGCAGCGCCATCTTGCCCGCGTTCGACGTGTAGTGCGTCTCGCCGGCCTGCAGTGAACGGATGCCTGCCTCCAGGATCGGCTTGGGCGTGGTGAAGTCCGGCTCGCCGATGCCCAGCGAGATGACCTCGTCCATCGTTGCCGCGATGTCGAAAAATTTGCGGATGCCCGAAGGTTTCAACCCGGCCACGCGTTTGGAAAGAAAGTCAGCGCCTGATTTTCCCATAGTATCTCCTCACGATTGTTGGATATGCCATTTGGCATTTGATTCACGGTATGACAGTTCGAACGTTTGCCCGTCGGATGTGCGGACGCGAAAATGGATGGCTTCCGGCGTGCGCCAGCGGCTCAGGACTTCCTCGATGACCAGCCGCCGGCCGCCCCACGTCAGGGCGACGGGCTGCTCAGCGTAAGCGCTGGACGAGCGACATTCGACGGAAGCGTTCATCTGGGAATGCTGTGCCGCTGTCATTGCCTCACAACGATACCTGGCTGTTATCGCCAATATTCAGCGACATGGGCGGCCCGTCCGCGCCTCGCCCCTGGACGAGGGCCTGCCTGCCAATCAACGAATGTTTCAACGCCGAGGCGTGGATCCGCGTCCCTGCCTCGACGATGCTGTCGACGATGCGGCTGTCACTGATCTCACATTCCGGCCCGATGGACACGTCCGGCCCGATGGTCGAGTTCGTCACAACGGCCGTTGGGTGAATGAAAGCCGGCGCGATGATCTCGATGCCGTTCCGTTTTTTGTTTTCCTTTTCGTTCGCCCGGCCGTGTTCCAGCAGAAAGGCGTTCGTCGCCAGTGTGGCGTCGATCGTGCCGGTGTCCAGCCAGATGTCCACCTGTTCGGTGCGCATCCGTGCGCCGCCTTCGAGCAGGATGTTGATGGCGTCGGCCAGGAAATACTCGTTTTTCAGCTGCACATCGCGGCGTATCTGCTCCTCGATGGCCTCTACCAGGGCGGCGCTTTCTTTAAAGTAGTAACAGCCGACCACGGCCAGATTGTTTTCCATCGTCTGCGGTTTTTCGATCAGGCGGACGACGCGTCCGCGCGCATCTACCTCGGCCACGCCGAAGCGGCGCGGGTCTGGCACGGGCTTGACCCAGGCCACCACGTCCGCGGCTTCGTCGGCCAGAAAGCCGAAATCCGTTTCGATGAGCGTATCGGAGAAGATCATGATCATGGGGCCGTGCAGATATGCGCGCGTCTGATAGATGGCGTGCGACTGTCCCTTCATCTCTTTCTGGACGACGTAGCGGGCCTGCATCTGCGGGTAGTGCTCGGCGATGTAGGCCGGGATTTGCGTCTCGCCGAGATAGGGCCCGACGATGAAAATGTATTCGATGTCAAATGAAGATGGCAGGCTGCTGAAGATATCCAGCAGATGGTCGAGGGAGGCTTTTCCGGCCACGCTGACCAGCGGTTTGGGTTTCGACCAGGTGTGCGGGCGCATACGCGTGCCCCATCCGGCCATGGGGATGACGATTTTCAGGGTTTCAGCCACGAGGGTTCTCCTGCGAAGAAGTCTACGTGTATTTTACCGTAGATACGGTATTCCTTCAGCTTGCGATTGGGGAGCAACGGCTTCGCGCAGCACACGTTAGCGTCAGTTGTTGCCCCCCGGCAAAACTGCGGACGCCCGGCCCTGACGGTCTGGGTTGGGAAAGTCGCTACTACAGGCTGCCTCTGCAAGAGGCCTTCCCAAAAAACGCCGTCCCCCCTTCCGGGGAAGAGGGGACTACAAGGGAGATGGGATTCAACCACGACGTTGAACACAAATCTTAAGTTTGGGGTGATCATGTTTGTGGATCCTCTGTCTGTAGGGACAGCATCACCGCTGTTCAGGCATGCCCCAGGACCGGATGCGGCTGGTAGGGTTCTTCCAGGCGGGCGACCTCGTCTGCGCTCAATTGGATTTCCAGCGCGGCGACGGCCTCTTCCAGGTGCTTCATCTTGCTGGCGCCGATGATGGGCGCGGCGATGTGCGGCTTGCCGAACAGCCAGGCCAGCGCGATCTGCGCGGGGGTGACGCCGTGTTGACTGGCGACCTGCTGCACCTGTTCCACGATGGCGAAGTCTGAGCCGCGGTAGTAGAGGTTCTGGGCGTAGTCATCGGTCTTGGCGCGCAGGGTTTCGCCCCAGTCCTTTTGGCTGCGGTTGCCGACCAGGAAGCCGCGCGCCAGCGGGCTCCAGGGAATCAGGCCGACGCCCTGGTCAATGCACAGGGGGATCATCTCGCGCTCTTCCTCGCGGTAGACCAGGTTGTAATGATTCTGCATGGAGACAAAGCGCGTCCAGCCGTGCAGGTCGGCGGCGTGCTGGGCTTTGGCGAACTGCCAGGCGTACATGCTGGAGGCGCCGATGTAGCGCGCTTTGCCCGCTTGCACGACAGCGTGCAGGGCTGCCATGGTCTCCTCGATGGGAGTCTCGTAATCCCAGCGGTGGATCTGATACAGGTCCACGTAGTCCATTTGCAGGCGGCGCAGGGATGCGTCTATGGCGTCCAGGATGTGCTTGCGGGAGAGGCCGCGGTCGTTGGGGTCGTCGCTCATCGGGAAATGGACTTTGGTGGCGATGACCACTTCGGAGCGGCGCACGCCCAGGTCGCGCAGGGCGCGTCCCAGCACTTCTTCGCTCACGCCGAGCGAGTACATGTCGGCGGTGTCGAAGAAGTTGACGCCCAGGTCGAGGGCGCGTTCGATGAAGGGGCGACTTTCGGCTTCGTCCAGCACCCAGGGCCGCCATTGGGGCGTGCCGTAGGTCATCATGCCCAGGCTGATGCGCGAAACTTTCAACCCACTTTGGCCGAGATTGACGTATTGCATGACTGCCTCCTGGTGATTGGGAATGCAAACGCGGGCGTCCGCTCAGGGGATGATGGATAAATTTGCCAGCGAGGCCGCCAGTCGTTTGATTCCTACGCTCTCAAAGGCGACTGTCACGATCTCTTCATTGTCTTGCACGCGGCTTTCGATGACGAGACCCTCGTCCCAGACGGGGTGGCGGACGTGCATTCCGGCGCGGTATTGCGCTTCTGTAACGGGAGCAGGTTTGGGCGGGGTCGGCAGCGACCACATGGCCTGGGAACGGGCGGCGCGGCGGTGGCTGTGTCCCGCCCGGGCTTGTCCGGCCAGCAGGTCGGCGGGGATGTCATCCAGAAAACGGGATGGGTAGGTCTCTTCGGGGTAGCCGTGCCTGCCTCGCTGCACAGAGCGTACGAGGTACAGGCGGTCTTTGGCGCGCGTGATGCCGACGTAGAACAGGCGGCGCTCCTCGGCCATCTCTTCCGGCTCGTCGAAGGAACGGTTGTGCGGCAGCAGGCCGTCGTCCAGCCCGACGATGAAGACCACGCCAAATTCGAGTCCTTTGGCGGCGTGCAGGGTGAGCAGGGTGGGCGCGTTGACGTCTTCGGTGAGCGTGTCCTGGTCGGAGATCAGGGCGACGCTTTCGAGAAATTCGGTCAGCGGGCGTTGTTCGAATTCGCGCGTCAGGCGGCGCAATTCGAGCACGTTTTCCCAACGTTCGGCGCCCTCGTCGCTGCCGTCGTCGAGGTAGCCTTGATAGTTGATGTCGGCGACGACGCGGTCGAAGAGTTCGCTGATGGTGAGCACGTTCGAAGCGGCGCGCCACTCAGCCAGCATGCTGCCGAAATGGGAGAGCGGCGCGGCGGCGCGGCCGGAGAAAGATTCCCAGTAGGGCGAATCTGCCCCGCGTGCGAGATCGAGCAGCACCGCGCTGGGGGAAGCGCCAGCCTGACGAGCGACGGTGTGCAGGCCGACCAGGGTCTTCCTGCCGATGCCGCGCGGCGGGACGCCGATGATGCGTCCCAGACTGACCTCGTCGTTGACGTTGTGGATCAGGCGCAGGTAGGCGAGGATGTCCTTGACCTCGCGTCGTCCGTAGAAGCGCTGCGCGCCGACCAGCCGATAAGGCAGGCGGGCCTGCAAAAAGGCTTCTTCCAGCAGGCGGGATTGCGCGTTGGTGCGGTACATCACGGCGCATTCACCCGGCTCAAATTGCTTGCTGCTGACCAGTTGGACGATGGTGTCCACGATGAAGGCTGCTTCGGCGTAATCGTCGGGGGCTTCGTAGTAGAAGACGCGTTCGCCTTGTCCGCGTTCGGTGAAAAGCTGCTTGCGTTTGCGGCGCGGGTTGCGGTCGATCACGGCCATGGCCGCATCCAGGATGATTTGCTTGGAACGGTAATTCTGTTCCAGCAAAATAACTTGTGCGCCGGGGAAATCCTGCTCGAAACGCTGTACGTTGCGATAGTCTGCGCCGCGCCAGCGGTAGACGGATTGGTCCGGATCGCCGACGACGAAGATGTTGTGATGTGCCGAAGCCAGGTGCTTGAGCAGCGTATATTGGGCCTGGTTGGTATCCTGGAATTCGTCCACCAGAATGTGTTCGAAGCGGCGGGCATACTTTTCGCGAACGGCAGGCTCGCGTTCGAGCAGGTGCGCTGTCCACATCAGCAGGTCGTCGAAGTCGAGGGCGTTGTTGGTGAGCAGCAGTTCCTGGTAACGTTCATAGACGCGCTTGACGACCTCGTCCCGGTAGGTGGTGGTCGGATATTGTTCGGCGCGGATCAGTTCGTTTTTTGCACGCGAGATGGCGGCGTGGACGGAGCGCGGCCGGTAGCGTTTCTCGTCCAGGTTCATGCCGCGGATGGCGGTTTTGACGACGGTCAGTTGGTCGTCGGAGTCGAAGATGACGAAATTGGAATCAAACGGCAGAAAGTCGGCCTCGCGGCGCAGGATGCGGGCGCAGGTGGCGTGGAAGGTGCCCAACGTCAGGCCGCGGGCGGCTTCATCGCCCAGCAGCGCGATCACACGGCCTTCCATCTCGCGGGCGGCCTTGTTGGTGAAGGTGACAGCCAGGATGTGATAGGCCGGGACGCCCTGGTCGCCGATCAGGTAGGCGATGCGCTGGGTCAGCACACGCGTCTTCCCGGACCCGGGGCCGGCCAGCACCAAAACGGGGCCGGTTGGGGCCATGACGGCTTGACGTTGCTGAGGGTTGAGGTTATCTAAGATATCCATAGAAGAAAAGAGTGGGGAGCGATAAAAGCTGAATAGGGAACAGGAACACGTCCCATTCCCTATTCTTCCGGAAAACTATGCTCCTGTTCCCTGCACTAAAACTCGGACGTGCAGTGCGGGCAGCGGGTAGCTTTAATTGAGATCGTGGTGAAACAATAAGGACATTCTTTGGTGGTCGCTTCAGCGGGGGCGGCAGGCGCCTCCCTTTTTAATGATTTTGCGCTTTTCACAATAAGGAAGATGACGAAGGCGATAATAAGGAAGTCAACAACAGTTTGAATAAAGGCCCCGTATGCGATCACTGCCTCGCCAATCGTGATGGACAGGCCGGAGAAGTCGATCCCACCCATGGCGAGTCCGATCAACGGCATCAGGATGTCGTTCACGAGCGAACCGATGATTTTGCCAAACGCGCCGCCGATGATGACCGCGACGGCCAGGTCGAGTACGTTGCCGCGCATGACAAATTCTCTGAATTCCTTGAGCATTTTCTCCTCCGAAATGAGCGCAAAATTGAATTACAACGATTGTACCTTTGCGGAGGATGCCTGTCAACGCGGTGATTGACGGTATTTTAAATTAGGGTATAATCTTGGTGCTCTGGGATAGTTTGATGTTGTTCCCCTAACCTGTTTAACACAATATTTTGGAATTATTTGCCACGATGCTCTGGAATTATTTGATACGACAGAAAGATTGCCGGTTGACGGCATTCTTTTTGCTATAATCCCTTGCAGAGGATAGCGTAGATGCCCAATCAATTATTGGAAGTCCAAGACCTCGAAACGCAATTTAATACTCCAGATGGTGTTGTCCATGCAGTAAACGGCATTTCCTTTACATTACAAGAAGGCGAGACATTGGGGGTTGTAGGAGAATCTGGCTGCGGTAAAAGTGTCACGATGCTCTCGACACTGCGCCTGATACCCTCGCCGCCAGGCAAGATCGTGAACGGAAAAGCCTTGTTCCAAGGACAAGACTTGCTCCAGATGTCGGGGGAAGAGATACGACACGTCCGTGGGGCACAGATCAGTATGGTCTTTCAAGACCCCATGACCTCCCTCAATCCAGTTTTGACTATTGGCAAGCAATTGACTGAGCCCCTCATGCTGCACATGGGCATGAACAAGGCCCAAGCGGAAATTCGCGCGGCAGAATTGCTTAGCATGGTAGGCATTTCGGATGCAAAGGAACATTTGAAAGATTACCCCCACCAGTTTTCGGGTGGTATGCGGCAGCGCGTAATGATCGCTATGGCGCTGGCCTGCAATCCCCAGATTTTGATCGCGGATGAGCCGACAACTGCCCTGGACGTGACCATTCAGGCCCAGATAGCGGATTTGGTCAAACGCCTGCGCGACGAGCTTGGGATGGCCGTTATCTGGATCACACATGACCTGGGCGTGATCGCCGGATTTGCAGAACGGGTCCTGGTGATGTATGCCGGTTTTATCGTCGAGAATGCTCCCGTAGTGGAACTCTATGAGAATCCGCAGCATCCTTACACGGCCGCACTTTTGCGTTCTCTCCCGCGTGTGGATGGCAAACATGGAGAAAAGCTCGAAACGATTGAAGGTCTGCCGCCTGCTTTGTTGGAATATCCCAAATCGTGCCCTTTTGCGCCTCGTTGTAGTTTTGCCCAGGATATATGTCTCCGGGAAAATCCTGTTTTGGAGGAAAGGTCTCCAAAGCACTATGTGGCTTGTTGGGTAGATATGAGCACAGGTGAACTTCGATGAATCAAGATCAAGCACTTATTCGGGTAGAGCGTCTGACAAAGCATTTTCCCATTACGCGCGGGATCGTTTTTCAAAAGCAAGTAGGCGCGGTGCAAGCTGTAGATGACATCTCTTTTAACATCACCAAAGGGGAAACCCTGGGACTGGTTGGCGAAAGTGGTTGTGGCAAATCTACGACAGGGCGAACGATCCTTCAATTGCACAAACCTACTTCCGGCAAGGTGTATTACGGCGATGTGGATTTGACAACGGCATCCAGCGCGAAAATGCGTGAGATGCGCCGCAATATGCAGATCATTTTTCAAGACCCCTATGCTTCGCTCAACCCTCGTTTGACTGTTGGCAGCATCGTTGCTGAACCACTGGAAGTCCACAATGTTGGCACGGCGCAGGAACGGCAGGAGCGGGTTCGGGAACTTCTGGATCTGGTGAGCCTGAACCCCCATTTCATCAATCGTTATCCGCACGAATTTTCTGGCGGACAGCGCCAGCGAATTGGTATTGCCCGGGCCCTGGCCTTGCAGCCCGAGTTCATCGTTTGTGACGAGCCGATTTCCGCGTTGGACGTCTCGATCCAGGCCCAGGTTGTCAATTTGCTGGAAGAATTGCAAGAAGAGTTTGGGCTGACCTACTTGTTCATCGCTCACGATCTCAGCATGGTGCGCCATATTTCAGATCGTGTTGCGGTGATGTATTTGGGTAAAATTGTCGAATTGGCTGAACGGGGTGAGTTATACGACCATCCATTGCATCCATATACGCGGGCTTTGCTTTCGGCGGTGCCCATCCCGGACCCGCTCGAGGAGCGAAAGCGGAAGCGCATTATCCTCGAGGGTGATGTGCCCAGCCCGGTGCATCCCTGCGGGGTGTCGTTTCCACACTCGCTGCCCGATAGCCGAAGCGATTTGTAAAAAAGAAGTTCCCGAATGGCGAGAAGTCTCACCCGGTCATTGGGTTGCTTGCCATCTTGTGTAGTTATCTGAGGGGATGAACGATATTTGGCTTGGAAGGAGGTGGTTTTCTGACCTAGACATATCTGATGATGTAAGCCTAACGTGTATCTGATACTTACAACTCTAGAGAAGGAGAAGAAAGACATGAAACTCAATAAACTCGTCTTGGTCGTCTTTGCGGTTATGATCATTGGCAGCATGATTCTTGCTGCCTGTGCCCCCGCTGCGACTCCCGAGACCCCTGCCGAGCCTGCCGCCCCCGAGGCGACTGAAGCCCCAGCCGAGCCGGCCCCCGAGCCTACCGCTCCAGCTGGCCCGGTGACCTTCTACGGTTACTCGACCACCGATATCCCGACCCTGGATCCCCAGCTTGGTGAAGATGTTGTTTCAATCAACTACATCGAGAACCTGTTTGTCAACCTGACCAACTACGATCTGGACACAGCTGAAGTTGTACCTGAAGCTGCCACCAGTTGGGAAGTCAGCGACGATGGCATGACTTACACTTTCCATCTGCGCACCGACATCCCGTGGGTTAAACACAACCCCGTTACAGGTGAGACTATCCAGGAAGTGGACGCTGATGGCAATCCTCGCTTCGTTACCGCTTATGACTTTGAATACGGCATTAAGCGCGCTTGCGATCCCGGCACCGGTTCTTACTACAGCAGCATTATTGCTCCTAACATTGTTGGCTGCGAAGACGTGCTGTACTACGAAGATCCTGAGGCCATTCCTGCGGAATTGGTTGACGCGATCGGCGTAACCGCTGTTGATGACGCCACCCTGGTCATCGAACTGCCGTTTGCTGCTGCTTACTTCCTCTCCATGACCCCGATGTGGACCATTACGGCCACCCCCCAGTGGGCCATTGAAGAGCATGGCGCCGACTGGATCGAAGCCGGCAACATCGTGACCAACGGCCGCTACGTGCTGCAAGAGTGGGTGCATGGCGTTCGCCGCATTGTTGTCCGTAACCCCCTGATGCCTGCTGATATGCAGGGCGGCGGCAACATTGAACAGTTCATTACCAACGTTGTTCCTGACGCCACCACCGGTTATGCTCTCTGGCTGAACAACGAAGTGGAGACCTCCGGCATTCCTGACGCCGAGTTGGAAAACCACCTGGTCGAGTTTGCTGATGAAACCGTTCAGATCCCCGATCTGGCCGTGTTCTACATCGCTTTCCGCATGACCAAACCGCCGTTCGATAACGTCCACGTTCGCCGCGCCTTCAGCGCTGCCTTCGACCGCGCGACCTTCGTTGAGCAGGTTCGCCAGGGCCAGGGTCTGCCCATGAAACACTTTGCGCCTCCTGGCATCTTCGGCGCTCCCCCGATCGACGAAGTGGGTGTTGGCTACGATCCTGAGTTTGCCAAGGCCGAGCTGGAAGCCGCCGGTTACCCGAACTGCGAAGGTTTCCCGCAGGTTTCCCTCCTGGGTTACAGCGGCCAGTCCACACTGAACTGGATTGAGTTCGCTCAAGCCAACTGGGCCGAGAACCTGGGCTGCAGCCCCGATCTGATCACCATTGAACAGCAGTCCTTCTCCGAGCTCTTGGCTACCACCAAGCTCCCTGACGAAGAAGCTCCCAATATGTGGACCCTCGGTTGGGGCCCGGACTATGCTGACGAGAACAACTGGGTTGCCGATGTGTTGAGCTGCCAGACCGCTCTTCGCATGAAGCGCGAATGCAACGAAATCGACGATCTGCTTGACCAGGCTCGCACCGAGCCCGATCCCGAGAAACGCATTGCACTCTATGCTCAGATCGAAGACATGTTCTTTGGCACAGAGGGTGAATTCCCCTTCATGCCGATCTTCCTGCGCATCGCGTATGTTGCTGAACACTCCTGGTTGACCCGCACCCCCGCTTTGTTCGGCGGCCAGCAGTGGTACACCTGGTCTATTGATCAGGAAGCCCAGCTCGCTGCTCGCGGAGAATAACCCGTCAATCTTTTGATTGAACAGGAGCATTTGGGGGGCGGCATAGCCGCCCCCCAAAAAAGAAAACAAACAGTTTTGTTGCAAGTGTTAGACCGCATGAAATATTCAGATCCGCCAGCGTTTTTTTGCGTTTACGGAAACACCATCGTTGCGATGTGAGGTGTCATGACCAAATATATTATCCGCCGTATTCTCATGGCGATCCCAGTAGTTTTCCTCATGGTTTTGGCCACATTTGTATTGGTCCATGCCATGCCGGGCGGCCCTTTTGACGCCATTGGTCAACGTTCTATGCCAGAGCATATACGCATTCTTCTCGAAAGGCGTTATGGGCTGGACAAACCCCTATACCAGCAATTTTTCGATTATCTTATGAATCTTCTCAGGGGCGATTTCGGGCCTCTCTTTCGGCAGCCTTCGCAAACGGTCAATGATATTATCGCCCAAACCTTCCCGGTTTCTATCCAACTGGGTTTGATGTCCGTTGCCGTTGGCTTTGTGCTGGGAATCCCTCTGGGTATTTTCGCTGCCCTGAATCATAATACGCCGATCGATTACACCACGACATTTTTGGCTGTAATCGGCGTTTCTATTCCCGCACTTGTGATGGGCCCACTCTTGATCTACACGTTTGGCGTCAAACTGGGGTGGCTGCCCATTGCTTTTTGGGGGGCAGACCCGCCTTTTATCCTGGGATTTTTGCCTAAACCGACGGCTGATTTTTGGAGTCACGCGGTCATGCCGGTCTTCTCCATTGGAACGGGAATGGCTGCGGGAATAGCCCGTCTCACTCGTGCAGGATTGCTGGACGTTCTTTCTTCTGACTATATCCGCACGGCGCGGGCAAAGGGTTTGCGAGAGCGGGTCGTTATTGTTGTCCATGCCTTGAAAAACTCATTGATCCCAGTGGTAACCATATTGGGGCCCTTGTTGGCCGGCGCTGTGACGGGAAGTTTTATTACCGAACAGATTTTTGCCCTCAATGGCATGGGACGCCGTTTCGTGAACAGCATTGGTGAGCGGGAATATTTCTTGCAAACCAGCCTGGTGCTGGTTTACGGCGTTTTGCTGATCTTCGGCAATTTGTTGGTTGATATTATTTATGCATGGTTAGATCCACGTATTCGCTACGATTAGTCTATTAGTCTAGGAATGGAACATGACACCAGAAAAACAACTGGAACAACTTGTTGATAATAACAAAGACTTAGGGAAAAGTCGCAGTCCACTTCAAGACGCGATGCGGGAGTTCCGTCGTAATAAGATTGCTGTGGGCGGGATGGTTTTCGTGGTTTTTGTCATGATTGTAGCTATCGCTGCTCCTGTTTTCGCGCCCTATCATTATGCAACTCAGAATTTGCGCAACAATCGTGCCAAACCCATGGAAGGATATGACATTCTTGTTTCGTATGCTGAAAAAGAATGTCATTGGTACAATACGCCCTTGGAATGGGGCTGCACCGTGTTCATTGCCGGGTCAGATGCGCTGGGACGCGATTTGTGGAGCCGGATTGTTTACGGTACCCGCGTTTCCTTGTCTGTGGCGCTTGCTGCGGCTACAGTTAGCTTGGTGATTGGTCTCATCTACGGCACAGTATCCGGGTATTCGGGAGGCAGGGTCGACAACCTGATGATGCGTATTGTCGACTTCCTCTATGCCATTCCCCTGTTGCCCATCATCATTTTGATGACGGTGTATTTTAATGCTGTCAGCCGTCAGGGGGCCGAAAGCGGGTTGATGAGTGTGCTGATCAATCTTGATCGACTTGCTGGCGGCCTGTTATTCGTTTTTATTGCTATTGGCGCGCTAAATTGGATTGGCATGGCTCGCTTGGCTCGCGGCCAGGTGCTTTCGTACAAAGAGAAAGAATTTGTTGAAGCCGCTCGGGCCATTGGCGCCGGCAACGGGCATATTATTTTCAAACACTTGATCCCCAATGTGTTGGGGCCCTTGTTGATTGCCGAATCGATGGCGATCCCGGGATATATTTTCCTGGAGGCGGCCTTGAGCTTCATCGGCTTGGGGGTTACCCCGCCGACGCCCAGTTGGGGGGCGATGATCAACGAGGGGTACTCGGGTATTCGTTCGAATCCGCATCTGGTGCTTTTCCCGGGTGTGGCGCTATCTGTGCTGACGTTGGCCTTTAACTTTATGGGCGACGGGATGCGGGATGCCTTTGATACCCGATTGCGCGGAAGGAACTAACAGGTATGAAAAAACAAGCTGCGCTGATTTCTTTATCGGCAGTTCTTGGCGTTTTGTTTGCAGCCACGTTGGCGTGCAGTCAGGCGGGTGAAATTCTCACCCCGGCTGAAGCCACAGCTCGTGCGATGCCCACGGCTGCACCTACTGCTTCTGGTGAAGTAGTGGGTACCCAGTTTTCTCTTGGGGATACCGTGGAATTTGTGAGTTCGGGGTATCTGGTGCCCATTTATCAAAAACCGGGAGACCGTACGGCCTTTTCTCATGCTGCCCGCGGCGATACTGGCACGGTCATTGGCTCCGAAATGGTCGGTGATGTTCTCTGGTATCATGTAGACAGCGTGGCCGGGCTTGGATGGGTGCAAAATGAGTATATTGCGGCCGTTGGCGGCGAGGGCGGCGGCGGAAAATTTCAACCTGGTTCGACTGCTTACCTGACCGGCAAGGGATACCTGATCAATTTGGTGGAAGCGCCTGGCAGTCTTCGTATGATCGCTGGACAGGAACGGGGCGTGGAGGTTACCATTGTTGAGACGTCCGTTTACGAAGGGGCCAACTGGTATTTGGTGGATGCTCCAACAGGGCAAGGATGGGTGCCTGAAGAGAATCTTTCAATGGAAAAACCCTAACCGAGATTTTTGTAGAGACGATATAGCATAAAACACAACTGGGAGGCTGCGGCAGATTATGCTGTACCTCCCAGTTTTGTGCTTGCAGGGTGCGAGGTAAAAATGAAAACGAAGCGATGGACGCTGGTGTTGCTGCTGTTCCTTGTTGCGATTCTGATAACAGCTTGCAATGGTCCCGATGAACATGTCTGGCTTAAGTCTCCGGGGTGGAGCCGGGCTGTTTTTCTTGGTAACACGGCGTTTAACGATCCCGTGCCGATAACGTTGGACGACGAGGGACGGGTTTATTTTGTGCTGCTCGAAAAGGACGAGGATGCATCAACAGCGCATTTTCGCGTCATGGCCTTTGACCGTGATGCCAGCCCTCTTTGGCAGCGCGTCCTGGCGGATCTTCCTCTTCACCAACCTGATTCAACGCAAATGGTTTGGGATGGCCGGGGGTTGCGTCTTTTTTGGATAGAACAGGAGCAGCTATACACCTTGAAGTTGCAGCCTGATGGAGCTCCGCTGGGCGATCCCGTATTGCTTTCGGGGGATGCTGTCGTAGGTTCCTATAGCCTCACCATCGATTCGTCGGGAGGGTTGACGCTTTGGTATGCGGGAACACGCAGAACGCCGGGCATTTACGCATTAACTTCGTCCGATGGCAGCGGCAGCGTTACCCGGATGGACCCCGATGGCATCCGTATCCAACTGCGCCATGACCAACGGGACACTTTACATGCCAGTTGGGTGCAATATCCCATGGGATATGGGACGACGCGGATTTTTTATGCCTCCTATCCGGCGGGGACTGAAATACTGCCCGGGGAACAAATAGCCGTGCACAGTTTGGCGGTGGGGCCGTCCAGCAGTTTGGCGGGACCAACTTTGGGGGTCGATGCGACCGACGCCTATCTTTTCTGGACTGTTACCGTTCGCTCCGGACTGGAAGCGGGCGCGATCGAAACGGAATATTTGCACTTCCCGCTTTCACAGCCCTCAGCGGGGATGCGGCCTCAACGGATAGCTGTTCCGTCGATTTATGCGCTGGACTATGCATACTTGCCTAACAGCCGCTTGGATGTTGGAGAGCGCGTGTCTTTGCAGAACAGCAGTGTTGCGATGACGACTGAATTGCAGGAAATCGCGCCTAATCCTGTTCCAACCGACGAATTGGCGATTGCTTTTCGCTCTCCCACCCAATACTTGTGGCGCAAGGTGCGCTTCCAGGTTAACGTGGCCTACCTGTCTGGTGGAAGACCGTCTTCCTACCAACCGCTTAGCTTTACGGCCTCGCTTTCTACCGCGCCCAATCTTGTCAGTAGCGACGAGCAGCATCTTTACCTTACCTGGCTGGAAAAACAGGAAACAGATTGGTACACGGTCTACTTTGCCAGCACATCTCCGGAGATCGAAGCCGCTTTCAGCCACACGACCAGGCGCGAGCTGGCTAGGCTGGGCGCGCAGGTTTCTTTTGGGATGCTGGTTGGCGTTTTGCTCGCGCCAATTGCCGCTGGGGCGTGGATTGTGGCGCCTCTGTTTGTTTTGCTCCTGATGGCGCCATTGCGAAAGATGGGCTCTGACCGCGTGCAAACGGTTTCTTCGATTGTCAGCCTCGCCTTTGCTGTTGCCGCATATTGGGCGGGGAAGTTGGCGACGCTTCCGGGCATGATGGACTATGTGCCTTTCTCTGCGTGGATTCCTGATATCCCGACGACATTGGGGATGGCATTGCGTTGGGGAGTCCCGGTCTTGATAACAATTCTTGCGTTATGGGGGGCTTGGTATTACACTTTCCGCCAAGCTAACCGGTCTACGCTTTATTTTCTTCTGGCGTATGTCGGGATTGACGCGGTGATGACCACTGCGATCTATGCGGTTTTGATCTATGGTGCAGGATAAGATTTTTCGCAATGAGGAGGAAGATATGAAAAAACATGCTCTCAGGCTTCTCTTTGTTGTTGCGGCTGCCTCGTTAGTGCTATATGCTTGTGGTAAACCTGCACAAACGCCGCCGCCAGATGTGGCGGAGACGCAAGCGCCGACGAACACTGCAACGCCTGACCCGACAGCAACGCCGAAGCCCAAAAAGAAACCGCTTACCGGACCTCTGGCAACGGCTGCCGCGCTGAGCGCCCAGGTTACGCTGTCTCCGCCGACGCCGATTGGCGGATTTGATACGTCTGATCTTCAACCCGATGACTATGTGGGCATTGTCAAGCAGGCTTGGCACATCATCAATGCCAATTACGTCCGCGATAACTTTAACGGCGCAGATTGGGACGCGGTTTACGATAAGTATGTCGCTCTGGCGGAGGACGTCCAATCGTCTGAAGAACTGTGGGCTCTCTTGACCGACATGGTGCAAGAACTGAATGATGACCACAGCCGATTCGTGCCGCCGGGAAACATGGAAGCGGAGTTTGGCGTAGGTTCATCTGATGGCGAGGCGAAGCCCTGGTCGGGGATCCAGTTTTGGCCAGGCCCGTCGCGGGAAGATGAGTACTTCTTTGCTTGGTATGTATGTGAACACGGCCCGGCAGCCTCTGCCGGAATACAGACGGGTGACGTCATCCTGGCTGTGGATGGCGAACCGCTCGTGCCCGGGGAAGACGGTTTTACGCGTGATCAGAGGCACGCCGTCCTGTATGGGACGGGCGGCCCGACGGCAACCTTTACGGTGCAATCCGGGCCGGACGAAGAGCCGCGCGACGTGGAAGTTCGCCTCGGTTCGGCCAGCGGTTGCGATGACTGGCGGCATGCCATTGTCAGCGAATCGCCGCGCATTGGCTATATCCGTGTGCCGAATTTCGAAGGCGACGCAGCCTTCAATATCGAACAAGCCATCCGGGACATGGAAGCCGAGGCCCCGCTGGACGGTTTGATCGTGGATGTGCGTCACAACCCCGGCGGCAATTCTGATGAATCAGCGGCAGTCTTTGCCGATGGCATCGTTGGAACGCTCGGCACTTTGCGGGAGGGTGAGACGCGCACCGTGTATCGCATTCGCGGCCCGGTGAAATGGAACACCACGACGCCGATGGCTGTATTGACGGATGGCAGCAGCCACAGCGCCGCCGATTATTTCCCTGCGGCCATGAAAGAACTTGGGCGGGCGACCATCGTTGGTATGCCGTCTGCGGGCAACACCGAAGGCATTACCAGCTTTGGCCTGGCTGACGGCACGCTGATCCGGCTTGCGGTCAGCACGTTGATGCTCAATGATGGCACGCTCCTTGAAGGGATTGGCGTTACGCCGGATGTGCAAGTGCCCCTGGGAGAGTGGGGACTGCGTCAGCGGCCCTACGACGTTCAATTGCAGGCCGCGATTGATTACCTGAAAAGCGAGATTAACCGGTAAAATTACGCGTGGTGACACCATGGGATAGGATTCAAATTGCACGGATTACGATGAGAATCCTATCCTGTCCGGTTTGTTTAAGGGAGGATAATTGTGAAACTATCTTATCGTTCTTTCCTCTGGATCGTTTTGGCTTTCCTGTCGTTTGTGACTGCCTGCCAGTCTGGGACCGGGCCGACGCCTGCGGATGCTTCGCGACCCCGGCCGACGCCTGCTCCCGTTTCGACGCCCACAGCCGCCCCCGCGCCGAGCGAACTGACGGTTTGCCTGGGGCA
>JAADGN010000027.1:0-30443 GCA_013152325.1 Chloroflexota bacterium
CGTTCAGCGTCCCGGCGTTCGCCGCGGTCACCTTCCAGACGTTGACCACGTCCGGGCCAGTCAGGGCGTCGGCGAAGGCGCTGCCGACCAGGGCGTTCATGTTGTCGAAGCCCACGTTCAGGGAGCTGTCCGTACCGGCGTAGCCGTCCACCCCGCCTGCGCCGCTGATCGCCACACCCCGGGCGCTGCCGTAGCCGCTGTAGTCCAGCGTGTCGCCCGCACTGCCGCCGACCAATCGCTCCACCGAAGTGAAGGAGAATTTCCCATTGATCGTGCCTGCGTTGGCAGCCGTGACCACCCAAGTGTTCGTCAGGTTCGCACCGACCAGGACATCATTATTGGAGGTAGCCACCAGCGCATCGATATTATCGAACCCGCCACCCGCATGGGCATTCGTGCCCGCGAAGCCGTCCAGACTGCCATCGCCGGTCAGAACGACGGTTTGGGCGCCGAGGGCGCTGCTCAGGTTGAGGGTATCCTTCCCGGTTCGGCCATCGAGTTTGCCAACCAGACTCACGCCGGAAGCAAAGATAAATTCATCATCCCCGGGGCCGCCGGTCAGGTTCTCGAAACCGCTAAAGACAAACTCCGTTGGGTCGCCAATATAGCCAGCATCGCTTTGTGTGATTTGCCAGGTGTTGCCCGCGTTGGATGCCACCAGGGTATCGTCCCCAGCCCCCGCCGCAACGGCCCACGAACCCAGCGTAGCGCCGCGGGTCAAGGTATCGCCGCCGCTGCTCAAAACCAGGGAGGCCGCAAAACCTTCGGGGTCGTAGTAGTAAACCGGGCGCAGCAGTCCAAATCCGGTCAGGCGATCCTGCAAAACAGCGCCGGTGCCATTCACGCTGGCATCCACAGCCAGGGTATCATCGTCCGCATTGCCGTAAATCCGCAGGTCGTATTGCGCGCCGCTCAGGTACAGAGCCGAGAGGGAAACGAGGCTGAAGGCATCCTTCCCCGTCCCGCCGCTGACGGCCAGGGCGACATCGGTCGGCAGGCTGTTGAAGGCGATTTGGTCGTTCCCGGCTTTCAAATCCAGGTTGACGCCTTCGATGCCGCTGACCTGCAAACCGCCGTTGCTGAAACTCGAGAAGGTATACAGCGTGGCCCCATTGACCTGGATCTCTGTGGACGTGACCAGCACCGTATCGTCCCCGCCAGTGCCGTCAATCAAAATGTAGTCCGTGCCGCTGCTGTCGCTGGCGCTCAGCGGGCCGCTGAGCGGGACAGCAATGCGGTAACTGTCGGAACCGCTCTGCCCATCGACAGCCAGGCCGTACTTGTTGACGTCGTTGATCTGGATGACATCATCCCCTGCGCCGCCGTAAACCGCCGAGCTGCCGTAGACATTCCAGGGATTTCCGTCAATCGTAATATTGTCCTGCCCGTCCTTGGCGTCAACGATAAAGGTCTCGGGGGAATTGTCGTACCGGATGGTGACCGAATTGCCGCAAGTGGCAACGGTCTCGCCGACCGTGAAGGCGTCGTCGCCGCTGGTGCCATTGATGATCAGCGTGTCGTCCCCCCAAACGCTGCTGTCCTTGACGGTGACGGCGGCGCTGCCCCCGCACAAATTCAGGATATAGGTGTCGCTGCCTTCCATGCCGTCAAGGGCGATGTCGCTCATTTCGACAGGATTGACGGTGATGGTATCGTCCCCGGCCCGGGCAGCAATGCGGATCAATTCCGCGCCGCTGGAAGCCACATCGATGGTCTTGCCGCCCACGCTGATCCGCGTCCCTTCGGCCAGGAAGACATCGTTCGAGGTTGTCCCCAGGATGGTGAGTTCGTCCCGCTCCCCCGCGTTGGCGCTGCTATCGGTGACGACGGCGTTGTTCAGGGTGCTGAGGTCCAACTCGTAGCGGTCGTCGCCGCCCATGCCGTCCATCGACACTTTCCCGGCCCAACCACGGGCGCGGATGATATTGTCGCCTGGCCCGGCAGTTAATACGACATGGTAAACAGTGTTCAGGTTCAACTTCCCTTTGATCGGCGAAACCAGGGCGTTACCCGTCAAAGTCAGGTCGGCGTCGGTGGCGAAGACGACCTTGTCCGTCAGGTTGTTCACACCACCGATATAGGTGAAGTTGGTATTGACTTTGGTGTACAACTGGTTCGATTGCGCTTCGGTCAGCGACTGGCCTTCGGTGTATCCGCTCAAGTTGCCGGGGAGATAAGCGCCGTCGGTGGGCAGGCTCAAGTCCGAGGCCTCGATGGTAAAGGTGTCCTCTCCGGGGCCGGTGCTGACGGTGAACTGCTGCAAACCAAAGGCCTGCAAACCGTCGCTGCCCAAACGTACCTGATCGGCATGATTTCCGGCTCCGGTATTCAAGGTGAAGGCTTTGACATCGAAGAAGCGCAGCTCCGTGATCGCCGTGCCGCCAGCCGTCCCTGTGATCCTGTTCGATTTCTCACCAGCGATGATCGTGCTGACCGCCTTGGGCAATACGACCGTCATCGGCGCGGAGAGTTCGGTGATGTAGACGTAGCCAGCGCCATCGGTATCCAGCGCGTTCCCCGGACGACCGTCCCACTGCGGCGCGCCAGCCAGGGCCAATGTGCCGCTGATGGCTACCGAGTAGCCGACGTAATCCTGATCGTAGCCATCCGAGCCGAAGAGCGGCTTGGTGACCGTTTGCAGTTGCCAAAGCCCGTTGTTCAATCCGAAGGCAAAGGCCGCGCCCTCGTTCGGGTACGTGATGGTGGTGCTGCCAATCGTGCGAGAGACGGCTGCCTTGTAAGCCCCAACGACCAGCAAATCCCTGTCAATCGCCACGTCGAAGCCGAAACTGTCGCCGGCGCCCAGCGTGCCCACGGAGAGTTCCTGCTGCTGCGTCCAGGTATTCCCGGAGCGGGTGAAGGTATAAGCCGAACCAGCGCCGCTGTTATCACCGGGCGCGCCGACGACGGCCGCAGTAGCCCCGGTGGTCAACAAACCGAGATCAACCGCCGTGCCAAAGGCGTCACCGGAAGCGCCGCCGCTGGCCGTCAGGGCGGCCTGGAAACCCCAGCTCCCCGCGCTGAAGGTGTAGACGGAAGCGCTGCCAGCATTGCCATTGGCATTCGGCGCGCCGACGATCAGCGTGTCATTGTCGATGGCAACGCTGCTGCCGAAGGCCCCGCTGCCGGTCAGTTTATCTTGCTGCTGCCATTGAGCGCTCTGGCGCACGAAGGTATACGTCGCGTTCATGCCGGGAGCGCCGACAACAGCGGTATCCTTGTATACATCTGCTGCCGTACCAAAATGTGCGTTCGCGGAGAGATCGCTGGGAGCCAGGCGGGCATTCTCGATCCAACTGGTGCCGACCTGATCGAAGAAGTAAGCCGCGCCTGCCCCGGAATTGGCATTCGGCGCACCGACGACGAGACGTCCCTGGCTGATCGCGACGGCGCTGCCGAAATCGTCGCCCGTGCCGGTTCCCGCGCCCTCGAGCTGGGCCTTCAAAGACCAGGTCTCAGCGCCGGGGTCCTGTTCGAAGATGAACGCCGCGCCGCGGTTATCGAACTGGGGCGCACCGACGACGGCAGTGTAACCGTCAATGTCCACGCTCGCGCCGAACTTGGCAGTGGGCAACGGGGCCGGGATGGTGCTAGACTGATACGTCCACTGCGGGCCGCGCTGGCGGAAATTGAACAATTGACCGGCGCTGCCGGTTCCCACCAGGAAAAGCCCGGTGTTGACAAAGCTGACGCCATGACCAAATTGATTCACATTGCCGTCGCTGGTCAACGTGGCAGCCAGGGAAGCCCCTTCGAACAATTGGGCCGTGTTATTGACAGGGTTGCCAACGATCCGATAGAAACCGTTGTAAGCCAGGCTGGCGTAGGCCGGGAGCCAATTAGCACCACCGCCATCGAAGTAGATGTCCTCCGCCGAGCCGCCGGCGTAGGTCACACTGCCATCATTCGAGGCAGCAGCCCCCACCCGCATTGGCGAACCGACGCTATCGAATGCGGTCGACCAACTCGTATAAGGTGAGCCGGTAACATCCGCACTGTATTGACGGTTGATGCCCGAAGCTCCAACATACACGGTGGAACCATTCAGCTCGATGCTGGCCCCAAAAGCAGCGTTGTTGAGACCATTGAAGGTGCGGGCATAGGTCATGTCCACAACGCTGGCTTCCTGGAAACGCCCTGATGAATTCGCCCAGGCGTACAGGAAGTCGGCGCAGTCACACCCGCCACGCGTGTACCAATCGATCCAGCTATCGTTCGTCCAGGTCCCGCCGTCGTCCGCGCCATCGTTGTCGTACACACGTCCTTTGGCCCGCGGCGAGATTTTGATATTCTTGTCGTCGTTCGTGAAGTCAGAGGGGAGATCCAAACTGCCGATCCCGTCATAATCCGCCCAACACTTCCAGCCGTCATAGGGTTTTCCGAAGAAGCCTCCGCTGTCGTTGTCTTCGACGCAGATCTGCGGCGGCGCTTCAGGGAAAGAATACGTGGTCGTGGTGACTTTGTAAGAGGTCGCGTTGGAGTCAGGTTTCAAATCCCGGGCATAAACCATCCCCGGAGGCAGCACATAGGATGCGTCCAGCCCCAGCCAGAGTTTGACGTCAGCAGCGGTGGAGTTTACGTTCAGGAAGTCCTTGTATTCCAATGTGTCGCCATCACCATCATCATAGGAGAGCATGTTGTCGAGGACGGTGCCGCCCGAAGATTGTTCCTGATAGGTGGCAAAATACAGGCCGCTGTCGTAAGGCATCAGGAAGCGTTCCAGGGTCCAGTTCGCGCCGCTCGTGGTGTAGGTGAAGGCAACGCCCGTCTTGCCCAGGTTGAGCTGGTATCCCGCCTGGGGCTGGTTGCTGGAGCTGTACCACAAGACCGTGTCCGGAGCGCCAACGGCAACGCGATTCCCGTTGACAGACACACTGGCCCCAAAACCGCTTGCACCGGTCGGCCCGCCCACCGTGGATTTGAGTTCCCAGCCGTTCGCGCCGCGCTCGTAGACGTAGAATTTGTTCGCCCCCGGAGCGCCGATGACCAGACGATTGCCGTCCTTGTCCATGTCGTAGCCAAAGTTGCCGCTCTGGGTCAGCGTTTGGGTCAGACGCCAGAACAAGCCTTCGTTGACATAGATGTAAATCTTGTTCTCGCCATAAGCGGACACGATCAACTCTTTATAGGTGGGATCATAGATCGTCTTGCGGCCAAAATTCGCGCCGCCGCTCAAGGCTTCGGCCCGGTACAAACCGGTCGCTGTATTGGTGAAGTCATTGACGGCAATGCTGCCATCGGTGACATACGTGCGAATGATCCCGATCCCGGCGCGGACAATGTTGTTGTTCGCATCGGTCTCGTTGAAGCCCGGCACGCCCGCCACCAGCAATTTGTCGCCAAGCGCCACCGCTTTGCCAAAGTATTCGTTCTCAGCCGGGGTGCTGGAGGCAAGATTGTGAGACCGCGTCCAGGCGACCGGGTCGCAAGCGCCGCCGCAAGCGCGCTCGTGGCGATAGAAGACGTAGACCTTGCCCTGATTGGCGCTGTTGCCATCGTAATCCGGCGCGCCAACGGCCACATAGTCTCCATGGATGGCGACACTGGCCCCAAAATGATCGCCGGCGTTGCCTTCGTGGGTGGCTTCATCCGGCGGCAGCCCGCCATCGGCTGTCAGCCGGGCGACCAGCGACCAATTCCCGCCGCTCTCCTCGAAGACCCAGGCCGCGCCCTGGTCGGTATTCGTCCCATCGTAATTCGGCGAACCGACCACTGCCCGCCCGCTATACTGCTTGATGGCCACCGCAGCGCCGAAGCGTTCCCCGCTCTGCTGGCTGATCGATGTGAGCGTCGTGTGCAGCGTCCAGCTCCCGCTGCCAGCACGATAATACAGATACGCCTCGCCGGTCCCGTTGGCGCTTGGCGCGCCGATCAGCGCAACGCCGCTGCTATCGAGATCGACGGCTGTACCGAACTCGCCGCTGCCATTCAATTTGACAGTCAACGGCCATTTGTTGATCAGTTGGCTGCCATCGTAGGTATAGAGATAAACGCTGCCGGTCCCCGGCGCGCCGACCATGATCCGGCCGTTGCTGCTGTCCACGTCAACTGCGGCGCCGAATTTGTGTCCGGAACTTTCGCCGCGCTGTTTCCATTCCTGGGTCCAGGCGCCGTTGACCAGACGGTAAATGTACACGGCTCCGGTGTCATAGCCCCGGTTGATGTCCTGCGGAGCGCCGATCACCAGCAGGCTGCCATCAACAGCCACCGCCCGGCCAAAGCCCCAACCGCCGCCGGACAAGCGATCATCCGGATAGAGTTTGGCCTGCTCAACCCAGTTGCTGCCGCTGCGGGCATAGACGAACACCACGCCGGCCATCTGACCAACCCGATCAGCCCCAACGACCAGGGTATTGCCGTCTTTGCTCAGCGCAAGAGCCTGGCCGTAGGATTTCGGCTCCGGCGAATTGATCCCGGCCAGCTTGACCTGCTGCCGCCAACTGATCACGCCGTCCACGGTCACCGAATGCAGCACCAGGTTGGTCAGGTTCAGGTCGGCCAGGTCGATGGTCTCGATAGCCAGATCGCTGAGCGCATCCGGCATGACGACCGCGAAACCGGCCAGACCGTGGACCACCAGCGGTTCCACGCCCGTAAAGGTGAAGGTGTTCCCGTTGACCAGTACCGTACCGGCACGCGCGACCGTGCTGCTTGGTGTATAGGTGCCACTCGCAACGCCATCGCCCGCGATCCGCAGCGTGTCCCCTGCCACGCCATGCGTCCCGCCATTGAAAATGATGTTGCTGATCGTCGCGTTGGGTGCAGCGCTGCTGAAATCGACAAAGACCAGGTCGTCGCCGTCATCACCGTTCAGGGTGACGGTATCCAACGTAGTGACATCATCCGAAATATTGAAGGTGTCATTCCCGCCAGCCGCATCCACCCGCAGCGGCATCTCGAAGGGGCCGCCGCTCAAGCGGAAGACGTCGTCGCTATCGCCCAACAGCACGCGCAGTTCCGCATCGCGCACATTGACATCCATGTCCATCACGGACTGGTTGGGATCTGCGACCAGGCCCATGGAGACGGAGCCAAACGTGGTACTCGTGCTGAGACTGTTGTCGTTGAGCAAGGTTTGGAAATCCGCCAGCCAGGTGGCTGTCTGCGAGGCGAACAACTCGTCGAAGCGTTTGGCGAGGAAGGTGAGCGTATTGGCCTGCTGGCTGGAAGAATTGTCAAACTGGACGAAGTCGCTCCCCGCGCCGCCTTCGATCATGACGCGAATGTCAATCGCATCCAGCGAACTGTTGTCGCTCAGGTAAATGCTGTCGTCGCCGCCGCCGGCGTTGATGCCGAAAACGGAGTTGTGTCCACCCAGCGGATCCAGTTCGAGATGGGTGCTCTTGAGATAAATCGTATCGGCCCCCAAGCCGGCGTTCAGGGAGACTTTTTCAACCGTCAAATAAACGATGTCGGCGGAGCCGGAGCGCTGCAACGTCGTTTCGTTGACAGGCAGGTCAATCAACTGGGCCGGGTTGTTGGGATCAGGAACCTGGATGGTTCCGGTCACCGCCGTGTGGATGGTGTAGGTGTTGTCGTCCGTATCGCCCTGATCGGAGAAGATCAGCATATCATTGGCGTATGGCAGTTCACCTTCGATCCTCAGTTTGCCCTGGATACCGTCCAGCGAATTGCCGGTGTTGCCCACATACACGGTATCGAAACCGCCAGCCATCTTCAACGTGGTCGCCAGATAAGCGGGCGTGGTGCGGACGGAGAAGGTGTCATTCTGCTCGCCAAGATCGATCTCCAGCTTCTCGGACGTATCCCCAAAATAGACCGAGCCGGTGATGCCCAGACCGCTGACAGAGCCGTTCTCGAATTGGCCGGTATTGGCCTTGTCGTCGCCGCTGTCATTGATGATGACCAGGTCTTCCCCATCGCCGCCGTAAATGTTCGCCGTACCGGCGATGAAATCGACCCGGCGCAGGGAGGCGGGATTCAAACCGAAGGGTGTTGCTTCCACCCGGATGGTGTCATCCCCGGCGCCGCTGTAAACATACAATTGGGTGTCGGGAGCCGCGCTGTCAACGAAGAATTTGTCCGCACCGCTGCCCAAATAGACCTGGGCGTACTCGGTCGTGCTGGCAATCGAACCGTCCGTCGCCTGGGTTCCGTAGAAAATATGCGCCGTGGCCAGGCTGTTGCCGCCCATGTCCAAGCCGCTCAAACCGACGGCCGTCATCTGGCCGCAGGCCCAATCCGTATTGGGATCGGCGGCGCAATCGGCCGTATCGCCTTCGTTGTGGGCTTTGAGCGTATCCGCGCCGCCTTCGCCGTGGAAGAACAGCGTGCCGTCGATATCTGCGAGCAGATTGGCCGTGCTGCCGACTTCGAGCAGGTCCGCGCCGTCGCCGCCATAGACCGTCGCGGTCACGCCGCTGGGGACGTTCCGTACCGTGAAGACATCGTTCCCGGCCCCCAGTTTGATATGCCCCTCTTCGACGGCGTCAACCCGGATGCTGCCGCTGGCCGCCATCGACAGCCCGGTCAGGGTGTCCCCGTCCAGGATGCCGTTGCTGGTGGTCGCTCCGGCATAGACATAGAGACGGTCCTTGTAACCGCCATTGCCCGCCGTGTTGCCGAAAATGGTCAGTTGGCCGGTGATGCCGCTCAAGTCGCCGCTGAGATCCCCAAATGTCGAGAGGGTATCGTCATAAACGCCATTCGTCGTGAAGCTGGTCAAACTGGCGTTGCTGGCAACGAAGTATTTGTCCGCCCCAACGCCGCCATAAACCGTCAGGTTCCCATCGGCCTTCTGGATGAAGAAGCGGTCATCGCCCGGGCAGGGTTTTGTCGCGGCATCACAGGTCGGCGGGGCGACGTCATTGATATTGTCCTGCGAGTTGTCGCCATTGAGGGTCGTCGTCCCGTGGTGGTTCTGGAAGATGATGTAATCCATCCCGGCCCCACCGTAGACGTTCAGGATGCCGCCCAGGCCCGAATCCTGTACGGTGAGCACATCGTTCCCGCCGCCGCTGTTGACGGTCGTGTGAACGTTGCCGCTTGTGGTTTTGACCGTGAAATCATCCTGTCCAGCGCCAAGCGTAACAAGCAGCGTTTCAGCGTTATCGTTATAAGTGATCTGGCCGCCCATGCCATTGATCTTGGTATCGGTCAGGTCGCCGGTGATGCCAGCCGCGCCTTCAACGGCTCCAGGCCCCACGTCAAGAATGTCCTGCCCGCCGCCCATATCGATGGTGGTGGTCGCTGTCGTACCACGAACGGTCAGGGTATTCTTTCCGCCGCCCAGCTTGATATCCAGATTTTCGATCTTGCCAGCAAAGCGGTCAATAGAAACCCCCGAGGTTACCGTCATCCCCAAACCGGTGAGCTTGGTCAGCGTTACATTGACGCCATCCAGCCAGGTATTGGCCAGTGAACCATCTTCGTCATCGGCATCCCAGGCATCGTTGACGTAAACAAAATCATGACTGCCATCGCCGTAGATGACAATCGATGCATTGATCGCATCCAAATTGTTCAGCCAAACAGTTCCGCTCTCGGTATCAGTATCCTGATAATCGACATAAATCGTACTGAGCAAAGCGGCGAAGAAACCTCCGTCCACTTTGACATCGTCCACAGCATACAGTTCGACTTTGCCACGTGTCGACTTGACGTCGCCCACCCAGATCGAGCCAGCCATTTCCCGCAAGGAAATATTTCCGGTAGTGCGCGCATAGAGTTTGCCCCCGCTGGCCAGTTTCATTTTGCCTAGTACGCTAATCCAGGTATTCGCGTCCCCAGAAGTGGTCAGCACTGCCGAGTTGATGACGATATCCTTCGCACCGCCGTTCTCCAGCATGGTGAAATCATAGACGCTGGCCGGCCCGGCGGAACTGGTCCACGTCCAGGAACTGCCGCTGGCGTTCCTGGTGATGTGGCTGCTGCCATTCAGCAACAAATCAATATCCGTACCGGCGGTCATTTTCTCAACGGCGACGGTGATGTCGCTGCTGTTCGGGTCGTAGCGGCGGGCGCCCAACGCCAAATGGATATTGTCGCGGGCTTCCGCAGATAATTTCGGGGCGGCCGTCGCGCCCTGGCTGTCGGTATACTGCACCAGTTCCAGGTTGAGCTTGCGGGCGTCCCCGATCTTGCCCTTCTTGGCTTCGAGGGTCAGGCTGTGGGTATGGACCCTGCTCACTGTCGAGTCGGCAACCTGAAGGATGTCACCCAGCCCGTTCCTGATGATCGTGCTGCCATAAGGGTTGCTGATCTCGCCCTGCAAGCGGATTGGGGATTCTTCGGTCCGGGTGGTTTCGGTATGCTTGATCAACTCGACCGAGGTGTCTTCGTACGTTGTGGGGTCGAAGGTATACGAGAAGGCCGTTTGGTCTGCATCCCACAAGAAATAATGGCCTGGTTGCAGGGCATTCGCACCGGGGGATAATTTCAGATCAACAACCGCCCCACCCGCTTCTGTGGAAATTTGGAATTTATCCGGCTGAACATTGACCACATAATACTGTCCACCATTTTCCAAACCGTACAAGGCGGCATCCCGGGTGGCATAGGTGAACACCTGTCCGTTCTTGAAACCGTGCCCGTTCAGGATGATCCAGTCGTCGTCCGTGTAAGCGATCGCCGTCGATTCGAACTCGATACCCGGCTGCGTTCCACGATAGATGGCGTCAATGTCGTTGACTGTCAACGGCAGTGTTTTGCCGCCGTAAACCCCATCATATTGCTGTTCGATTTTCACGTATTCGAAAGCAAACTGCAGGTTGGTTCCAGTACCCTTGATCTCTCCTGTGCCCTGGGCGTCCAAATCCTTGTGCTTGATCTCGTTGACGTCGATCCGAATATTGCCGCGGGTGGTCTCGTCGAGTTTGATGTCGCCGACCTCGAAACCGGCCTCGTGATTCAGGGTATTGAAACTAACACCCTGGGCGTATTTGTTCCGATAGATGCTGCCATCAGCGCGCCAGATGATGTGCGGATTGGAAAAGATGATGACGTCCGCGTTCAAATCGACCTGGCGTTTGGGGATCAGTTTGCCGCTGGTGTTCTCCGGCCCAATACCGGTCATATCGGCAACCTTGCGATACTGCTCCACCGTAGACCGGGCGGCAATGCTGAGGTCACGCGTTATGACGGTGACGCTGGCAGGCAAATTGACCCACGCCAATGTTTGCAGGTTGTTCTCTGCATCGGCGGTGCCGCCTCCGGCGGCGATGGTCGTCGAGTCCGACTGGGCATCGGTATCGAGCGCCAAATGCTGTGCCCAAATCTCGACGAGTTCCGTGCCCGTGATCTCGTTGTTTTCGCCGACATTGACCTGCGTTTTTTCGTTGACTTTCATAACGGCGTCGCTGTTCGAGCCGCCCACTGCGCCGTATGTCTGCGCATCAGAATATGCTTTTCCCTTGATCAGCGGAGTCTCCGCGATCAACCTGATTTTATTCCCCTTCAAGACGACGTTAGAGCCGGTCGTCGTCTCGGTTACTGCTTTCGGAGTGCTGATCAACAGCGTGGCGCTGGCATCCGAACCCGCCCCCGCCCCCCCGCCGATCGCGTCGGCAACGGCTTCGCCCTGCACTTTGGTCTGCGAGAGCGCCAGGAGGGTTCCGCCAGCGTTGAGCGCCGCATCCATCCCGGCAGAGACGGACGTTTCGTACCCCATCGTGACCTTCGTATCCGCGAACAGGGCACCGATCACGCCGCCGCCGCTCGAGTCGCTATCCGCTTTCCCCTGGTGTTCAGCCACAGCTTTCAGGGTGATATCCCTGCCAGCATCGAGTTTTGCGCCCAGGCGAAGCGAAACGCGGGTATTGCTGTTGATGGTCGTCTTCGCGTAGAGCGGCGCAATGGCCACCCCCCCGACGGTGACACTGTCGCTCGCAGCATCAGCCGCGCTTTTGGAAACCGCCAGAAGGACAATGTCGTCGGAGGCCGTGACCTGGGTATACTCACCAACGCTCGCATCTACCGAGACGTTCAACGTGGCATCCGCGACCGCGCCGTTCCCGGCATAAAGGCCGCCGCCCGAAGCCATGGCATCCGCCTTGGCGAATCCGGAATTCTTGTTGTGTGCGGCCTCCAGCGTGACGCTCCCGCCGCTGGTCGTCACAGAACTGTTGTGACCGATATAAGCGTCAACGTCCAAATCGACATCAACCGTCGCAAACGAACCGCCCATGGACAAGCCGGCCGAGACCGTAACGCCCCAAACGCCCGCATCGGCAGTGGTTTGTGAGAGCGCCTTGACCGTGACATCTCCGGCAGCCGTGATATTGACATTGTCCCCAATGAACGCCTGCACCTTGGAGGTAATGTCCACTGTGCCCACATTGGCCGCAAAACCATTGGCCATGCCTGCCGAAACGACCCAGGCGTCGACCTCCGCGTCCGCTTTCGCATCGGCAATCACACGGACATCACCCATCGTGCCGCCGGAGGATTGGCCGATTCTCGTGTTATCGCCAATGAAAGCGATGGTGTCGCCGCTCAATGTGATCGTGGCGATCGATGCTCCGGCGGACACGCCGCCAACAGAGACGTTCGGGGTCAGCGCATCGATGACCAGATCGCTTTCAGCTTTGATATTCAACGCCGCACCCTGCCTGATGCGGGTCAGCGAACTGTTGGCAACATAGGCCTTGACGTCGCTATCATCCGTGACGACTGCCACAGCCGCGCCAATGGCCGCGCCGCCGCCGGTTCCCACATAAGAAACCAGGTCATAAACGGCGTGCAGTTGGGCGTTCAGGTTTACCGCTCCGGTCGCGTCAACGGTGCCAGCACGAATATCCGCGCCATCGTCAATGTAGGCCGTCACCGGCGTGTCCGCGCTGACGATCCCTACGCCAATGCCCACGCCGACCGCCCCAGCGCCAATACCGCCGACTTTCGAAGTCAATGCAATGTGTTCCCGAGCGTCAATGTCCAAATGACGTCCGGCATTCACGACAGCGTTCTTGGCGATGAAGGCGCTTGTGCCCCTGGGCAACGTGCGCTGGGCGTTGATGACATCGGCGCTGAGCTGGCTGGCAACAACGCTACTGGGAACGGCTGCCTTCACCTTCGCGTCTATATCGGCTGTTGTGGAGCGTACTTGACCCGTGTTGTGGCTGCCGGGATCATTATTCGGATCACTGAACGCGCTGAGCATGCTAGAATTTTTCGTGCCAGCGGCCTGGTTATCCGCATAACTGGTCGAGGAGTTTCCATCCGGATCGTTGACAGCATTTGACGATGAGCCTTCGGACGAATAAGTGCTGTTCAAGTTGCCGCCGAGGGTATACACCCCCACGGAACCGGCCACGCCGCCAATACCTGCGCCAACACTGACGATCACTGTTTCAATATCCCTGGTCGCCAACGCGTTGACGTGCACATCACGACGGGCGTTTACAGTCCCGGCGATATATTGTGTCATTGCGCAGGGTCAGGACATCAACCGCTCCGGCCACACCACCCATGCCAACACCCAAACCGCCCAAAATGGCAAATAGTGTGAATGCATTTGCCGAGTTGACATACACATCTTGCTGGTCACTTGCGCCGCTGTTCTCTCCATTGATCACAGCGCCGGCAGCGATGTAGGCCAAGGTATCAGAGTCAACGCTGAGCACTTCCACCGTACCCGCAACGCCGCCGCCGATAATGCCAGCCGCGCCCGCGATCAGTAACGTCCAGATGTCTTCGGAAGAATAAGCCTCGATCACCAAACCGTGCACATCATTGTTGCGCTTCAGTTGCCACGCAGCATCAAAGTCGCCATTGTAAGGCTTCAGGTTGGCAGCCGACTTGCCAAGCGCGGTGACGCTGGCATTGGCTGCGACATAAGCCCGTGTGTCCTTGGTCAGGCTGCTGACGCCCACGCTGGCGCCCACGCCGCCGCCCAGGCCAGCAAAACCGAGTGAACCAATGATGGCGTCAATCTCGGAGCTATCGGCTGCCGAAATACGGATATTGCCGCCCGCTTTGACAATTGCATTTTCGTCCACGTACGCGTACGTGGTCGCATCGATATCGATGACCACGATAGCGCCGGCTACGCCGCCCCCAATTCCCGCTCCGGCAATCGCAACGGCCAGCGAAAGGATGTCCTCAGCCGCATAGGCAGTAATGACAATGTCATCTTGCGCGGTCACTTTGGCCGATTTGCCAATATACGCTTTGGTCGTCGTATCGATCACGCCCACGAATACGGCCGGTGTAACAGCGGCCCCTTCTCCGGCGCCAGAGACGCCACCACTAAAGCCCTTGAAAGAATAATCGTTCCCCGCTACGACCATCACAGATTGATCGCTGTTTGCTCCATCCGCCTGATTCACCAGCGCATTCTCGTCGATATACGCGAGTGTATCAATGGTCATCACGTTGACTGTCGTCGAGAACTGCACGCCAGCGCCTTCAGCCGCAATGCCCAGTCCTGCACTCCAGGCCGCGACATCATCCTGGTTGACGGCGCTGACGGCAACGCCCTTGAAACCGACCACTTCACCCGAAGTGACGATCCGTTTGCTGGAGTAACCGCTGTTATTGGCATCCCCGGTTGTTTGCAGGCCGGGCACCTTGCCTTGATCCTTGTCATCGATCACACCCAGGGGATCCGGGATCAGAGTCTCGATGAACTCGCCCGTCTTGACGCGAATACCATCCTGGTTTTTCGCCAAACCGTTGACAACGGCCCCTTTACCAATATAAGCCCGGATGGTCTTCGTTACGATGGGAACGCTGATCGCGGCAGAAATCCCTGCGGACAGGCCTCCGCCGATTGCCCCGGCGATCATGTCAATTTCCGTGTTGTCTTCGGCAGCCGCTTTGACGCTGCCATCGGCGGTGACCCTGGCGCCATTCAGTTGGCTGCCATTGACCACCTTGCTCCCTTCGATAAAAGCTTCCGTTGTCAGCGTGTAAACGGACACATCAACGCTGCCGGCGATCCCTGCAGACTGACCTATGCCGATCGTCCCCGAAACCGAAACGACCTCTTCTTTGGAAATGGCCTCAACGATCACGTTTCGGCGGGCCTTTACGACCGCGCCCGCGCCAATTTTTGCTTGTGTCGTTTTCGAAACAACGGCCACATCGATGCCAGCGCCGACGCCGCCGCTCATGCCCAAACCGACGCCGCCGGCGACGCCGGTCAGGTTGGTATCGTCCGACGCCCGCACCAATACGTCCTGGGCATCGTTCGCGCCAGCGTTGTTGACATTGACCTGCGCACCGCTATCGAGATAGGCCTTGGTCGTCTCGTTCAGCACGCTAACGGATGCCGAGCCAGCCACGCCCGTACCGCCCCCTCCCGAGCCGCCAACAGCAAAGGAGTCGATATCTTCGAACGAGACGGCAACCACGGCCAGCCCTTTCACGGTTTCCGTGGTCAGGTTGTCATCGCTCTTCTTGCCAGTGTAAACCGCGAGGCCATTCCCGTTACCTTTGGCGCTGACCACCATATCGCTGCCCAGGTAGGCTTCGACCGTATTGTTGGTAACCGTGGTAACGTTCGAGATTCCTATCGCCGTGCCGCCAATCGAGACCGAGATATTCCCCGCCAGCGCCCAGGCATCGGTGTCATCGCTGGCAGAAATCGCGAGTGTGCCATCCGCATTGACCGGTTTGGAGCCAGTGAGATAGGCTTTGCTGCTGTTGGTCAGCGTATTGACCGAAACCGAGCCGCCTAACGTGAAATTGTTGCCTCCGCTCCCGCCAGCGCTGATCGAATGGATCGTAGCCGCCTCGTCGGCACTCACCTTGATGTTCCCGCCCGCAGTCGTGTCCACGTTGGAATCGTCGATATAGGCTTTGACCGTATTGCCGATCATGTTGACGCCAACCGCCGCGCCAATCGCGCTGCTGGATATGGAAATCGCCACTTGTCCCGCCAGCGACTTGATCAGCGAGGCGTCTTTTGCGGCTACGGTCACATCGCCGCTCGCATCAACATCCGAACCATTGGAGATGTGGGCATCAATCGTGTTCGTGATGGCATTTACGGAGACCGAACCGGCGATGGCTGTATTCTTCGCGCCCGCGGCGCCGACCGAGAGCGTCCAGATTTCTGCGTCTTTCACCTCTGCTTTCACACTGACGCTGGACCCCGGCAAGGTGCTGTTCTCGATTTTCGCCCGCACCGCACTGGTGATCTCGTTCCAGGCGAAAGCCGCGCCAAGGCCCGATTTCTTCAGCCCAATGCCGAGAGCGCCGGCAAAAGAATAGATCGAAGCCGCATCTTGTGCCAGTACCGAGGCGGCAGCCGCGGCAATGAGATTGGTGGTGTTTTCTATTGCGGCCTCGATGGTGTTGTCTATCAGGTTGATCGAAACCGTTCCTGCTGCGCCGGTGGATTGCGATGCCCCCACCGAAACCGTGACAGCGGTGATACGACTGCGGTTATCCGCCTTCAGCGCCATATCGCCGCCCACACGCAACGAGGAGGAAAGTATCTTGGCTTCCGTGACATCGTCAATCGTGTTTAATGCAACCGAAGCGCCCAGCCCAACCTTGCCGCCAAGAGAGAATGCGCCGCCAATTGCCGTCATCGTCGAACTGTTGGTCGCCGTTTGTGTAAGCGCCCCGCTCAGGGTCAGGTTGGCATTCTCCGAGTTGGCGCGGGTCGTGTGGTTGATGCCGTTCAAGGAGACCGACCCGGCAATCGCGTAGCTGTTCGTCCCGGTCGCGCCGGAGCCGCCGGCGCTGGCAGCCACCACCCAACCGGTCGTACCGGCGTCCTGCGTCAGGGATGCTGCCGTAATGGTCGTGTTGCGGACAAAAGTCTCCGTAGTGAACGTGACGTTATTCTGGCTGAACGAACCCGCGATACCGGCCGATTTCTTTCCGGGATCCGAAAGGGATATTGCCACGGCGCCCGAAAGCGACAGGAACTTCGTGCCGTTCTTCGCCAGCAATTTGACCGCTTTGCCGCTGACCGTGATCGGCCCGGCGTCGCGGATATAGGCGCGCACCGCGTCGGAGACTGTCTTGATCGCCACGTCTCCGGCGATACTCGCGCCGCTTTTGCCAGCCATGTCCGTTGACGGCTTATCGCCAAACAAAGTCGAGAGCGTAGCGCCATCGAGCGGATCGTTGGCTGCCACATCGGTGCTCTTTTTCTTCACCGCCGCGGCCAGCGAGAAACCGCCCAAAAAGCCTGTGTTCTCCGCGCTGACCTGCATGTCGCCGCCCACAGTGATGCTGCCGGTTGCGGCATCGGTTTCGTTGGCGTCGTTGACGCGATTTCCAATGATCGCCTGCGTATCACGGGTCAGGTTTTGGATCGACAGGGTCGCGCCGATGCCGATATTCTTGGAGACGGCTACGCCGCCGGCCAGGGTTGCAACATCCGTCCTGTCGCTTGCGTCCACCAACAGGGCGGCGCTGGCGGCATTCAGAATGCGGTATTCCGTCGAACTGGTAGGCGCAGTCGGGACGGCCTCAATCGTGGCCACCTTGGTTGTCCCGTCGTAGGCCAAGATCTTCTTCGTCTGCACCACGCCGTCAGCCGTCTTCAACTGGATGTATTGTCCCTTGTATTCATCGTCATTTACAGATGCATCCGAGGCCAGTTTCACCGTCGTGGTAGTCCCGCTCTGTACCTGTCCCCAGTGGTCCGCTGCGAGCTGCGATCCAACCGTCACGACCGCGCCATTCTCAATTTGGGCATAGGTCGTGTTGGTGATGCTCTGCACGAAGACCACACCGTTGAAACCGACCTGTCCGGCCTCTCCGCCAGAAGCGCCGATCAACAGGCTCATGACTTCATTGTCAGCGTCAACATTCAAGCTGTCGGCATACACACGCGCGCCATCCCCAATCTTGGCCAGCACCTTATTGTCATAATCGATCACCAGGACAACCACACCGACAGCGCCTTTGCCGCCGCTGGTTCCAAACCCTCCCGCGGACGGGCTGAATTCGAATTTGGCCGCATCCAGGCCGGCCGTCGGCAGTTGAATGTTGCCGATGAACTGTAGAAACTCGTTCACGCTCTTTGCCCGGACTTCGACCTGCTGCTCCCCGGAGCGGAAAGCACTCTTTTGGTTAACACGAGCGTTGTCGGCGATATAGGCCTGGCTGGTATGGTCCAGATCGATGACCGCGACGGCAAACGCCATCGACACAGTCTGTGCATCGGTAGCGGTAGCCTGCGTAACAGAATCCGAGAAAATACCGGCAACATCATCATTCAGGTAACCATATATGTTGCCGACGAATTGCGTAGCAGTGTAGTAGGAGGGGCTCCCCAAATGCTTCCAATTCCCCGGATTGGAAAAATCTTCCTTCGCCAGATCGATGATGGAATTCGGACTGGTGCCAACGTACTGGTACAAGTCTCCCTCGATGCCGCCCGCCGTGTGGCCTTTTTCGACCTTGACTGTATCTTCATCCCCAACTTTTACCGCCCCAGCCGTGGAGAGATATTTGGGCGTGAGGCTGAAAGTGCCAAGAAGGTCTTTCTTGATCTTTCGACCAACGTCCATAAGGGTCAAATCGTTCAAGGCCAGAGACTGCACCATGAGCGTCTTCTTGGCATCGACCTGTGCGTACTCGTTAATATACGCCTTGGCGTCATTGGTGTACAAGCCGATGGTGACCGCCGCCGAACCGGCAAATTTCGTCCCCTGCACATCTGTCGAGTCCGTGCCCTTCTCGACACTCGAAACTGCCGAAATGCTGGGCCGGTTTTCGATTTTCGACTGAATTGTGAGCAGACCGCCTGCGGTCACTTCGCCCGACTTGCCATCGCCGTCGGTATTCCCGTCGCCGATCCGCGCCGTCGTCCGCTTGATATCAGAGGTCACCGCTACCGCCGCCGCCAGTTGGAAGGGTGGCGTTCCCGAACTTTTCGGCATTTTGTCTTTCAGAAAGGCAATAACCGTGCCTTGCAAGAAATTGGTGAGTACGCCAGTTGCTGCGGCGCTGGTACCCTGCAGGCTGGGTTTCCAATCCGTGCCGTCCAGCGCACCGGTCCCAAGGCGTACCCGCTCCAGCCATTTTGCGGTCTCGTCGCCGCCAACAGCCACCCCGGCTTCTGCGTTCACCCCGCCCTCATCCTTTGGGATCACCAAAATTGGACGTGCGATCGACTTGGTAGTATGGTGAGCGTTGATCGCCAGGTCTTTGCCCACCTCAACGATGCCGTCCACCAGCGCGTTCGTCACACTCTCATCGTCACCGATCGCGGCGGCGATGCCGAGCAAACCGTTTTCATCAGCACTGGAGGTGGCCTGGGTGTAGGTGCGATTGACCGTGTTGGCTTGGATGGTCAGGTTGCCGCCGATCTGCAGCTTGGCATCATCCGTGATGTGGACGGTGGCCTCAGAATCCACAATGTTGATCGCAATTGCTGCCGCCCCACCTTGCAGCGCGCTGGTGTCAGCCAATGCCAGGGCCGTGTTGTCCACGCCCGCGTTGAGATAGGCATCACCGGTCGTATGGATCTGCCCGCCGACGATCACCTTTGTCCTGTTCTCGACATAGGCCAACGCGACACTGATACCCAACCCGGAAGGCTCAGACTGCGCGCTGCCGACACCGCCCGCAGCAGCCGTGAAGGAGGCGGCATAGATTTTTGCATTGGGCTTGATCTCAATAATGGAACTAATCGAAGAGTACGCAATTCCGGCAAAGAAAGACAGGCTCTTCACGAAACCCGCCAGGTCATTCAGAACGACGTTACTGTCGTCGCCGGTGTATTGCAATACTCTCGAATGATCTACGCTCGAAGACAGGCTGACCTTCCCGCCCCGCAGCACAGCCCCGTCACTCACCGTAATGCTCACATCGCTGACATCTTTATTATAGAAAGACAGGTCTAGCCCTGCATTCTCGTAAACACTCAGGGAAAGATCCCCCGCCGTAAAACTGCTGCCGTCCTCCACGTGCGCCAGCAGTTTGGCGTTACTCCCAATCGTTATGTTCTTCCCTTTAAAAGTGGCCGCGCCGGAGTTGCCAATCGAGGCCGCGTTTTCGTAATCGCTCGATCCAGCAGCCAGCATACGGGTGGAGATCATGGTGTTCGGACTAATCGTGATCGTCTCCGCCGAAAGGTTGAAATCGCCGCCAGGTAACGCGATCGTGCCGGAAACTGTAATCGTATCCGCATCCACGGAAAGGGATCCCAGGCCCGTCGGTTCGCCGCCCTTCACCGTGAGTGAGCTTAAGCCCGCTGCCAGTTTGGTGATGTTCAACGTTATCGTATCGTCGCCCTGACCAGCATCCAGCGTGACGTTGGTCTTATTGGCAAAGGTGATGTTCTCGAATTGCGGGCTTTGAATTTCAATCGTCTGGCAACCCGTGGGGCAATTGGTTGCGTCGGTAACGATGCTGCCATCAACGACAGCAATCGTATCGTCGTTGCTTGTTCCATTGAAAGTTGCGTCGGCAGCGGCGCTCAAATCGCTAATTGGTTCAATATTTGTGTATACCACTTGTGAGGCATCAAGCACAATCGACCCGGAGCTTGGGTCGATGGGGGCATAAGAAACTGAATCAAATGTCCCCCCCTGCACAGCCAAGACATCAAACCCTGGCCCGCCATCATAGTTCAAATCCAGACCGGGCGGATTATCCTGACTTATGAAATCGACAGTCAGAATGTCATTCCCTGCTCCACCGTCCACGTTTGCCTTCCCCTTGTTGCCATGGACGGTGACCTTGTCATCGCCGCCGCCAGCTTGAATTTCAACCTGGCTTGAACCGGTGATCGTTACAGCAATCTGGTCATCCTGATCGCTTCCTTTAATAGAAACATCCGTCGCGTCTTCAACCAGGATATCTTCCAGGAAAACAAAGTCCTGTAATGAGATGGACTGAGACTTAATAATGGAGACACTACCAGCAAGAGTAGTTGGTTCCCCATTAGCGGATCCTTGCAAAGTCAAACCAAAGAAATCACCAATAATGATGTCTTCTTCAAACCGCCCCCCCTCTATGTATAAGGTGCCGTCATCAGGTGTCAACCCTTCGGCAATCGCGTCCAACGCAACTTGAATGGGGGTTGTCGAAACAACGCAATTTGCTGCACCCAGACAATCGCCACCGGATGGCAGATAACTGTGTTTGACGCCGCCGACAAAGAAATAGGGATCAGGGACTAAAAGTTCTTGATCTCCTATTGTGGATTCTTGAGCGGGGGCGTCTGCATCTGTCTGTACGTCTGACGTTTCGCTATCTTGTATTGCCTGGTCGTCCTCGGTGGTAGTCTGCGGGACAGTTTCCTCCTGGACAGCGGAATCCGGAATCTGATCCAGTTCCACAGCGGTCTCGTTGTCAGATTGTGATGCTTGATCGTCAGTCCCCACCGGAGGAATTGGGGGCTCAGTCTCGGAAGGTGGCTGACTGCTCTCAGCTGCCGGCCCATCGTCCCCTGTCGCCAGCGCTTCAGCCTCTGTGACCGAGGAGCCGCCGTTCTCCGCTGTTGGCTCGCAACTTTCCGGGTCCGCTGCTTCGCCATCCACATCTGACGAACAATTCTCTGCAACCTGTGGCGCAATCTCAACCGGAGGCTGTCCCCCTCCATCGGCCCGAGCAACACCTGCCAATGGGCCGGCCAGCGCCCAAATGAGCAGCGCAATGACGAACAGACGCAACACAAAAGGCCGCCCAATTTTTTGGGGGGCTATTTTTTGCAACTGTTTTTTCACTGCTGTTTTTGGGTTCACACTGTCCTACCCTAGACACTAGCCAACTGTTGCCGTTTATCTTCCATGAAAACTTTTCCCCTTTCCACCAATTTCCAAGGGGGCACAAACTTAGACTAAGTATAGCGAATTAGTAACAATATTTGCTTTTCAATTACGAAAGGTATCCTTACAGAAATGCAATCAGCGGTCAAAGTAAAAAGTTGATTTGAGGAAGATTTTGACTGGGTTACAACATTTGGCAGGCACGAATTTTTAATTTTACGAGGACAGGCTGTTCTCGCTTACAACGATCCATCCATCTATCAGAGCTGTTTTGAGTTCGCCGGATTTAATCGCGCTTCGTCCACATCCAACAAGGCTGAACTCCAATATGTGCCGTTTTTATCGCTCTCAAAGGGGAGCCTACCATATTCTAAAGTTTAATGCAACAGGACATTGACAATCGAACAAAAAAATTGTATCATATAAACATATTCGAACACTTCGATGATAGGTTGTTGTAAGGTGCAGTCATAAATTGCGTTCCAATGTGAGATGTGTAATGAAATCAGTTGAACGTCACAACAAGATTGTAGAAATTGTGCTTGAGAATGGGCGAATGAGTATCGCCGACATCTGTAAGATGTTTCAAGTGTCCGAAATGACAGCCCGTCGTGATTTGAATGCACTTGATCGACAGGGGCTTTTGAGGCGCATACATGGGGGAGCAATTGCCAACCTTGGACGTAGTTACGAACCATCCTTCCAGACTCGGACATTCAAAAACCAGTCTAAGAAGATGGCGATTGGTCTCAAGGCAGCCGAATTGATTTACGATGGAGACAGCGTTGCCTTGGACGTTGGCACGACGACTTTGGAAATCGTTGCTGGATTACGGGGAAAACGCAATCTTACAATAATCACATCTTGTCTTCAGATTGCCACGAGGGTTGTTGACCAATTGTCCTTAGATACTGACGTCCGTCTGGTTTTGACGGGCGGCATTATTCGCCCGCGCGAATTGTCAATGATTGGACCAATCCCAGAGCATGTTTATCAAGATTTGCATGTTGACAAAGCTTTTATTGGGATAGGGGGGATTAGCTTGGAAGACGGCCTGACCGAATACAACATTGAAGATACCCAGATTAAGCGAATGCTCATTCGTAGCGCTCACGAAAAAATTGTAGTTGCAGATGGAAGTAAGTTTGGCATGACCACATTTGCATCGGTGGCACCCCTGACTGCTGTCGACAAAATTGTTACGGATAATTCCGCACCAGCCGAGATAGTTGAGCAAATACGTAAGCAAGGCGTGGAAGTCATCCTTGCAGATGCAGATTGAGGTGATGTTTAAGCGATAGGTGACAGACGGTTTTCTAAAGATTCTCCCGTCGCCGGGGACGGCGGCTAGAACTGGAAGTCATTACTTGCATCTAGTCACTACCCAGATTTAAATTCCTGGAGTTGGGGAAGGAGATTATCAAATGGAGCTTGATCTCGAAGCCTTGGCCAAGGTGACGCCCGGCCAAACAGAGACTTATATGGCCTTTCGAAATGCCATTCCGAAACCGGCAGATGAAGATGCTCATCTGCGTCACATTTTGCGATTCTATGTTGTCCGCGCCATGCTGAAACGTGGCGAACAGGATGTTTATGTATTACCTAAATTGAAGTTGGGAGATAAAACCATCCAAGTGGATGTTGCGGCAGGATCGCCGGGCAAATACACATTATCCATTTGTGAACCAAATTCAGTAACACCTGAGACAGAAGAAATCTTGGACCTTCTTAAAGATAAGGATGGAGTTGACGTCATCATTGTTCATTCCCAATACGGTCAACCCGGTACCGTGATGACCAAGTTCAAAGATCAACTCGAGTCCAAGAAGTTTCTTCTATTAGCCGTTGTCCCGCCACCCTTTGATGATGTGTACGAATATGATATCTGGATGTTTGAAACCACTTTTCGAAATCTGCTGGAAGAGAATTAGTTTATGGAAAACAACGCACCTTCTCCAAAGATATATAAAATTATTGTGGCTTGCGGCACGGCCATCGCCACTTCCACACATGTCGCAATCAAAGTTAAAGAATTCCTGGCAGAACGTGGGCTGAAAGTCCATACAATTCAATGCCGTGTCACTGAGGTACCCTCTCTGGCTCCTGACGCGGATTTGATAATAGCCACAGCGCAAGTACCTTTTGACACTGATGTCCCAATTATGGACGGAATTCCATTTCTCACCGGGGTTGGGATAGAGGAGGTGGTTGACAAGATAGAAGCTATTCTAAAAGCACAATGAATTTCGCCGCTAATCCAACTTTTCAAAAAAGGAGAAAGTAAGATGGAAACTATTAAAGCGATCTTTGACTTCCTGACTGGCCTCGGTTCTCCAGTCATGTTGCCAATCATCATCTTTATTTTGGGCATCATTCTAGGGCAGAAAACCGGTCGCGCCTTCGTTTCAGCCCTGACAGTAGGCGTTGGCTTCATCGGCCTTGGTCTGGTGATCACACTGCTGTTTGATGCGCTTGGTCCTGCCACCGCGGCTTTGGTCGAGTCAACCGGAATCCAGCTTAATGCACTTGATGTTGGTTGGGGCGTTGCAGCAGCCATCGCTTTTGGCACGTCTGTTGGCTCCCTGGTCTTCGTTGTTGCTTTGGGTGTCAACTTGATCATGCTTGTGTTCAATTGGACCAAGACACTCAATGTTGATATGTGGAACTATTGGCACTATGCATTCACCGGTTCGCTGGTTTACCTGGTAACCGGTAACAATTTAGTGTTGGGGCTGATTGCTGCTGCAATTCACGCGGCAGTTTCATTGCTCATTGCCGACTGGACTGCCAAGGATGTTCAAGATTTCTTCAAGATTCCCGGCGTGTCAATTCCACAAGGTTGGGCAATCACCAGTGTGCCGATCATTAAGGGCCTGAACTGGATTATAGAGAAGATTCCCGGACTGCGTGATATTTACTGGGATTCTGAAGGCATGGAGAAAAAACTTGGCGTGTTTGGACAACCGATTGTGATGGGCGCCATACTTGGTTTGTTGTTCGGCCTGATCGCATACGGCTTCGATACCAAGGTATTGATGGTGGCCATACAAATGGCCGCAGTGATGCTGCTTATCCCAAGAATTATCGCCATTTTCATGGAAGGCCTGACCCCGCTCTCTGAAGCAGCCCGTGTTTTCATGCAGAAACGATTCGCTGGAAGGGATTTCTACGTCGGTTTGGACTCCGCGATTTTAATCGGTCACCCGATTACCATTGCTGCTGGTATCTTGCTCATCCCAATTACGCTTTTCCTGGCCGCCATTCTGCCAGGTAACAACACATTGCCAGCTGCCGACTTGGCTGCAACTGCTTTCTTCATTGCCATGGTCCCCCCATTGACAAAAGGCAATTTCTTCCGCTCGATTCTCTATGGCACCATCATCATGGTCATGGTCCTGTATATTTCGAGCTCTTTTGCACCTCTGTTAACCCAGATTGCGGCTAATATTGGCTTTGCTATCCCAGAAGGCGCTGTCCAGATTACCGGTCTCTCCGGTGGTAACTGGGTTGCATGGATATTGACGACTATTAGTCGCCTCCTGTTCGGTCACTAAACGCACAATGGATTCCTTGGAGAAGGAGCCTAACTTTGCTCCTTCTCCAACCAGAAATTATTAGCGCGTTTTATAATTTGTGAGTTATCATGAAGAAAAATGATTGGGGTTTACTCGAAGAGCTTTGCGCAATTCATGCTGTCTCAGGGCGGGAGGACAAAATGATAGCATTTGTGCGTGATTACGTTCGCCCATTGGTGGATGAAGTAAGTGTAGACAATCTCGGTAATGTCGTAGGAATACTCAAAGGCTCAGAGTACCCAGATTACCGCCTGATGCTGCAAGCACACATGGATGAAGTTGGACTGATTGTAAGGAATATCACCAATAACGGGTTTTTGCTGATAGAGCGCGTTGGCGGCATTCCCGAAAAATCTTTACTTGGTCAGCGAGTCGATATTATGACCGATGATGGTCAGTTGATTCCTGGCTACGTTGGAACGAAGTCCCACCATATTACAACGTCCGAAGAAAAGTACAAGGTTCCAAAAATACATGATATGTTTATTGATATTGGGTTGAACACCTTGGATGGTGTGAAGCAGGCTGGGGTCCAGGTTGGTGATCCAATCACGTATCGGCCTAATTATCATCGCTTTGGAGATGGGATGATTTGCTCCAAGGCGTTGGACAACCGTGTCGGCATCTTTATCTTACTGGAGATACTTAATTCCTTTGCCAAACAAAGACCGCGGTGTACAATTATATTTTCATTCACTGTTTTGGAAGAGTTCAGCATTCGCGGTTCATTACCAACGATTACAGCCACAAAGCCAGATGCGATCATTTCTTTGGACATTACGATTGCTACCGATACCCCTGTAGACCCGCCACTCCACCCGGTAGCAATGCGCCGGGGTCCCGCAATAAAGATGATGGATTTTCACGGGCGTGGAACGTTGGGGGGAATGTTCTCCTCTCCAAAGTTGCGCCGTTTTATTGAAAGAATTGCCAACCAAGAAGAAATCCCATTGCAGCGTGAGGTGATCGTTGGCGTCATTACGGATCCGGCGTTCCAGTTGTATCTGGGTGAAAAAGGATATGTGATTGCAGGGATATCCATACCGCACCGTTACAGCCATGCGTCTATCCAAATGTGCCACGAACTGGATATCGCCAATACAATAAAACTTATTGAAAGTACTGCGATGGCTTTCACACCCGATATAGATTTTAGTCGGGGTTAGAAAATTTACGAGGACCTATGAAATCTTGGATCAATGAGCTGTTTGGCGTGGAAAAACCTGTCGTAGGCATGTGTCATATGCAAGCTATGCCAGGTGACCCGAAATTTGATAAGAAAAAGGGGCTTGACTGGGTCTACGACCGAGCCCGTGCTGATATGCTCGCTTTACAAGAAGGGGGCATTGATGCAATTATGTTTTCCAATGAATTCAGCCTGCCATATTTGACTCAAGTGGAAACTGTCACCGTGACATGTATGGCTGCAATCATTGGGGAGTTGAAGCGAGAAATCAACGTCCCTTATGGGGTTAATGTATTGTGGGACCCAAGCGCTTCAATTGATTTGGCAATGGCAACTGGCGCTCAATTTGTGCGCGAAATATTTACTGGTGTGTATGCAAGTGACTTTGGGTTGTGGAACACAAATGCAGGGGAAGTCATTCGTCACCAACACAGGATTGGCGCAGAACACGTTCGTTTATTATTCAATATTGTGCCTGAATCGGCCGTTTATCTCGCAGGTCGCCAGATTGCAGATATTGCGCGCTCAACAGTTTTCAACAATCAGCCAGATGCGTTGTGTGTATCCGGGTTGATTGCCGGAGCAGAGACATCTGCACAAACCTTGAAGTTTGTTAAAGATGCAGTGCCTGACACCCCGGTGTTTGCAAATACCGGGGTGAAAATCGAGAACGTCACCGATCAATTGGCAATTGCCGATGGCGCTGTTGTGGGCACCACATTTAAGCATGATGGCAACATATGGAACACAGTGGATCCCAAACGGGTCAAGGCATTGATGCAGAAGGTCAGGGAACTTAGAGAGTCTTAGAGGTGTCTGTTCGAATTTCTCCATCACTTGCTTCAGCTCCCATGGATCGCCTTGGTCAAGTCGTCATTGATCTTGAGAAGGCCGGCGCGGATTATATCCACTTTGACATTGAGGATGGTTCCTTTGTGCCCGTGATGACATTGGGAACAAAGCTTATCCAGGATCTACGACGGTACACGCGCCTGCCCTTTGATGTGCATCTGATGATGGTCAACCCTGAATGGATTTTGCCAGACATAATCAAATCCGGTGCAAATCATGTTTCGGTGCACTACGAAGCTTGTCCCTATCCACGGCGGGTACTGCAACAAATCGCATCTCTGGGGGCAAAGGCTGGGATTGCTTTCAATCCAGCTACGCCTGTACCAGACTTAACGTATTTGTTGCCCTATTTGTCCTTTGTCGTTGTTCTAACGACCGAGCCTGAAGCGTCCGATTGTCCGTTCTTGCCTGAGATTCTGGATAAAGTCCGTCTGGGCAAGCAGGCACAGGGTCTGGAAGGAATCGAGTGGGTCGTGGATGGAGGGGTCAGTTCAGAGAACTTGTCTCAGGTTGTCGCCGCCGGCGCGGATACGGTTGTTATCGGTCGAGCTGTTTTCAAGGACGGTAAAATCTCGGAAAACATGGCTGCCTTGCGTGCAGTTTTGGATTGATTGGGTATAGAATGCAATACACTCTCATTGATCTCCTGAAAACCAAACATATCCTGGTCGGCCTCGACGCGACAGACGCTCAGGATGCAATCCGAAAATTGACTGCTTCGCTTGTTGAGACGGGTCACGTCACCCCTGAGTTTGCTGACGATGTTTGGGGGCGGGAGGCTGCCTTTCCGACCGGCCTGCCTACGCAGCCGCTGTCAGTTGCCATGCCTCATGCTGACCCCGACCATGTGAACCGATCGGCAGTGGGCATAGGAGTGTTGCTGTCGCCTGTCCATTTTGCCCAGATGGGTACGGATGGTTCGACTATTCTGGATGTTCCCATCATCTTTTTGCTCGCAATCAAGGAACAGGAAAAACAAGTGGAAATGATCCAACAGTTGATCTCGTTGATACAATCTCCCAGCTTGTTGGAGGGGTTATCCAAGGCGCGAGATTCGTCAGAAGTAATGGCTCTTATCCAGAACGTTTTGGATTGAGATAAATCATGCAGAAAATTACATTGCAGGTGATCAATGAAGTCGGCCTCCATGCCCGTCCGGCATCTGAATTCGTCAAACTGGCCGGGCAGTTCAAGGCCAATCTTCAGATGCGCAATATAACGACCAACTCAAGTGCAGTAGATGCCAAGAGCATCCTCAGTGTGCTGATGTTGGGCGTCGAAAGGGGACATGAAATCGAGTTAACGGGTGAAGGGGAGGATGAGACACAAGCCATACAGGCGCTGCGTGAACTAATCGAATCTGATTTCGCAGGGAAGTTTTAGATGTCGAAGGAGTTGAGGGGTATCCCGGCCGCGCGTGGACTTGCCAGAGGGGTTGCGCTGAAATGGATGAGCGCTGATCTCGAGATTCCACGTTTCACCCCTGACGATTTGGCAGCCGAAAAAGCCCGTCTGGCGAAGGCGCGTCAGGAAGCGAAAAAACAACTCCACGCTCTTTCTGCACAAGTTTCACAGCAGGTTGGGGATGCAGAAGCCGCTCTTTTTGAAGCCCAGGCCATGTTTCTGACTGATGTGGTTTTGGTCAGTAGGGCAGAAACTGCAATTGAGACAGGAATGAATGCCGAACAGGCTTGGCACCAGGCTTGTGAATACTTTGCAGCCCAGTTGGAAAACCTGCCGGATGAAACCTTGAGCGCCCGAAGTGTGGACGTAAGAGACGTGGGCCGTCGTGTGATTGAAAACCTCCTGGGGGTCCATTCCCGGCCTTTGCTCACCAGTCAAACGATTCTTCTGGCGCGCGACCTGACTCCTTCTCAAACAGCTTCGCTGGACAAAACCAAAATATCGGCGTTCTGTACGGTCGAGGGCGGACCAACTTCCCACACGGCCATCCTTGCCAGGGCGCTGGGAATCCCGGCCGTGGTTGGAGTGGGGGATGAAATTTTGGAAATTGCGGATGGGACTTTGCTCCTGGTCGACGGGACGGCCGGTCTTGTCGTTTCAAACCCACCCCCAGACTTGCTGGCCGATTTCGACAAGCGCATCCAGTCCGAACGCGAACTGCGGGAGCAAGAAGCAAAGTTTGCATCTCAGCCTGCCGTAACAATTGACGGTCATCGTGTGGAGGTGGCCGCAAACGTTGGCAGCGTGGACGATGCTCGTAAAGCGCTCGAATATGGCGCAGATGGAATCGGCTTGCTTCGTACTGAGTTTCTTTTCCTCAATCGCAGCCAGGCGCCCGGTGAGCAAACCCAATTTGCAGTTTACAGCACCATTCTGGCGTTGATGGGGACACGCCCGGTGGTTGTTCGCACGTTGGATGTGGGTGGCGACAAGGAAGTGCCATACTATGATTTTGGCATAGAAACCAACCCGTTTCTGGGATATCGCGCGATACGCCTTTCGCTTGACCATCCCGAAGATTTCAAGTCTCAGTTGCGTGCTTTGTTGCGTGCCGGGACAAAACATGACTTAAGAATCATGTTCCCGATGATTGCGACGCTTGCTGAAGTCCGACAGGCAAAAAAGCTGCTCGACGAAGCGCGGGGGGAATTGCAATCCAAGGAAGTTGACATGGCTAAAGATGTACAGGTTGGCATCATGGTAGAAATTCCTGCCGTTGCCCTGCTGGCAGATAGGTTTGCCCCTGAAGTCGACTTTTTCAGTATTGGCACAAATGATCTGACACAATATACGTTCGCAGCCGAACGCGGCAACAAGCGCGTGTCGCATTTGCATGATCCCTGCCATCCGGCCATCTTGCGCCAGATTAAAAAGGTCGTTCGGGCTGCGCATGCACAGGGGAAATGGGTGGGGGTGTGTGGGGAGATGGCTGGCGATTTACAGGCGATCCCCGTTCTATTGGGTTTAGGCGTGGACGAACTAAGTATGTCACCGGTACAAATCCCCTCGGCAAAGCGAGTGATTTGTAATTGGTCCCTTGTTGATGCACAAAAGTTGGCAGAGCGGGTGTTAGATTTGGATGATGCCGAAGCTGTTCGAAAAGCTGTGGGATGATTTCACCTTGTAACAGGGGGGAATAAAGAATCGACTGGTGTGTTTCTTTGCCTGATGCAATTTCGCCAAATGTAATAGACCTCTTGCATAAGTCACAATAAAACCTTGTGC
>JAADGN010000027.1:30541-33369 GCA_013152325.1 Chloroflexota bacterium
CTGGCGCGCACGCGGCCTTTTATGGACGCTAAATTTGGAAATTAGCGGGATGGCAACAACCCTTTTTGCGCAGCGATGGCAATGGCTGCTGCGCGTGAGTCAACCCCCAGTTTGTTGTAAATGCTTGCCAGGTGTGCTTTGACTGTCCGCTCAGAGATGCCGAGGCGGGCAGCAACTTCTTTGCTGCGCTCGCCTCGGGCGACGGCAGTGAGTACTTCCTGCTCGCGCCCGGTTAACCCAACGGATGATGACTGGTCATTCGCAGGTGTGGAGTTCGCGCCAGCGCGGGACAACACACGCGCCATAACCTCCGGTTTGAGCAAAGTCTCGCCCCGGGCCGCGGCACGGATCGTGGCGAACAAAGCGGTGCGGTCGGTATCTTTCAACAGGTAGCCGCGTGCCCCAGCCTGCAGACCGCGCAGCATCAGATCGTCTTCGTTGAAGGTGGTCAGGATAACGACCGCGATCTCTGGCTGGCTTGTGCGCAGCTTCTGGATGGCGGTCAGGCCATCCATGCCGGGCATGCGCAGGTCCATGAGCACTACATCGGGGGACAGCTCTGCGCACAAGCGCAGCGCTTCGGCGCCGTCGGATGCTTCGGCGAGAATTTCGAGATCATCTTCAGTTTCGATGATCAGGCGTAAGCCCTGGCGGATGATGAGGTGGTCGTCGGCAATAAGAAGTTTGATCATAGCGGTATCTGTACTTTCAAAGTAGTACCCTTGCTTGCCTCACTGTGGATATCAAGGGTGCCGTTCACCAGGCGGACACGTTCGCGGATACCAAGCAATCCATAATGCCCGGAAGGAATTTCGTTTACATCAAATCCTGTTCCGTCGTCATGTATCTCAACCAGTAGCGTGTTGTCTTTCACCATAGCGTTGATCGCGACGTGTTCAGCCTGAGCGTGACGGGCAATATTGGTGAGTCCCTCGGCAACAACACGGATAATAGTCTCTTTAACGGGAGCAGGCAGGAATGGCATCTGGTCCGCCTGGAAAATGCAAGGGATGCCAATGGCGCTGGTGAAACGGGAGATTTCGAAGCGCAGAGCTGTGTCCAAATCATCTGGAGAAGTCTTGCGCAAATCGTCGATGACGTCGCGGGCGTCGGCAAGGGTGGCACGCGCCTGAAGCATAGCGTTGGCGACGATGTTCTTGGCTTTTTTGGGACGGCTATTGGCAAGGTGGGCTTCAACAGCTTCGAGTTGCAGGATGATGCCGGCCAAGCCTTGCGAGAGGGTGTCGTGGAGCTCGCGCGCCATGCGCTGGCGTTCATTGGCGATAGTCAGGTCTTCAACCTGGGCGGCATATTCAGCAAGCTGACGGTTAGCGGTTTCGAGTTCAGTTGCCAGTAATTGAGCCTGTTCACGCGCTTCCATCTGACGCATGTAAAGGGCGACATAGGTGATGACAAATATTGCCATCGGGATTGTGCTCAACATGAGCCAGCCCGACGCACTCCAACCGGAGAGTTGGACCAGGGCCGCAGCCAACAACAGCAGGTAATACACGGCTGCCAGCCCCCCTCGGCGTGTTAGCCCAAACAACCCAATGGCTTCTCCAAGTAGACCCATGAACAGGGCGAACACCATCCCAAGGTCGTTGGCAATCGACGATATGACGAGGGCCAACACACCTTGAACGGCGATATACCAGAGTGCCTTGGACGGATGTGCAGCGATTTTTGATAACTGCCAGTGCAGAATAATATGGGTAAGGGTCAATACTGTAAAGACGATCAGCGTTCCCGGCTGCCGGGCGGATGGTACGTTGATCAACGTCGTCACGTAAAAGAAGCCAACGACGAGCGTCAGGAACCACATAAAAAGATGCGGGTCGCGTTCGACACGGGAGATGGATACAGGGCTCTTTTGCATGACTTCTAGATTGTATCGCATCTGCAGTTTTTTGCCATTGTCCGTGAGGACACTGTCCTTTCGTACAGTATCCATTTTCCCGAAAGCACAATTGTGACAAGAATAAGCAAGCCGTATACTGGGCTTCAGACATAATCTAGGCTCGTCCTCAGCTCTCCCCCCTCGGGAAGATGAGAAAAGGATATCGAAATGAATGCAATTGAAGTCAAGAATCTGAAGAAATCATTCGGCGATTTTCAGGCCGTACAAGGCGTGGACTTAGCCGCCATCCAGGGCGAAGTGCTCAGCTTGCTGGGACCGAACGGCGCCGGGAAATCTACCACCATCTCGATGATCTCCGGCCTGCTGGCTCCCAGTGACGGCAACGCCTTCATTATGGGCCATTCGGTTATCAAGGAGCCGGAGGCGGCCAAGGCCGGCCTGGGCGTTGTCCCGCAGGATATTGCGTTGTACCCCGACCTGTCGGCCCGTGAAAACCTGATCTTTTGGGGCAAAATGTACGGCTTGCGTGGCGCAGCGCTCAAAAAGCGCGTCGACGAAGTGCTCGACATGATCGGCCTCTCGGACCGCCAGAAGGACCGCGTTGGCAAATTTTCGGGAGGCATGAAGAGGCGCGTCAACATCGGGGCGGCACTGCTGCACAAACCAGCAGTCATCATCATGGATGAGCCAACCGTGGGCATTGACCCGCAGTCCCGCCGTCACATCCTCGACAACATCAAAGAACTCAACCGTCAGGGCATGACCGTGCTCTATACCACCCATTATATGGAAGAAGCCGCCGAACTGTCCGACCACATCGCTATCATGGACAATGGCAGGATCATCGCTTATGGAACACACAACGAATTGATCAAATTGGTCGGCGAACAAACTCGCATTGACCTGACGATCAACCCTGCATCGGAAACGGTTTTCTCAGCCTGGCAGTCAACCGCTGGCGTTTCGC
>JAADGN010000116.1 GCA_013152325.1 Chloroflexota bacterium
CCTTCTCGTGATCGCCGCCGGCGTGTGCAGCGCGGCCGCGCACCCTGACAGTGAAATCACCCGTGCCCTTGCGCCAGGTCTTGAGCGAACCATCCAACAGCCCCGATTCAAGCACCAAGACCAGGGACGCATCCCGCGCCAACTCTTCGATCAGGGGACGCGAAGTATGACTGCCGGTCTCCTCATCGGAGGTGAACAGCGCCGTAAGAGGCCGCTCCGGCATCTGCCCGGCCTCACGCAGCGCGGCAATGGCGGTCAACGCAATCACAATCCCGCCCTTCATGTCCAGCACGCCGGGGCCGAAAATCCTGCCGTCCTTTTCGTAGAACGGCATCCTTGCCAGCGTACCAACCGGGAAGACAGTATCCATGTGGCCCAACAGCAGGATGCCGCCCTTCCCCCCGCCCCAGCGGGCAACGACGTGATCCCCCGCCCCGGTCTGGGGCCGGATCTCGACGTCCGCTCCCAGGCGGCGGGCTTCATCCGCCACGATCGCGCCGACACGATCAACAGCAGCCTTGTCGCGGGAGGGAGATTCGGTTTCGACAAGACGCTTGAGCAAGGAAATCATTTCCGGTTTGTAAGACGTAAAGTTGAGCATGAAAAAACCCTCTATAAATCACGAAGGGCGCAAAGGGAAACGCGGCATTCCCGCGAGTCCTTTGCGGCTAAACGAACAGAAAAGTTACGCAAAGCGTCCCAACCACCGCACAATATCCCGCAAAAATATACAGCGAGTGTTTTCCCAAATACGCCATCAGCCACCTGACCGCCAGCCAGCCGACGACCGTCGCGCTGACAAACCCAACCAGCAGCACAGGCAGGAACGCGCCCAGACCGGGCATCGCCAGCAGATCGAGCGACTCGTAAGCTCCCGCGGCCAGCATGACCGGCGCCGACATCAAAAACGCGAAGCGCGCCGCGGCCGGACGGTCGAAGCCGCGCAGCATCCCGCCGGAGATGGTCGCGCCGGAACGCGAGGAGCCGGGGAAGACGGCCAGGACCTGGAACAGGCCGACGACGAGCGCGTCCAGCCAGCTCATGTCGTCCAGTTTCCGCGTTCGCCTGCCGAACCACTCCGCCACCGTCAGCAGGATCGCCGCCGCGAACAGACGGATGGCAGCCGCCGCCAGCGGGGTGCGAAAGAGCGTCTCGAGGGCATCCTTGAGCAAATAGCCGAAGAACAGCGCCGGCAGGGTGGCGATGACGATGTACCACGCCAAACGGTTCTCGACGCTGGAAAAGGGTTTGGCAAAAAAGGCCCTGAGCAAGTCGAGCAGGTCTTCCCGGAAGTAGATGAACAGCGAGACCAGCGTGCCCCACTGCACCAGCACCAGGAACGAGAACATGGCGTCATCCGCCGGGATGCCGAGCAATGTCTGCCCGATCAGCAAATGCGCCGTAGACGAGACGGGGATGAATTCGGTCAGCCCCTGGATGGTGCCGAGGAGGAAAGATTGGAAGAGGGTCATGGGATGTAGGGAATGGAGGATAGGAAATAGGGAGTAGGGAATGGGGAGTAGGAGATGGGGAATGGGAAACAGTTAATCCGGGAAATCGTCATCTGGATAGGGAGCAGGAATTTCCCGGACGACATAATCGGCGCCGGGTTCTCTGGCTCCGCGTTTCGAGCGTTTAAGATAAGCAATATAACCGTTAATCATGCGAGCCAGGGATTCTCCTTCACGCGTCAGACGTTCATAGATATTGGTCGAGATAAAAGCAAGTTCATGGGCTAAAGCCAGGTGACTCTGGATTTCCGTCAAAGAACCGCGCGCAATGTAACAAAAACGTACATTGTCCTGATAATAATACCGTCCGTATCCTTCGGCAATGTTCGCCGGGATGCTCTGCGCCGCGCGGCGCAGTTGTGAGGCGAGATTCCATTTCTCCTCAGCCGGGAGCGAGGGCAACACGTCCCTATAAACCAGCATGGCAAAATCTTTGGCCTTCTTCCAGACTTCCAGTTTGTCCAAGTCTTGAATCATAACACCCTCACCCTTGCCCGGCGACCATACCCCATTGTTCCATGCCCCATTCTCTGCCCTCTATGATGGCTTTTCTGATGTCCTTCACCATGGAAATCAACGCATGCAAATTGTGAATCGACAACAACGTCCCCGCCAGGAATTCTTTTGCCACGATCAAATGCCGCAGGTAGGCGCGCGTGAACGTCCGGCAGGTGTAGCAGGCGCAAGCCTCGTCGATGGGACGCTGGTCGCGGGCGAATTTCGCGTTCATCAGGTTCAGCCGTCCCTCCGGCGAGAAGACGGCATGATGCCGCGCCAGCCGCGTCGGCAGCACACAATCGAAGATGTCCACGCCGCGGGCGACGCCGTTGATCAGGTCTTCGGGCGTGCCGACCCCCATCAGGTAGCGCGGCTTGTCCTCGGGCAGGATGGCGGTCACAATGTCGAGCATGGCGTGCATCTCGTCCTTGGTCTCGCCCACCGACAACCCGCCGATGGCGTGACCCGGGAATCCCAGCGAGGCGATGAATTCGGCGGAGGCCTCCCGCAGGTCCGGGAAGACGCCGCCCTGCACGATGCCGAAGAGCGCCTGGTCTGGCCGCTTGTGCGCGGCCAGTGAACGCTCCGCCCAGCGGTGCGTCCGTTCCATGGCCTGCTCGATATAGGCGCGCTCGTAGGGGTCGGCGCACTCGTCGAAGGCCATGATGATGTCCGCGCCAAGATTCTCCTGGATAGCGATGGACCTTTCCGGCGTGAAGCGGTGCGTCGAGCCGTCGATGTGGCTCCTGAAGGTGACGCCGTCCTCGTCCACTTGCCGCGTATCCGAGAGCGAAAAGACCTGGAAGCCGCCCGAATCGGTCAGCACGGGCTGCCGCCAGCCCATGAACTCGTGCAGCCCGCCCATCTCGGCCACCAGGTCGTCGCCGGGGCGCAAATAGAGGTGATAGGTATTCGAGAGCACCAGCGTCGCGCCCAGTTCCGCCAGTTGCGCCGGCGTGACGGCCTTGACCGCCGCCTGCGTCCCGACGGGCGCGAAGAGCGGCGTTTGCAGATCGCCGTGCGGCGTGTGGAAGACCCCGGCGCGGGCGCGGCCCTGCGTGGCAAGGATTTCGTATTCAAACATGGGGAGTATTATAACCACAGATGAACTCGATAAACACGGATACGTTATAATCACCCCCGCCGAACTTTCAACCTGCAACC
>JAADGN010000086.1 GCA_013152325.1 Chloroflexota bacterium
GCAAATTTCTCTGTGTCAATGGTGAGCAGCAGGGTTTCCCCACTTTCCAGGGAGACGATCTTCCCGGGCTGGCCGTGACAGGCCAAACAGTCTTTGTTCTTAAGCGGTGCTGAAAGGGTGGGCGCAGCGCCAGCGGTACTGGTCAACCCGGCTGCCACCAGGATAAATACTCCCCCCAGGGCGAGACTCGTCATCAGCCACATCCGGCGCGCGCTCTTGAAATGTACGCTCATACTCACATCCATCTCCTGTAAGGATATTTCTCAAACGAAAACAGGATATTCATGACCATTAAATCATCCATAACGGAAGCCTGCAAGCGGACAGACCAAAGTTTTCGGAATATCTGAACAAGAACATCGGAATACGAACAGCAAAAGACGAACACAAAGTTCTGTATAAAAAGCCGGGGGAAGGATCGGACATCCCTCCCCCGACCGTGCACCTAAGATATTATCTATCCTGGATGCAAAGAGCAACCTAATGCCGCTGGCTTCAGCAGCAATGCAAACCCAAAGGCACTAGTGTTACGGTGCCGTATGGTAGTCGGTTGCCATGTCAATCAACTCGGCATCGTCGATGGCAAACGCCGTATCGTTGATGTGGCAATGGCGGCAGGAAAAGTCGAGGCCGATTTGCGAGAGGGCGGTAGAACCGTCTTCGCTGAACTGACCAATCTGGTTGGGATCAATCGCCATCAGGTGCGTGCGGATGTCGCCGGTGAACTTGTCAGCATTGCCGACAGCGCTCTTGACGATACGCGGCATGTGGCACTCGATACAGGCCACGCCCGCTGCCATCTTCTCGCTCTTCTGGTTCTGAGCCTCTTTGAAGTGGCAGTTTTCGCACTGGGTTTGAGTGGTCTTCACAGATGGGTCTTCCATTTGCGCCTTGCGCAACTGGATCACACCGGCATGCGGATCATGGCAGACCACGCAGTCAAGTGTGATGTGCTTGCTCTGGAAGAGTTCCTCGTACTGCTCATGGTGTTTGATGAAACCACCGCTGGCATTGACCTCTTCAAAGCCGCCGCGCAAGTGGCACTCACCGCATAGTTCGGCGTCACGGTCTATGGTCAGAGCTACGCCGCGCGGATTGTCAACATGCAGGCTGCCAGGGCCGTGGCAGCGCTCGCACGTAATTCCGGGCTCAGCCCATGAGCCAACGATACCGGGCATACCTTCTGTCGGGGTGTCCGGGTCATAGCCGGTCGTATGGCAAGGACCGCAGCTGTAGGGCTTTTCGTCGCCGGAATGATAGGCCACCCAGCCAGCCTCGTTGCCAACAATTGGGTTGGCGAAGTTGTACTGGCTGACGTAATCGGTGTTCCCGTCGCCGCGTGTGCCAGGCAGCCCGGTAATAATGTAGCCTTCCTTATCCATGAAGCGGGCTTTCCAATTATACCCGCCGATGACGTAGGAAATGTCATCCCAGGTGTAGCCTTCGGGTACTTCGGTCACTTCGGTGAACGGATAGGTGGGCGGTTGGCCGTCAACGACCGGATTCAGCTTGTAGGGGTGGCCAGACTTCATGAAAACATCGTAGGTTTCCTGGTGGCACTCGGCACAGGCTGCCGCGCCAACGTACTCGGCGCCCGTCGGGCCGGCGGGTCCGGGAGGACCAGCAGGGCCAGCGGGTCCGGCAGGGCCTTCAGGACCAGCAGGGCCAGCACAGGATGCCAGCGCCAGGCCAAGCAGTAACAGTCCTGCGATAACAAGGATCGTCTTTTTGGACATTAGCATTCTCCTTTCAGATACTTTTTTTGCGGGTTTGCATCAGTTCTGCATGGTTATAGTTTTTTCTTCGCCTCCTTCGGTATTAGGTTTAGTACCCCACTCCCCCCAATCATATTGGGTTATATGACCTAGTATAAGACCCCGCCAAAGATTAAAACAAGTTAAGAATGTCCCCCATCCTGGTGATAAAAATCACTAACCGGGCAAAAACACCCTTTCCACACCCATTCGGCGGTCGGAATTGATGTACAATACCCAATCAGAAATGGAGAAACGAATGTGCCCGCACTGAATCTGGGATTATTCTTTGTATTTTTTGTCTACGGCGTCGCCTTTCTGGGGATGGGTATTGCAATGCTCCTGGAAGCGGGCCGTTCTCCGGCGCTGGCTGAAGCGCGCTTGTTGCGCCCGCTGGCTGTCTTTGGAATATTGCACGGCCTGCACGAGTGGCTGGAGTTTTTCCTGCTGCAAGCCAGTTGGCTTGGTGTACAAATACCGCCCCAAATTTCTTGGTATCGGGTTGGGCTGCTGTTGCTTTCTTTTGGCTCTCTGCTCATATATAGTATACAGGCTTTTCATCAATCAAGGCCACAGGGCGCCGCAATCTACCTGGCGCTCCTGGGAGGCTATGTCCTGTTCATTGCCGGGAACGCCATCGCGTCTTACCCCGGCATAGTGACAACTGACATTCCCATCCCAGGTTTTGCAGATGCCATGATCCGCTACCTGATGGCCGTCCCTGGGGCGCTCCTGGCTGCGACGGGATTGCATTTTCAAAGCCGCCATGTACGCCATGAAGGGCGCTTGTCGCTGGCAGCCAACCTGAACCTGGCCGCATTGGGGTTCATGGCATACGGGCTCACGCAGCTCCTCGTGCATCCTCTCCCGATGTTCCCGGCTCAAATGTTTAACCGGGCAACTTTCCAGGAGTTCACCGGCATTCCGACAGAGGCCGTTCGCAGCGCACTGGCAGTGATCATTACCCTGGGGTTGGTCCGTGCCACGCAAGACGTGGAAGAAGAGCGCCAGAATGAAGTACTGGCCGCGCAACAAGCCCGTCTTGAAACACTGGAACAACAAGAAGCCATGCGACGCGAACTGCTGCGTTATACGGTTCGCGCGCAAGAGGAAGAACGCGGCCGAATTGCCCGCGAACTGCATGATGAAACAGCACAAGTGCTCTCCGCATTCAGCCTCAATCTGGCCACACTCCACAACAGTTTACCCAAACGCGCTGACGTGACCCAACTGGTCGAGAATCTCCAGAACCTCAGCCGCCAAATGTCTCAAGGACTCTACCGGCTGGTACACGACCTGCGCCCCGCCCATCTCGACGATTTGGGGCTGGTTCCGGCGCTGAAATACTTTATCGAACAAGATTGCTGTCCTCAAGGGCTGGACGCATCCCTGGAGATCAAAGGCCCAACACGCCGCCTCGATCCGTTCATCGAGACCGCGCTCTTTCGCGTTGCCCAGGAAGCCCTGACGAACGTGACGCGGCATGCCGAAACCGAAGAAGCGTACGTCCAGTTTTCCTTCGAACCGGATCAGGTCACTTTGCGCGTCATAGACAATGGGAAGGGATTCGACCCGGACGAGCTTTTCATCCCGCCGCGCGGCTGGGGTCTGGCCGGGATGAAAGAGCGCGTGGAGGCGGTCGGCGGCCAATTCCGGCTGCACTCTGCCCCAGGGCAAGGAACGCAAGTCGAAGCCGTTATTCCTGCCACGGAACTGGTCCACTTGGAGAAAGAAGGAAGCTGTGAAAACGATTAGTCTGATGCTTGTAGATGACCACGAGGTAGTGCGGACGGGCCTGAAATCTTTCCTGGAAACACAAGCCGCACTAAAAGTGGTGGCCGAGGCCAGCAACGGGGCAGAAGCGATCACCCGCGCCCTGGACGTGAAGCCGGATGTGATCCTGATGGACATTACCATGCCCGGCATGGATGGACTGGAAGCAACCCGCCAACTGAAGGCTTTGTGTCCTGAGTGTATGGTGCTGGCGCTGACCGTCCACGAGGACAAACAATACTTCATGAAGATGTTGGCCGCCGGGGCATCCGGCTATCTCACAAAGCAGGCTGCCGCCGAGGAACTGATATCGGCCATTCATGCCATTGCCGCCGGGCACGTTTATCTCCAGCCGGCGCTGGCGCGCTGGCTGCTGGAAGATTACCAGCGGCTGGCAAACCACACGGAGACGCGGCCCGCCCGGCCCGTCGCGGGAAAAAGCAGTGCATTGGTCAGCCTGGAGATCCTCAGCCTGCGCGAACGACAGGTGCTCGAACTGGTTGCTGAAGGGCTGAACAACAAGCAGATCGGTGAACAGCTTGGGCTTAGTCCCAAGACCATTGCCAGGCATCGTGAGCGCATTATGAGCAAGTTGAATATGCACTCACGCACCGAACTGGTAAAATTTGCTATCCGCACCGGCTTGATCCAACTCGATTGACAGCCTGTCTGAAAAACACCCCTGCTGCCGGTGTGCGAACAACACCCGGGAAGCAAGCTTTGTAATATGCAAAATCTGACTTTAATCATCCTGTTTTTTCAGGCTGGATTAATCTAAATGTGTAAAATTGTATAGCACGATTAAAACAACAAAAAAACTATACGCTCGTAGCCTTTTGGAGGTAACACTCATGCAGCGCATGAAATTTGTCATTGGCGGCCTGTTGATCGTTGCCGCAGTAATTTACCTGATCGTTTCATCTGCGCAAGCCAGCGCAGAGTACTTCATGACGGTAGAAGAATTGGAAAACCAGGCATCCAGCCTTGTCGGGAAAAACCTGCGTGTTTCCGGCGCGGTGATTGGCGACACGATCACATACGACCCGGAGACCATGAACCTGATGTTCACCATCGCGCACGTGACCGGCGACAACAGTGAAATCGAATCACAGGGCGGCTTGGCCGTCGTGTTGCACGACGCTGTCGTGGACCCCAACCGGGCGCGCGTCCGGGTGGTCTATAACGGCCCCATGCCCGACCTGCTCCGGGACGAAGCCCAAGCTATCATGACCGGACACATCGGCGAAGACGGCATCTTTTATGCCGATGAACTGCTGCTCAAATGCCCCACAAAATACGAAGAGGCCGTACCTGGGCAAACAGATGGATGACCATCCTTGCCAGGCTTGACAATCTCAAGAACGATTCTGGAGGTGACAGTCGATTTCACAAGATATCCGATATGGATGAAGTGATTGTCACCTTCAGCACGCAAAGGAGTTGAAATATGCTTGCCGATTTTGGATACGGCGTTTTAGTCATCACTTTTCTTATCTCGTTATACAGCATCGTCATCGCCATTTATGGCGAATTCAAGAAATCAGCGGTCATGGTCGAGAGCGCCCGTCGGGCAATGTTACTCACATGGCCGCTGCTCACGCTTTCAGCACTGACCCTTGTCTACCTGCTGGTCAATAACCACTATGAACTGGAATACGTCTGGGCGGTGACCAACCGCAGTATGCCGCTCTATCTCAAGATCACTGCCCTGTGGGGCGGACAGGCCGGTTCGCTGCTCTTCTGGTCGTGGCTGCTGGCCGCCTTCACGTCGGCGGTCACGCTCCGCAAATGGGACCGAGACCGCGAGTTCCTGCCCTGGGTGATTGTCGTTTCGTCGGTCACGCTGGCCTTCTTCCTGGCGATGATCGTATTCTTCGAGAATCCTTTCGCAAAAATTCTCGGCCCTGTGCCGGTGGACGGCCGCGGGCTGAATCCGCTTTTGCGGCATCCGGGCATGATCATCCACCCGCCCATGCTCTACCTGGGGTTTGTCTCATTCGTCATCCCTTACGCCTTCGCCATGGCCGCGCTGATCACCGGTCGCACCGACGACCGCTGGATCCGCATCACGCGCCGCTGGACATTGTGGGCCTGGATGTTCCTCTCGCTCGGCCTCGTGCTGGGCGCACGCTGGGCCTATGACGTGCTCGGCTGGGGCGGCTATTGGGGCTGGGACCCGGTCGAGATCGCCGCGTTGATGCCGTGGCTGGTCGGCACGCCTTTCCTGCACACTGTCATGATCGAGGAAAAACGCGGCATGTTGAAGCAATTGAACATGTTCCTCATCATCCTGACATACGACCTGGTCATCTTCGGCACATTCCTGACCCGCTCCGGCGTGCTCTCCTCGGTGCACGCCTTCGCCGAAAGCGCCATCGGCCCCATGTTCTTCGGCTTTATTGGCCTGACCCTCATCACATCGGTGGCGCTGGTGATTTACCGCTGGGGCGATCTGAAATCTGAGAACTCGCTGCATTCACTGCTTTCACGCGAAGCGCTTTTCCTGTTGGCAGCCCTGCTCTTCCTGGGCATTCTGGTGATTTCTTTCTGGGGCACGATCTTCCCGCTCATCTCCGAACTGTTCACCGGCCAAAAAGTGACCGTCGGGCCGCCGTTTTACGAACGAGCCACCACCCCGTTGTGGGGCGGGCTGATGCTGTTGATGGGCATTGCCCCGCTCTCCGCCTGGGGACACTCCACGATCAAGACGCTGGGACGCGCCATCTGGAAGCCGTCCATTGTGGCGTTGATCGTCCCCATCGCGGCCTATGCGGGCGGCATCCGTCAGACTGTGGCCCTGATCGGCTTCACGCTGGTGGCGCTGGTCATCACCGTCACCCTGTACGAATTCTGGCGCGGCGCACGCGCCCGCAGCCGCAAATCGGACGAGAATTTCGTCACCGCGCTTTTGCGTCTGGCCGGACGCAATCGCCGACGCTACGGCGGGTACATCATCCACATCAGCATGGTGCTGATGGCCATCGGCATTTTGGGCATCGAAATCTTCCAGACGGAAACCCAAAAGAATATCGCGGTGGGGGATGAGATCAACCTGGCCGGGTATACGATACACTACGACTCGCTGGCCCAGTTCCGAAACCAGGACGGACGATACGTCACTCGTGCGGTAATGAGCATTTCCAAAAACGGGCGTGACATGGGTGAACTGTACCCGCGCTTCGACATTTATCCCGACGGCCAGCCTATGACCATCCCCGGCGTGCGCAGCACCCTGGTGGACGATCTCTACATTGTGCTGGTCAATTGGGAGCAGGTCGGCCCGCAAAGCACGCCGTTCAAGATTTACCATAACCCGCTGGTCAAATGGGTCTGGATCGGCACGTATCTTTTCGTCTTTGGCGTTTTGGTCGCTGCCTGGCCGGAGAAGGAACGCGAATACGCGTCCGCCCGTTCACGCAGGAAAAAAGCTGCCTACGGAACGAGCGGCGCGGATTAGCAATTCCGGCAGATTACAGTTTCGAGGAAACGCCTTGCAGAAGCGACTTTCCTGGCTCACCCCGTCAGGACCGGACAGTCTCTTTTTCGGGACGAATGAACACAAAATGACGGTCGAAGCCGTTGCTACAGGAAAATCGTGACCTGCTGAATTCAACGTTGAAACGGTAGAACGTTTAGGAGAGACGCATGAAACAACGTTTGTGGTTTATCTTTATTGTTCTTGTTCTGACCATCTCAACGGTCATCCTAACGGTGAGTGTGGTTTCTGCACAAGGCCCAACGCCCACTGCTGACGATGTCAATGCCATCGCCAAACAGTTGTATTGCCCGGTTTGCGAGAACACCCCCCTGGATGTATGCGAGACGCAAGCCTGCGCCCAGTGGCGCGAACTCATCCGCCAGCAACTGGCCGATGGCTGGACGGAAGAGCAGATCAAGCAATACTTTGTGGACAACTACGGCGCACGCGTGCTTTCCGAGCCGCCGCGCACAGGCCTCAACTGGCTGGTCTACCTCGTCCCGCCTGTGATCATCCTGGCCGGAGCTGTCATCCTGTTCCGTGCGCTGCGCGCCTGGAACAAACCGGCAGCCGTCGAAACGGAAGCAGGCCCTGGGTCAGCGTCGGAGGCGGACGAATCGGACGAGTATATCGCCCGCCTGGAAGAGGAACTCCGCACACGTGACTGACCTCGACGGATCGAATCGTCGATATCCGAAATTGGAGAATGACATGACAGAAAACACACCTGAAACCACTGCGCCCAAACGCGATATGCCGCTCTGGGTGCAGATCATCGTCTGGGTGGCGCTGATCGCCTTGCTCGTCATCCTGGGGATAGGGCTGATGCGCAACCAGCAAGGGACGGTGCAAGCCGGCGACCGGATTTACGATTTCAGCCTGACCCTGTTCGATGACTATACTTATGAAGGCAAATCGCCGGTCACCCTTTCTGATTTGCGCGGCAAAATCGTTGTCATCAACTTCTGGGCATCGTGGTGCACGACATGCAAACAGGAGGCCGCCGAATTGGAAGCAGCCTGGCAATATTACCAACCGGGCGGCGAGGTCGTCTTTCTGGGTGTAGACTATGTGGACACCGAGCCCGAGGCGCTCGCCTATCTCGAGGAATTTGGCATCACCTACCCGAATGGCCCCGATATGGGCACACGCATCTCGCAGGCCTTCCGCATCCAGGGCGTGCCGGAGACGTATTTCCTCGACCGTGAGGGTGTTTTGCAATACGTGCAAATCGGCCCGTTCACATCTATCGACCAGATTCAGAGCATTGTCGATTCCCTGCTCGCCGAATAGAGAGAGATAACATGGATATTGGCGCTATTTTTTTGTTGCTGGCCCTGCTGATCTTGGTCGCGCTATTCCTGGCACAGCCGTTCATGGAACGGCGCGCCCGCCGCACGACTGACGAAGAACACGAACTCTCGACGCTGATGGCCGAGCGCGACCGGGTGCTCGATGCCCTGCAAGAACTCGATTTCGATCACGAGTTGGGCAAGATACCCGCCGAAGATTATCCAAAACAGCGCGCCGCGCTGCTCAAAAAAGGCGCCGAGGCGCTTCGTCAACTGGACGCCTACCAGGAAGGGACGCCCGCGGCGGACGCCGAAAGCCGCCTGGAAGCAGCCATCGCCGCCCGCCGCGCGGATGCGGCCCGACCCGTCTCGTCAGAAGATGCCTTCGGCGACGACGAGCTTGAATCCCTGATCGCGGCCCGACGCAGCGCCCGCAAGGAAAAATCTGGCGGCTTTTGCCCCCACTGCGGACGTCCGATCCTGCGCTCGGATCAATTCTGCCCGAACTGCGGAAAACCGCCCCAATGACGGTTAACGTTACGACACTCGAAAAGTAAGGATAAAAAATGAAATTCCGCCTCGTTATTTTGTCGGCCCTGGCCGCCCTGCTGCTCTCGGCATGCGTCTCGCTGGCCGAAGATATCACCCCGCCGCCAGCCTACAAATCGCCCACCCCGCGCCCGACCGTCGGGCCGCTCTACCCCGGCGCGTCGCCCGATCTCGAAAACGGCGCCGCGATCTATGCGGAAAAATGCGCCGCCTGTCACGGCGAAACCGGCTTGGGCGACGGCCCGCAAGCCGCGCAGCTCCCCAATCCGCCCGCCGCGCTGGCCGACCCGGCCACAGTCCGTCAGGCCTCTCCGGCGCAGTGGTTCACCACCGTCACCCAGGGCGACCTGGACAACTTCATGCCGCCCTTCTCCGGCTTGAGCGAGCAGGACCGCTGGGACGTGGTCGCCTATGCCTTCTCGATGAGCGTCACGCCCGAGCAGCTCGCCGCCGGTGAAGAACTCTTCACGGACAACTGTATTGCCTGTCACGGGCCGGACGGCACGGGCATTGGCGGCGCAGCCGACTTCACCGACCAGGCCTTCATGGCAGACTTCTCTGCAGCCGAGATGTACGAAGCCATTTCCAATGGCACCATGGGCGGAATGCCGACCTTCGGCGCCACGCTGGACGAAGGTGGACGCTGGGCGCTGACGGCCTATTTGCGGACGTTCACGCTGGGAGCCATGTCCGCGCCCGCGGCAGCGCCGGAACCCTCCCAGACCCCGGAGCCTGCTGCCGGGACCCCAACAGACGAATCGGCCCTGAGCGCCACCCCCCTGGCCGAAGGCGAGACGACCCCCGCCGCAACCGGGCAGCCTGCGACAGAAGTCGCCGCGGAACCCACGGCTACGCCGGATGGCCTCGGCACGATCAGCGGCGTCGTGACCAACGGCTCCGGCGGCGAACTTCCCTCCGGGCTGGAGATCACGCTGCGCGGCTTCGACATCAACGAGGGCGGCGGTTTCACCGAAAGTATCACCTTGAGCACAGAACTTGACGCGGACGGCTCTTACACCTTCAACGATGTCCCCATGCCGGCGCAGCGCGCCTTCGTGGCTGTTATAGACTACCAGACGGTGATCTACGCATCCGACCCGGCATTCGTTGCCGAAGGCACCAACGCCATCGACCTGCCGGTCACTTTCTTCGAAACGAGCACCGATGCGTCCGCGTTGAGCGTTGACCGCTGGCACATCTTCATCGACTACATCGACCCGAAGGCGGACACCGTCCAGATCGTTGAAGTCTTCGTGGTCACCAACCCCACCGTCAAGACCATTGTCCCCGCCGAAGAGGGGCAGGCCGTGATCACTTTCAGCCTGCCGGAAGGCGCGACCAACCTGCAATTTGACGACAGCACCATCGGCGACCGCTACGTGCAAACCATGGACGGCTTTGGCGACAAAGCGCCCGTCCTGCCGGGCATCGGCCAGCACCAGATCGTGGTCGCTTTTGAGATACCCTACTCGAAGAAGATGGATTTCGCCCAGCCGGTCAGCCTGCCGGTCGACTCGGCCATTGTGATGGTTCCGCAGGGCATCAAACTCCGGAGCGACCTGCTGCAGGAAGGCGGCACGCGCGACTTCCAGGGTACGGTATACGATCTCTACGCCAGCCAGCCGCTGCCCGTCGGCGCGACCCTGGAGATGACCATCTCCGGAAAGCCGAAGGCCGCCGCGTCGCCCACCAGCGACGTCGACTCGCGGCGGAATATGCTCATCGGCGCGGGCGCGCTGGGCATCGTCCTGATCCTGACCGGTCTGTGGCTCTTCTGGCGCGACCGTTCGCAGGAAAAACTCGACGAAGAATTCGAAGATGAGGAATATGACCTCGAGGAGGCGGAAGACGAGGTCGAATTCGACGATGCGGAAAGCGTCATGGACGCCATCATCGCATTGGACGACGCCTACCGCGCTGGCGACTTGCCCGAGGAAGCCTACAAGCAGCGCCGCGCCGAACTCAGGGCGCGCTTGAAGGAACTGGTGTAACCGTGACCAAAGTGCCTGGCGCATCATCGCCACTTGTCGAAAACACATGATCGAAGTCCGCAAACTCGTCAAACGCTTCGGCCTGAAAACCGTTCTGCGCGGCATGGATTTCCACGTCGAGCCGGGTGAATTCGTGGCCCTGATCGGCCCGAACGGCGCCGGGAAAACCACCTTCCTGCGCATCCTGGCCTCGCTGGCGCGCCCCTCGATGGGCGAGGTGCAAATCGCCGGTTTTCAGTTGCCCGCACAGGCCGCGGCCGTCCGCCGACGTCTGGGCGTGGTCTCGCATCAACCCCTGTTGTACGCAGACCTGACGGCCGAGGAGAATCTCACTTTCTACGCCCGCATGTACGGTCTGCACAACATCGAAAAACGCATCGCCGCAGTCCTGGAGATGATCGGATTGACCAACCGCCGCCGCGACCTGGTACGCACCTACTCGCGCGGCATGCAGCAGCGTCTCGCCATTGGGCGCGCCGTGCTCCATGACCCGGAAGTGATGCTCTTCGACGAGCCGTACACCGGCCTCGACCAGGACGCATCCGCCATGCTGGACGACGTGCTGCGCACCGTCGCTGCACGCGGCCGCACCGTGGTAATGACCTCCCACGACCTGGCGCGCGCCGAAGACCTGGCGACCCGTTTCGACGTGCTCTCGCGCGGCGTGATCGCGGCCTCGGCCACCCACGAAGACCTGGGCAAGGACAACCTGCTCAGTTTCTACAAGAAAGCGCTGGCCGGCTCATGAGCAAACCACAGATCACAGATCCCGGCCTGTCCACTGCCGAGACGCCAGCGGCTGCTGACCAGCGTCCGGCGACCAATTACCTGCGCGCTATCGGCGCCGTCGCCTGGAAAGACCTGGCCGCCGAACTGCGCTCGCGCGAACTGCTCTCGGCCATGCTGGTCTTCGCCCTGCTGGTCATCCTGATCTTCAACTTCGCCCTCGAACTGGACGTGAAGACGCGCACCTCGGTCACCGCCGGCGTGCTGTGGGTGACCTTCGCCTTCGCCGGGACGCTCGGACTGAACCGCTCGATGGCCATCGAAAAGGACCGCGGCTGCCTGGACGGGCTCCTGCTCGCGCCGGTCGACCGCAGCGCGATCTATTTTGGCAAGGTCATCAGCAACCTGGTCTTCATGCTCATTGTGGAGATCATCGTCCTGCCCGCCTACAGCGTGCTGTACAACACCAACCTGTTCCAGCCGGGGCTGATGGGCGTCATCCTGCTCGGCTCGGTCGGCTATACCGCCGTCGGGACTCTGCTCTCGACGATGAGCGTCCAGGCGCGCACGCGGGACGTGCTGCTGCCCATCCTGCTCTTCCCGGTCGTCCTCCCGATCCTGATCGCGGCTGTCAAGGCCAGCAGCGGATTTCTGCAAGGTGCGGAGATGACCGCGATCATGCCCTGGCTGAATTTGTTGATCGGCTACGACGTGATCTTCACCGCGATCGCTTTCATGGTTTTTGATTACGTCGTCGAGGAGTAAGGGCGGCTCGGTGAGTTGCCCCTGCATTCAAGAAGGAGAACCTATGCAACCCAAACCCCGCTTTTTATCCGTTTTAGATATCGTCTCGGTCATCCTGTTGGCCGTGGCTACCTACCTGGCGCTCGTCTACGCTCCGACCGAGAAGGTCATGGGCGAAGTACAACGCGTCTTTTACTTCCACGTCGCAGCGGCCTGGGTTGGCCTGCTGGGCTTCGTCGCGGCCGGTGTGACCGGCATCATCTACCTGCGCACCCAGAACCTGAAATGGGACATCATCGAGCAGGCCGCAGTCGAGATCAGCCTGGTCTTTTTCTTCATCGCGATTGTGCTCGGCTCGATCTGGGCGCGCCCCATCTGGAACACCTGGTGGACCTGGGACCCGCGCCTGACGACCGCGGCCATCGTCGAGATGATCTACCTGGCCTACCTGATGCTGCGTCAGGGCATCGAAGACCCCGACCGCCGGGCGCGCTTCGGCGCGGTCTACACGCTGGTCGGCGCGGTCAGTGTCCCGATCACCTTCTTGTCCATTCGCCTGTTCCGCACCATTCACCCGGTCGTGATCGGTTCGGCCAGCGCGGCTGCCGAAGGCGGGTTCAATATGACCTCCGGGATGAAGACCGCCTTCTTCTTCGCCCTGTTCGCCTTCACCGTCATCTTCGCAGACCTGTTCTGGAACCGCATCCGCCTGGGCTATCTGGCGCAGCGCGTCGAACAGTTGAAACTCAAGGTCATGCAATAGGAGAAACTGATGTTATTTCAAGCCACCACTCCCGACACATCCGCCTACATGATCGCCGGTTATACGGTCTTCTTCAGCGTGACGTTCATTTACCTGATCAGTATCTTCACCCGCTGGCGCAGCCTGAAACAGGACCTGTCCCTGCTGGAAGAGCTGGAGGAAGAGCAAAAATAGCCGCCGCAAAACAAAAAGGGCCCGCGCTGGCGGGCTCTTTTGATTCGGGGACATGGTCGATTTTGCCATTCCATCGCGCCGCCACTCTGCTATAATAATGGGCAATACGGGGTCTGATCTTCTTTGCGGACCGATCAAGAGATCATGGGGAAACACACACAACACGCACGCATTTGGGGGGCTTTTCTTTTTCTGTTGGGCTGCTTGGCTGCAACATTCAAGACAGGGAGCGTATTCGCCGCGCCGCACAACCAGCCTCCTGGCCCCGACCGCTACACGGCTGTCACTGTCCGTTACACGGCTTACGAGTGGTGGCTGACCCGCTGGGCGGACAATCAGGCCGTCTGCACGATCACCGTCGAACATGAAGGCCAACCCACGCCGGGGGAGATCTACATTGACTGCGGCACGACGCTCTACGAAGAGTGGCTGGAGCAGTTGCCTTGCCCCGCAGAGACCTTGAAGGATGACCCTTCAGCCTGTCCCGGCTATTACCTCCATTTTGTCTCCAGCATGCCCGCCCAACGTGATGTTCCGGTCGCGCTGCCGCCGCCCGTGGTCTGGATCACGCTGGATGGCTGCCGCCCCAAAGCGACGACGAACCGCTGCGCGTCCGCTCCGAGGCTGATCCTGACCGGCGACGAGCCGCTTTCGGGCGAACACATCACCCGCATCGAGGGCGAGATGGATGGCAAGCCGTTCACCTGTGGTGCACAATGCCGCCTGCCCCTGTCCATCACCGGCGAGGCGGGCATCGATGTGGCGTTTTGGGCGTATTCCAGTTATGGCGACAGCAGCAAAGTTTTCGACGCCCGGGTGCGTGTCGTCCAAACGGAAGGCAGCTCGCCAGACGAACCACTCTGGTACGTGGACGTGCTCAGTCCACAATGGCGCGGCCAGCCTGCCGCCGGCTGCGCCGAGATCTGGGAGGTTTTCCCGCCCGTCGGCGGGCCGCCGGGTTGGCTCTTGACGCCGAGCGACATCGCGGCATTGACCTCCAACTTTTCGTACTCCTATCTGGCCGGGAATTTGATCACACAGGGATTTGTGGACGCCAGCGAATGTCCCGGAAACGGGTTGTTCCCCGGCCGTGACAGAGCGAACAATTGTGGACTGGAAGCCGCCCGCCCCATGGTCAACGAGTGGCAAAACCGTTTCGACGCGCTGATCATGGACATCGCACAAGAGACCAGCGTCCCGGCGCACTTGCTCAAAAACCTGTTCGCCCGCGAGAGCCAGTTCTGGCCGGGAATCTCCCCGGATGGCAGCGATGTCGGGCTGGGACAATTGACAAGCGACGGCGCGGACACCGTTTTTCTCTGGAATCCGATCTTCTTCGAGCAATTCTGCCCGCTGGTGTTGGACGGCGCGGCCTGCCGGAAAGGGTATCTGCACCTACAGGACGAACAACGAGCGTTGTTGCGCGAGGCGCTGGTGTACAGCGTCAACGCAACTTGCGAAAACTGCCCGTTGGGGCTGGACATTTCGCAGGCGGAATTCAGCGTCAGCGTTTTCGCGCACACGCTGCTGGCCAACTGCGAGCAGGCCGGGCACATCGTGCACAACGTGACCAACGACTCACCAGGCGCGGTCAGCACATACGAAGACCTGTGGAAGTTCACGCTGGTCAATTACAATGCCGGGTCTGGCTGCCTGTCCCTTGCGGTGGAAGATGCCTATGCAGCCGGTGAAGCGCTCGACTGGAAGAGCGTCTCTTCTTACCTGACGCCGGTTTGCGAGGGGGCAAGAGACTACGTGAACGATATCAGCCGTTGAACCCATGCGTTAATTTTCTCACGCAAAAAAACAGACATTCATCATCCTGCCCCAGGCCCCCCTTGTGATAAACTTTTAGCATCCCGCATTGTCAAAAACAAAAACGCGGGACGGATTCGTCACAGGAGGAGAAATGCTCACACCCGTTGAAAAAATCCTGTTCGTAGTGGCCGTCATTGTCTCCGTGTATTACACATGGCTTGGCGTAAAACGCATGATCGCCATCATCGGGCGCGGCCAGGGCAAACCGGACTGGAGTCTGGCGCCGAAACGGCTGGGACCGGCAATCTACAAAGTGCTCACCTTCCAGCCCGTCTTCCGTTTCCGCTTCGGGCCCAGCCTGCTCCACGCCTTCGTCGGCTGGGGCTTCGCCTATTACATCCTGGTCAACCTTGGGGATGTGCTCCAGGCGTATATTCCCGGTTTTCATTTCCTGGGGACCGGCGTGCTGGGAGACATCTACCGCCTGGGCGCGGACATCCTGAGCGTGGGCGTGCTGGTCGGGATGGTCTTCCTGATGGCGCGCCGCTTCATCGCCCGCCCGGCAGTTTTGGGGACGCGCGAGAGCACCATGCTGGACCCGACGGCCCGCGTCTGGATCCCGCGCGATTCGGCCATCGTGGGCGCGTTCATCTTCTTCCACGTGGGATTCCGCTTTTTGGGCGAATCGTTCATCCTTGCGGCAGAAGGAGCTGACGCCTGGCAGCCTTTTGCCAGCGCGGTGGCAGGCCTGTGGTCCGGGATGAGTCCGGCTGCGCTGGTCGTCATGCAGCACGTCTCGTTCTGGATCGCGCTGGGCCTGATTCTGGCCTTCTTCCCCTATTTCCCTTATTCGAAACACATCCACCTGTTCTTCGCCCCGTTCAACTTCCTGCTCAAGCCGGAACGCCGCTCGATCGGCGAGTTGAGCAAACTGGATTTCGACGACGAGAGCATCGAGCAGTTTGGCGTCTCGAAGATGGAAGACCTGGGCTGGGAACAGTTGATGGACGCCTACGCCTGCATCATGTGTTACCGCTGTCAGGAGGTCTGCCCGGCCTATAACACAGGCAAGGTGCTCTCGCCCGCGGCGGTGGAAATCAACAAGCGTTATTTCCTGAAACACGAGGGCAAGGATTTTGCCGCCGGCAAGCCGACGGAGAAGAACCTGACCGAGTACCTTCTTCCGCCGGAAGCGGTTTGGGCCTGCACCTCCTGCGGCGCGTGCGTGGACATCTGCCCGGTCGGCAACGAGCCGATGCGCGACATCCTCGACATTCGCCGCGGGCTGGTGTTGATGGAGAACGCTTTCCCGAAACAGTTGGAGACCGCCTTCCGCGGTATGGAGCGCACGCTCAACCCGTGGGGCGTCCCGCCGACCGAGCGCATGAAGTGGGCCGAGGGCCTGGACGTGCCGACCATCGAGCGGAACCCGGAGCCGGATATCCTGTGGTGGGTCGGCTGCGCGCCGGCGACCGACGCCCGCGCCCAGAAGACGGCGCAGGCTTTTGCCAAAATCCTGAACGCGGCAGGGGTCAACTACGCCGTGCTGGGCCAGAACGAGCAGTGCACCGGCGACTCAGCCCGCCGCGCGGGGAACGAGTATCTCTTCTTCGAGTTGGCAAGCGCCAACGTGGAAATGCTCAACGAAGTCAAGCCCAAGCGCATCGTGACGACCTGCCCGCACTGCCTGCACACCATCAAAAACGAGTACCCGGCCTTCGGCGGCGAGTACGAGGTGGTGCACCACACACAACTCATCAATGAGTTGATCGGCGCGGGCAAACTCGAGCTGGCGCCGGAGGAGAACAGCAAGGTGACCTTCCACGATCCCTGCTACTTGGGGCGTCACAATGATGTCTATGACGAACCGCGCCAGGTGCTCAAGGACGTCAAACTCGAGAGATGCCGCGGCACGGCGCACAGTCCTTCTGCTGCGGCGCAGGCGGCGCGCAGATGTGGAAAGAGGAAGAACACGGCACGTCAGCCGTCAACGCGACGCGCTTCAAGGAAGCGGACGCCACCAACGCAGAGATGCTGGCCGTCGGCTGCCCCTTCTGCCTGACGATGATGAACGATGCCGCCAAAGACGCCAACAGCGAAATGCAAGTGCTGGATGTGGCGGAAATTGTGGCCGCAAGGCTAAAATAAGGAGTACCGCAAGAGATGGAAATATAGGGCAGGCTTCACATCCTGCCCTATATTTATGAAGCGTCGAATTTGGACTATAATGGTTTTGTACAGCCACCGGACACTTTTGGGCGGCAAGTCTCGCCCAAATAGCGTACGTTGAAATTCGGCGGACCATCCCTGCGGGGCACACGTGCAGTCCTGCCCCGGCTCATAAAAGTCGGCTCACCCTTCGGGTGTGCAGGGCAAAAGCCGACCCCCTGGTCGGTCCGCACGCTGATCT
>JAADGN010000088.1 GCA_013152325.1 Chloroflexota bacterium
AGACGTGGACGCCAGCCTGACCCTGTTCGACAGACATCTCCAGGCCCCGATCCTGATCTCGTCGATGACCGGCGGGACAGACGAAGCCGCCGAGATCAACCGACGTCTGGCCACCGCCGCCCAGGAGACCGGCATTGCCATGGGCGTCGGCTCGCAGCGTGCCGCCATCGAGGACCCCGCGCTGGCGGCCACCTTCCGGGTGCGGGACGCAGCGCCCGACATCCTGCTCTTCGCCAACCTGGGCGCGGTGCAGCTCAACTACGGCTACGACGTGGAGTTCTGTCAGCAAGCCGTCGAGATGATCGCCGCCGACGCGCTCATCCTGCACCTGAACCCCCTGCAGGAGGCGGTACAACCCGAAGGCGACACGGACTTCAGCGGCCTGCTGCGCAAAATCGAGCTGGTCTGCAAAAAACTGCCCGTGCCGGTCATCGCCAAGGAAGTCGGCTGGGGCATCTCGGAAAAGGCCGCCCGCATGCTCGCGGATGCGGGCGTGGCCGCCATCGACGTGGCCGGCGCGGGCGGGACATCCTGGTCGCAGGTCGAGATGCACCGCGCGCCGGACGAGTCCACCCGCGACCTGGCCGCCGCCTTCGTCGACTGGGGCATCCCGACCGCCGAGTCGATCCTGAACGTCAAGCGCGCCGCGCCGGAGATGCTCGTCTTCGCTTCCGGCGGCCTGAAAGACGGCGTGGAGATCGCCAAATCCATCGCCCTGGGCGCGACGCTGGGCGGCATGGCGGGCGTGTTCCTGAAAGCGGCGGCCGTCTCGACCGAGGCCGCGGTGGACGTGGCGCGCCTGACCGCGCGGCAGCTGCGGGTCGCAATGTTCGCGGCGGGGGCGGGAGATCTGTCCGATCTGCAAAAACGCGCCTTGCTGCACGGGTGAATCGTCCAAACCCAATCCTGAAATCCGCCCCTGCCCTGAGCCGGTCGAAGGGATCACATTGAATCCAACCTCGCCAATAACGTCACAGCAACGTCCAAATGTCATCTGATTTCAAATACGCAGGCTTCGGACTGGTCGCCGGGATGGGGATCGCCACGCTTCTGATCACAGGCATGTTCCTCGTCGCGAAATTTGCCCCCCTGCCGGCGGCCGCGCCCGCACCGGCGGATCCCGTCGCAGCCGTCGCAGCCGCACAACCGTCCGGCACACCCTTTCCAGCCGCTGCGCCTGCGCTGTCGAACTTTACCCCCACGCCGACAAAGATCCCGCTGTCGCCGCGCGAGACAGCATCCGCCGAATCCGTTGAACTCGTGGAGCCGTTGATCACGTCGGGGCCGCTGACGAATGAGCAGCGGGCACAATTGCACGCGGTTTCCCTGCGCTATGTCGCCCCAACCATCGAGGAGAGTATCCCGCTGGCGAAGGCCATCAACGGCGTCGGCTACGGACACCCCAGCAATATCTGCGGGCCGCTCGCCATCGCGATCATGCGGGATGCGAACCTGGTCAGCGCCGAGGTGGACCCGCACGATTTCTGGCTGCTGAATCCCGACGTCCCTGAAGACCAGCGGATCTTGAACAGCACCTTCCCCGAAGAATATTTCCGCCACATCAAAACGAAGACCTCGATCAACAAAGTCGACTGGCGCGCTTTTCCGCTCCTGCCGGGCGATTTCCTGTACCTTCACAGCGGGAGCAGGGGCAACTTCGAACATATGCTGGTCGTCACCCGCGTGGACAGCGATCTGCGCGCCTACGCCGTCACCAACTACGCGACAGAAGACGGCTTTATCATCGCCGAAACGCTGCTCTACGATCCCAACAATCCCGGCGCGGGCATCTTCTACCAATGGACGGCGCGCGAAAACGCGTTGTTGGGTTCGACCGGCTTCGGAGGCTTTGAGTTGTGGCGGCTGCGCTGAACCGCCAAATCGGGTAAAATCTACCACCATGACGGACATCACCCAAACCTTCCTTTCCGCTATCGAAACCGAACTCCAGCGCCAGGTCGCGCGGCTCGACCAGCCGCACACCGCCGAATTCCACAGTATGCTGACCTACCACATGGGCTGGACTGGCGAGGGCGCAGGCCCCAGGACGACCGGCAAACGCATCCGCCCGCTGCTGGTCTTGTTAACGGCTGCCGCATCAAGCAAGACCGGGGCGTGGCAAGATGCCCTCCCGGCCGCGGCTGCGGTGGAACTCGTCCACAACTTCTCCCTCGTCCACGACGACATCCAGGATAATTCCGACACGCGCCGCGGCCGGGCGACCGTTTGGGTCAAGTGGGGCATGCCGCAGGCCATCAACGCCGGGGACGGGTTGTTCATCCTGGCGAATCTGGCCATGTCCGACCTGGAGAACGGTTACCCCGCCGGGACCGTTGTCCGGGCCGCGCGCATTTTGCAGAATACCTGCCTCGACCTGACGCGCGGTCAATACCTCGACATTTCGTACGAAACGCGCGCCGACCTGGACATCGAATCCTACTGGCCGATGATCGCCGGAAAGACGGCCGCGCTGCTCTCCGCCTGCACCGAGATCGGCGCGCTGCTCGGCGGCGCAGACGAGGGCGCGCTCGCCGCATATCGGGATTTTGGCCGCCATCTCGGCCTGGCCTTCCAGGTGCAGGACGACTACCTCGGCATCTGGGGCGACAGCGCGTTGACGGGCAAATCCACCGCCAGCGACCTGGTGGCGGGAAAAAAATCCCTGCCGGTGCTCTACGGGCTGGCGCAAAACGGAGACTTCGCCAAACGCTGGCACGCCGGCCCGGTCGCGGCAGGACAAGTGTCCGCGCTCGCCGAACAACTGGCGCTCGAGGGGGGGCGCGATTTCACCCGTCGGGCCGCCGACCAACTGACCGGCAAAGCGCTGGACGCGCTGCGAGAGGCCGCTCCGCAAGGCGAGGCGGGCGGGGCCCTGTTCGCGCTTGCCGATCGGCTGTTGGGGCGCCAGGCTTAAAGATATCTGTTGTTATGCTAACTATTGAAGCATATTCTCTTGATCGTAAGAGCAATATTCAGGACCAGACTGTACAACCAATGTGTAAGTCTCAGCCTCTGACGGCCACACAAAACCAACCACTACAACACAGTCTCCGCGACCAAAGTTGATTTTCCGACGATTCTGAAAATTCAAAAAACT
>JAADGN010000127.1 GCA_013152325.1 Chloroflexota bacterium
CCGACCCGTCGGGCTCCCTTCGGCAAGCCCAGGATGCAACTTGGCCGCCTGTGGATATTCGTCCGGGTGCTTGCGCGAAGCCCGAATCGGTGTGTGTCACTCTCTGCCCGCTCGTGCCTGCGGCGCGGGGCAGGGTGGTGCTGCCTGAAAGCAAAAAACGCCTTGACGGGACGCTTTTGCTTTTGCCGAAAGCGGCTGTTCCAGCCCGGGACGATTATTCTGACAGCGTTCCTTCTTTTTCACCTGACGTTTGCATTAAACGGCGGGCGGTTCGTTCGGATCACCTTCTTGCAACGAAGGCGCTCATTTTGGTGGTGTTCTGGTGAAGATCTCGATCTCGTGCCAGGCAGGCCACAAGTCGGGCATGCTCGTGGTCACCACCCGAACAAGGTCGACCCCGATCAGCGGTTCCTCCGGCAGGTAAGTGAGGACATCCCCTTCATCGGTCACCCCGTCGAAGGTCTTCATCAGCGAAAGCTCCTGGCCGGTTGTGCGAATCCATATCTGGTGCACGCTTCTTCCCGGCGGGCTCTGGGCGACGGTGAGCACGATGGCTTCGACGTCGGTCGGGGCTGCCAGCGCCAGTTGGATCCACTGCGGTGGATTCCCAGATGCGTTCCAATATTCCTGTGTCTCATCGGCGACCTGCTGGGGCGGGTAACCGTTGGCGGCGCTCGAGGCGGTGATGACGGCCTGAGGTGCGACGTTGACGCGGATGAAATCGAATTCGCCGTAGGCGCACGGATCGGGCCGGCTTCTCGGAGAGAGCACAGTCCCTATAACCCCGTCCGCGTCGCCCGCATTCCAGAACTCGGACCCCGGGTTTTCGCCCCATGTCCACAGGAGCCATCCGTCGAAACCGAATGCACAGGAGTCTACCTGCCAGGACTGCAAGCTGGCGGCGGCGCGCTCAGGCGAGGCGTAGTTATTCTTGTCGGCTCCGAACTCTCCCATGATGATCAGCTTGTCCCCGCTCCCGATCATGGCGAAGTTCTCGGCATGTCCCTGGATGGACAGGTCGTAGCCCGGATAGGCATGGAAATCGAGGAAGTCCAGTTGCGATTCCTGGACGATGCGATCGAGGTAGACCAGCCGCGGGTCGCCCTCCCGCACCGGGTTCGGTTCCTGCTGGACGAAGAAACCCATCGTCACCAGGGCGGTTGGATCGACCGCCAGGATGGCATTCCGCAACTGCTCGCTCCAATACAGCCAGCCTTCCTCCATCATGCTCTGGCGGCTCTGCGCATCGGCCATGTCATAGGTGTTCCCGTTTGCCGTGGTGACTGTCCCGGATGTGCGGTCCAGCGGTGGAAGCTGCGACTCATAAAAGGCCTCGTTCTTCAGCTCATAGGCCAGCACGGCGTCGAACGGCGCGCCGCGCTCGATCAACCCCTGAATGAAATCCTGCCAATACTGACGTTCCGCGGCGATGCCATACTTGGTCAAATAGAAACAGTTGTAGCCATCGAAAGAGTCGCCGCAGCCACGGGCGAGCTCCTGGCCGTAGCCGCCATCATCCGGGATCCAGTCATCGGTGAAAATGACGTAGATGCCGTGCCGTTTTGCCATGCGCAGGAACTCGGTGACGTTGTCCAGGTAGGCATCAGAAAGACCGCCTGCCGGGTTTCCGATACAGCCTCTTACGCCGCCCCAACAGGCGTTCTTCCATACCCGTACCGTGTTGAATCCCAGCGCGGCCATCTGTTGCAGCTCGGCTTCGGCCTGATTGAGCTGGCCGAAGTTCGTATTGAAGAGCGCATCAACGTAGACGCTGCCCTGTTCGGGTGAGAGCTTGGATACCCAGCGGTGGTAGTTGGCGCCGCGCGGTACGAAGCGTTCGCCATTGACCCGGTCGTAGAATTCCATACCGGAGTCGCCCCTGCGAACTCCGATGCGGTGTTCGATCACGGCAGGGGTATTTGTTGGCGCTGGAGCAGCGGTCAAAGCGGGGGATGGCGTCGTTGTGTAAGTGTGTGTGGGTGTTCCGGTTGGCGCGATCGCAACTGGCAGTGTGCACGATGCCAATACAACAGCAAGCAGCAAAACCGTAATACTTGTCATAGTTCTCATAGTCAATTTCCTTTTGCTGGAAACCGTTCAACGTGATCGTCACCCGCCCGCCGTTTTGGCAAGCCCACGATTATTCTACCAGAGCCTGACTTGGCTCAAACCGCGCCGCTTACCTGCTGCCGAAGACGGGCGGCACCCTCGTGGTACTCGACGCCGCACCGGGACGTTCCATTCGTGCGGGAGCGGGAGTTTCCCGCCAACCCGTTGGGCGGGTCCCTTCGACAGGCCCAAGATGCAACCTGGCCGCCGGTGGATATTCGTCCGGGCGCTTGCGCGAAACCCGAAGCGGTGTGTATCACTCTCTGCCTGAAAGCAAAAAACACCTTGATGGGGCGCTTTTGCTTTTGCCGAAAGCGGCTGTTCCAGGCCAGGACGATCATTCTGACGGCGTTCCTTCTTTTTCACTTGGCTTTTTTTAGACGATGGTTTTCTTGTTTCTCTCAACGATTAACCGCTCCTGTTGTTCTTTCTTCTGTCACTTTGCAGAATTTGACAGCCATTGTGAACTATTTGTCTTCTTCGTCAAAATGTCTTGATGTTTTGCTCAAAATATCTTGATATTTTACTCAAAAGATCTCGTCTTCTTTAAAATAATGTCAGGTCTTTTTTCTGAAAACATCAGATCCTTTGGGTCACACCTTCGACTTGATATTGAAAACTAACGGTTTGTTCAGGCGCTCGGCGTTTTTGACCCGAACCATCCTTCGCCCACGACCAATTGTTAAAAAATCGCGCCGCTGCCCCTCGGGCGATGGCCCGGTCTGCTTCATGCAGGGTCGTGCCGCACCCACTTTTAACTCAATAGTCGCGCCAGATACCATACCTGTCCATTTATTAGCGTCCAGGCAAGCATTGGTCCGATAGCATTTCGGCTGGATTTATAGATAAGACCCAACACAAGAAAAATCGCCCCAGTATACGCCGCATTGTAAAGGCTCTGAGTAGTTGCTATATGTGTCAGCCCAAAGATAGTCACTGTGATGATAAGTCCCCAAGACACGACCGTATCTCCGCT
>JAADGN010000104.1 GCA_013152325.1 Chloroflexota bacterium
CCCCCCTATTCCCCACTCATCATTCTCCATTATCCATTCCCCATTCCCCATTCCCCCGCCTCCCCATAAATGCTGCTCAGCGCCCGCACCTGCTCGACGGCATGATACGACGACCTGACCAGCGGCGCGGACTCGACCCACTTGAAGCCGAGGCCCAGGCCGTAGGCCCTCAACTCCTCGAACTCTTCCAGCGTGTAGTAGCGCACGATCGGCAGGTGTTTTTTGCTGGGCTGCAGGTATTGGCCGATGGTCAGGATGTCGACGCCCCAGGCGCGCTGGTCGCGCATCACGGCCTTGACCTCGTCCAGCCTCTCGCCCAGCCCGACCATGAGGCCCGATTTGGTCAGCACCTCCGGGTCGAGTTTCTTGGCGTTGGTCAGGGTGGCCTCCGCCCAGGCATAATTGTCTTGCGGCTGGATGCCCTTGAACAGCCGCGGCACGGTCTCCACGTTGTGGTTGAGGATCTCCGGGCGGGCGTCCATGACGATCTTGAGCGCCTCCAGCGAACCTTTGAAATCGGGGATGAGCACCTCGACCGAGCAGCCCGGCTGCAGCTCGCGGATGCGGCGGATGACCATCGCAAAGATCGGCGCGCCGCCGTCCCGCCGGTCGTCGCGGTTCACGGAGGTGATCACCGCGTGTTTCAGCTTCATGGCCTTCACGGCCTGCGCCACGCGCTCCGCCTCCAGCCAGTCGAGGGCGGGCGGTCGGCCGTGTTTCACGTCGCAAAAGCCGCAGGTGCGCGTGCAGACGTCGCCCAGCATCAGGAAGGTCGCCGTGCCGGAGCCCCAGCACTCGCCCATGTTGGGGCACATGGCTTCCTCGCAGACGGTGTGCAGTTCCTTGCTGCGCATCAGCGCGTGCAGCTGCCGCACCACCTCGCCCGACGGCGCGCGCACCTTGATCCATGCCGGGCGGCGCATCGGTTTGGTGTCCATTTTTTGGGGGTCGACCCGGTCACGGGTCGGGGGGGCGGACGTACGTCCTCGTTCGTTCCGTTTTGACATGTCACTGCGGCGGCGCGGCGGTCTCCTCATCGGGCGGGAGGCCGCGCGTGGTCCCTTCATCCAGTTTCCTGACTTTCAGCCTTAATCCTTCGACCGCGACGACCTCGATCCGCTCGCCTTTTTGGATGGCTTCCGCGCCCTCGGCCAGTTCCGCGCTCCAGAGTTCGCTCCCCGCCCGGACCGTGCCGCTCGGATCGAGCGCAGACTGGGCCGTGCCCGTGTTCCCGATCAACGATGTGCGTCCGGTGCGGACCGGCGCGCGCAGGGCGCGCAGGGCAAAGCTGAGGATGGCCGCGAACATCAGGCCGGTCAGGATCCCCACCATGATGACCAGCGGGACCGAAACGCGCTCGAACTGGGGCGTGCCCGGCGAGTTGAAGAGCACCAGCGCCCCGACGATGAACGAGCCGATCCCGGCCGCGGTCAGCGCGCCGTGGGTGGGGGCTTTAACGTCCAGGACGAAGAGCACGAAGGAGATCGCCATGAAGAGCAGCCCAAACCAGTTGACGGGCAGGATGCCCAGCCCGTACGTGGCGAGCGCCAGGCAGACGATGCCGATGAACCCGGACACCCAGCCTCCGGGCTGCGAGAGTTCGATGAAGACCGCCTGCACGCCGATCGTCAGCAGCAGGAAGACGATGTTCGGGTCGGTCAGCATTTTCAGCAGCTGCTCGATGAAGGTCAGCGGGAGGTCGTCCACGCGGGCGTTCGCGGTGTGGAGCGTGCGCGGGCCGTCCGCCAGCTCGACCTGGAAGCCGTCCAGTTGACGCAGCAGGTCGTCCAGGTCGTTGGCGACGAAGTCGATCAGCCCGGCTTCGAGAGCCTCGTTCGCCGAAACGGCGCGCGCCTTGTCGATGGTCTCCTCGGCCAGTTTGACGGCTTCGGGGCCGCGCCGCTCGGCCAGCGAGCGGATGGTGGCCTTGGTGATCTCGGCGACTTTGGCCTGGAGCGTCTTGCCCAGGTCTTCGCCTTCCGGGCCGACCGGGCTGGCCGCGCCGATGGCCGTTTCCGGGGCCATCGCGGCCGCGTGTCCGGCCAGCGTGATGATCGTCCCGGCGGAACCGGCCATCGCGCCGCGCGGCGCCACGTAGACGACAATGGGCACACGGCTGGCGCGCATCTCCTGGATCATGTTGTTCATCGTGTCGATGCTGCCGCCGGGCGTGTTGAGCTGCAAAACGAGTATCTCGGCCTGGCGCTGCTCGGCGACCTGGATGGCGCGGTGCAGGTATTGCTGCATGGCCGGCGCGATGGGACCGTCGATGGTCATCACCAGCGTCAGCGGCGCGTCGCTCTGTGCGCTGACAGGCTGCCAGGCGAACAGCAGCAGCGCTCCCCAAACAAGTATCCGGCGGATTGATTTCATGGCAGACTCCGTTCGTATTATACCTGCTTGGAATTGGCTTGACCCTGTGCGTCCATCACGGTAAAATCAGGCTTCAAGCGGGAGTCGCCAAGTGGTAAGGCATCAGCCTTCCAAGCTGACATTCGCGGGTTCGAATCCCGTCTCCCGCTCTCGTGCGGTTGAAGGTTGCAGGTTGGGTGGCGGCACGACGGCGCAAAACTTTCGGCTTGCAGCTTTTTGCCTTCAACCGGTCAAGGGCCCGTGGCGCAGCGGTTAGCGCAGGCGACTCATAATCGCTTGGTCGCAGGTTCGAATCCTGCCGGGCCCACTTCCCCCATTTCTTTTAAGTTGCAACTGATCTTCGCCGCTTCGAAATTCGGCAAAGATCGGTTTTGTTTCCAGCCGCCGGGCGCTTTTGGGCGACAAGCCCCTGTGGCGTCCGACAGTGCAACTGTCGGACATCGCGTCCGATGGGTCAACTGTCGGGTATCGCTAGGGAAGCCGGGTTTTGCACATTGGAAAATCGGTTTGGCTATACATGACCCAGTCGCTGGGCGGAGACGAAGCGATAGCGTCGTCGCAGTCGAAGCGCGGCGATTGCATGCCCCGCCCTTTCCCCCTCGAAGGCGATGCGGCCGCACTTCCATTGGCCGCTTCGCTCAG
>JAADGN010000045.1 GCA_013152325.1 Chloroflexota bacterium
CTTGACAAAATGGAAACTGGGGGTAAAATACATGAACATCTGCTCATATACTCAGATATTGCCCATGACAAAAACCATACTCCCCTCCCAAACCCTGACCGAGCACCAGGCCGTCCAACTGGCCGAACTCTTCCGCGCGCTGAGCGACCCCAGCCGGGTGCGCATCATCGCCGCGCTGTTGAACGGCGAGACCAACGTCAGCACGCTGGCCGAGATCGTCGGCATCAGCGAGTCCGCCGTCTCCCACCAACTGCGCACCCTGCGGCAGATGCGTCTCGTCCACACCCGCCGGCAGGGACGCGAGGTCCACTACGCGCTGGACGACGACCACGTCACCGACCTGTTCCAGCGCGGCCTGGACCACGTACTGCACGGTTAAAGCTTGGCGGAGCGACCGACGGGAACGCAGTCGAAGAGCGGGCTACGCTAGAGCCGTTCTGCGGCCGCGACGCCTGAAAAAACGACGTTCACCGACCACCAATTTACAGGATTACACATGCCCGAAAAAATCGTAGAAATCGACATCCCATTGTTGTTGCCCGAAATCGAGAACGACCAGGATGATTGCCTGATCCGCTTGCAGGACAGTCTGCGGGCGCACAAGGGCGTCGCCCACGTCCACCTGCACCGCGACCAGTCCCCGGTGCAGCTGTGTCTGCATTACGACCCGGCAATTGTCACCATCGACAATCTCCGACGCCTGGCAAAGCGCGCCGGGGCCGACATCGCCAACCGTTACCACCACGACGTGATCCCGATCGAAGGCATGGACTGCTCCGATTGCGCCCTGGTGCTGGAGCACAGCCTGCAACGGCTGGACGGCGTGCTAGACGTCCGCGTCAGTTACGTCGGCCAGAGCATGCACGTGGAGTACGACGCCCATCGCGTCAACCGCCGGACGCTGGAGAAACGCGTCCGGCAGTTGGGATACCGCGTCCCGGTAAAGGGCGTGCGCCGCTGGTGCGAAGAGAACCGGGAGCTGTTGTTCAGCCTGTCCGCCGGCCTGTTCGTCCTGATAGGCTGGCTGGGCGAGCGCTTCCTGGGGCTTCCGTCCCCGTTGGGTTTGGCGTTCTACCTGGCGGCCTACGTCGCAGGAGGCTACGACATCACCCGCCACGCCCTGCACGCGCTGCGCGAGCGTCACTTCGACACCGACCTGCTGATGGTGCTCGCCGCGCTGGGCGCGGCCTTCCTGGGAGAGTTTGCCGAAGGCGCGCTGCTGCTCTTCCTCTTCAGCCTGGGACACGCCCTGGAAGAGCGCGCCCTGGATCGCGCCCGCGATGCCATCCACGCTTTGGCCGACCTGACCCCCAAGACCGCCCTCGTGCGCCGCGAAGAAGGCGAGATCGAGATCCCGGTCGAGGAAGTCGCCATCGGGGACGTGGTCATCGTGCGCCCCGGCGTGCGTCTGCCCGTGGACGGGGATGTGCTGCACGGCGAATCGGCGCTGGACCAATCGCCCATCACGGGCGAATCCATGCCCGTCGACAAAGCCCCCGGCGACCAGGTCTTCGCCGGATCGGTGAACGGCGCCGGCGCGCTGGAAGTACAAGTCACCCGGCTGGCGCGTGACAGCACGCTGGCGCGGGTAATGGAGATGGTCGAACAAGCCCAGGCCCAGAAGTCGCCCACCCAGCAAAGCACCGAACGCTTCACACGCTGGTTCGTCCCGGCGGTGCTCGTCGGGGATCTGTTGTTGATCTTCGTCCCGCCATTATTCGGCGTGCCCTTTGCGGATGCCTTCCTGCGCGCCATGACGCTGCTCGTCGCGGCCTCGCCCTGCGCCCTGGCCCTGGGCACCCCAGCCGCCATCCTGAGCGGAGTCGCCCAGGCAGCGCGCAACGGCGTGCTGGTCAAAGGCGGCGTGCACCTGGAAAACCTGGGAGGCCTGCGAGCGATCGCCTTCGACAAAACCGGCACGATCACGATCGGGAAACCCCAGGTGACAGACATCATCACCGGCGACCAGTTCGCCGGCAACGCCCCGCTGACCACCGACGGCCTGCTCGCCCTGGCCGCAGCCGTGGAAAGCCGCTCGGCGCATCCGCTGGCGCAGGCCGTGGTGCGGGCCGCCCAGGAACGCGGCCTGGAGATCCCTGACGTGAGCGAAGCCACTTCGGTGACCGGGCGCGGCATCCAGGCCGTCGTGGAAGGTAAGGCGACCCGGGTCGGCAATTTACAGTTGTTTGCCGAGGCCGGCATGGCCATTCCCCAGGCCGTACAGGAGCAGGTTCAGGCGCTGGAAGACCAGGGCAAAACGACCATGCTCGTCAGCGTGGACGGAGACCTGATCGGACTGATCGCGGTAGCGGACGTCATCCGCCCGGGAGCGCCCGCCGCGCTCGCCGCGATCAAAAAACTCGGCGTGCGCGAGACGGTCATGCTGACCGGGGACAACCCTCGCGTGGCGGCGCACATCGCCCGGCAAGTCGGGTTGACCGACTTTCGCGCCGACCTGATGCCGGAGGACAAACTGACCGCCATCCGGGACCTGGTCGAAGCGCGCGGCGTGGTAGCCATGGTCGGCGACGGGGTCAACGACGCCCCCGCGCTGGCAAACGCCACGGTCGGGATCGCCATGGGCGGCGCGGGGACCGACGTGGCCCTGGAAACCGCCGACGTGGCCCTGATGGCCGACGACCTTTCGAAACTGCCCTTCGCCGTCGGGCTGGGGCGCGCCACGCGAGCCATCATCCGGCAGAATCTGTTCGTCTCGCTGGGTGTGATCGCCGTGCTGGTCGTGCTGGCCGTCACGGGACTGGCAGGCATCGGTACAGCCATCGTCTTCCACGAGGGCAGCACCATCGTCGTCGTGCTGAACGCCCTGCGGCTGCTGCGCTACAAGGCGTAAGCAGAATCTCACCGGCAATTCCGGCGCTGGATGTCGTTCCAACACCCACCCGCCAAAGGAAACGTCATGAACAGGACCCTGAATTGGTACAACCTGTTTTCCAAAGTGTACGATTTGTCCACTTTTGGAGACAGACCGTACCGCCAGGCCCGCCAACGCGCGATCCAAACCCTGGATTTGCAGGAGGGCGATGTGGTGGTGGACCTGTTCTGCGGGACAGGGGTGAATTTCCCCTATATTTTTCCGGAAATCGGTCCGGACGGGCTGCTCATCGGGGTGGATGGCTCGGCAGGCATGCTGGACAAAGCGCGGCGCAGGGCGGCCCAGCTGGGTCCGGACGCGTCACGCATCCGCCTGCTTGCGCGCGACCTGCGGGACATCCAGCCCGGCTTTTTGGAAGACGTCCTGCCGGACGGGAAAACGCCCAAGGTGCTCATCACCCTGGCGCTGGGGGTCTTCGAAGCGTACGAGACGATTTTCGCGAACCTGTACGACGCCATGCCGAACGGAACCCGCTTTGCGCTGATGGAAGTATTCGCCGAGAAAGGCGCCCGCGGCGCCTGGCTGCTCGACTTCGTCGGACAGGCAGACGTGAGCCGCCGTGTGTGGGAGCCGCTGAAGGCAAGGCTTTCCGCCTACCAGGAAGAGTGGCTTCCGGCCCACTTCTGGCGGTTCATCAAGAGCTCGCTGGTGGTCGCTTCCGGGGTGAAAGAGCGCTGAGGCAGTACGGCGCTGAAATGGAGACCGCAAATGAGCAATGGATTGTTCCGCAACTTCAAATACGCCCTGATGCGCGGCGTGCAGTCAGCCCGCACCGTTCAGGGACAGGCTCGTTCCCCCTGGGTGCGCCGTTTCTACGCCCTGCTGGCCCCGGTCTACGACCTGACGTTCCTCAACCTGCCCGGCTACCGGAGATCGGCGAGTGACCTGATCGGGCAACTGGACGTCGGCCCCGCTGACGACGCGCTGGACGCGGGCTGCGGCACCGGACTGCTGACCCTGCCCCTGGCGGAGCGGGCGCGGCGGACGGTAGGGCTGGACCTGAGTCCGGCCATGCTGAAGAAACTGACCGTCAAAGCGGCCCGGCGCGGGGTGAACGTCGAACTGCGCCAGGGCAGCGTCCTGGAACTGCCCTTCGACGACGGCGAGTTCACCCTCGTCACCACCGCCTTCATGCTGCTCTACCTGACCCCGGAGGAGAAACGGCAAGCAATGGCTGAGATTCGCCGTGTGCTCGCGCCCGGCGGGCGGTTGGGCTGCCTGAGCAGCCGGGGCGAGATCGCCGACATCTTCCTGACCCGCGAGGGATGGGAGGGGCTGCTGCACGGAGCCGGTTTTTCTGACGTACAGGTCGAGGATCGTTACGACGTCTTCCGGTTGGTGACGGCGGGAAAGTGAATATGGACAATCAGCGCAATCTCAAAATCTATCGTCTCTGGTCTTTCGTTTACGACGCCTGGATTCCGGTTTTGTACGGCCGCGCCCGCCGCCGCGCCATCGCCATGCTCGATCTGCGATCCGGCGAACGGCTGCTGATCCCCGGCGTCGGCACCGGACTGGATTTGCCCCACATTCCACCCGGCGTTTCGGTGGTCGGGGTCGATCTCAGCCCGGATATGCTCGCCAAAGCCAGGGACAAGGCCCAAGGCCGTGACGTGACGCTGCTGGAAATGGACATCCAAGCCCTGGACTTCCCCGCGGCCAGCTTCGACGCCGTCCTGTTCAACCTGATCCTCAGCGTCGTACCCGATGGCGCGCAGGCCTTTCGCGAGGGATGGCGCGCCCTGAAACCCGGCGGGCGGGCGGTGATCTTCGACAAGTTCCTGCCCGAGGGCAGCGCCCTGACGCCGGCGCGTTTGATGGTGGGACGCATCGCCCGCGCGATGGGCACGGACCCAAACCGCCGCCTGAGCGACATCGTCCACGGCGCAACAGGCCTGACCATCGCGCGGGACGAACCCAGCCTGCTGCGCGGGCAGTATCGCATTTTGCTTGTTCAAAAGGGAAAACGGCCATGAGCAATCCGATCAAGACAATGCTGTTGATCGGGTTTGGCAAAGCATGGCGGGCTTACACAACCCGCATGCCGATGATCCTGCCGCGCTAGAGAAGGAAACACAAAGGAGGGTAGTGAAAATGTGGATAGTGTACGTTGGTCTCCCAATTTTTGTCCTGTTAGCGGCGTGCGTATCGCGGAGAGTTCAGCGGGAGTACACGACACAAGACAAACTATCAGCACTGACCGCATTGGGCGTTTGGGTCATCTACCTGCTGCACGCCGGACTGACCGGTCTTGCCGCGTGGTATGCCCTTTGGCCGCTCCCAGTTGACAAAACGGTATCAGGTGCAATCGGGGGTGTGGTCGTGTTCTTCGGCTTGGCGTTTTCCGCAGCAGGTATCATCGCGTTCCGCTCGTTCAAGCGAATGTCAGGTTTGGAAGCAACCAAACTGGTAACCTCTGGAATCTATCGGTGGAGCAGGAATCCCCAGAATGTCGGATGGGGCCTGGTTTTGCTGGGCATTGCATTGATCGGGAGATCGACCATAGCGCTACTTCTGGTCGTTCTGTTCTGGCTTGTATTTCGGGTCTATTTGGTTATGGAAGAAAGGTACCTTGAGCGGCTTTTCGAAGAGGAGTGGCGCCGGTATCGTTCCAAAACCCCGCGTTTTTTGGGGTATCCAAAGAAAGAGGTGTAAAAATGATCTGGCTTTATGCAACGATAAGCATTTCGATAAGTATCTGGGTCGTATTGGGCAGCTACGTTTTTTCGGAGGTGAAGAAGACCTACCAGAGAAACGGCGTATTCACGAGCAGACTTCTGAATCTCTGGTTTGTCATGTGGGGAATATATCATCTGGCGGTAATTCTGTCGTCGTTATACGGCGTGTGGCTGATACCGGTCGACAAAGCGCCGGCGCTCACAGGCGGTCTGGTCTTGATCGCGGCCGGGATGATCATCCTGGCAGCCGGGATGATCGAGTTCCGCTCCTTGCGCAGGAGCTGCGGACAGGACACCTCGCAACTGATCACCACCGGGATATACCAGTGGAGCAGAAATCCGCAGTTCATGGGGTGTCTTCTTTACCTTTTGGGCATATCCCTGATGGGACGTTCGGGGCTGGCTTTTGTGCTGACGGGAGCGGCCTCTCTTGTCATCTATTGGTACACGGTCCGTTTGGCAGAGCCTTACCTGGAGCGTCTGTACGGCGACGAGTATCGTTCGTACAGATCGAGGACCGCAAGGTGGGTTGGAACGCCAAAGAAGGAAGAGGGCGGGACCGCACTCGGAGACTGATCCCATTCCTGTTTTGACCGTCAAGGACGTCGTATATGTCAAGTTCACTCCAACTGGTCGTCACCTACGTTCTATTCCCCGTAGCGGCCACCATCATCGGCGGCGCGGCAGCCGCCATCCGGCCGCCCGGGCCGAGGCTCAAAAGCGCCATCCAGCATTTTGCCGCCGGGGTCGTCTTTGCCGCCGTCGCCACCGAATTGCTGCCCGAAATCAGCCGCGAACACAATACCCCGGCCGTCGTGATCGGCTTTACCCTGGGCATCGGTCTGATGTTGGGGGTGAAGTGGCTGCTGCAACGATTTGCGCCCGGCAGCAAAGGCGCTGACGCCCCGCCCATCAGCATGACGATCACCGTCGGCATAGACATACTGATCGACGGGCTTTTGATCGGCATCGGCTTCACCGCCGGGGCCGAAGTGGGCATCCTGCTTACCATTGCCCTGACGATTGAACTGCTCTTCCTGGGGTTGTCCGTTTCTGTGGCGCTGAACCAGGCGGGGATCGCCCGCGGCCGGATCATGGCGATCACGGCCGGACTGGCGAGCCTGGTCCTGGTGGGCGCTGTCTTCGGCGCGTCGGTGCTGGCCGGGCTGGCGGGGTCTGCCCTGGTGGCCATGCTGGCATTGGGAGCGGCCGCTCTCCTGTACCTGGTGACCGAAGAACTGCTCATCGAAGCGCACGAGAGGCCGGATACGCTGCTGACGACAACCATGTTTTTTGCCGGATTCCTGCTCTTGTACGTGCTGGGCTGACGGTCAGGGCCAATTTCCGCTTTCGGTCGTGAAAGCGGCATCACATCTTGCTTATGCGCAAGGGACAATTGTTTGGGCCGTCCCGCGGGTTTATGCAACCAATAAAAACCTGTCCGAAAAATGCGTAGTAGCGACTTTTAGTCGCTGTTTGACGGCTGAAGCCGTTACTACAAAAGAATTTTCGGATAGATACGATACTAAACCTGAATTACAAGAACCCGTTCGTATCTGTTCACGAAAGCAACAGGAGCACACATGCTTCTCATAAAATTGATGAAACCACTGTTCGCACGGGCTGCGCGGCGTGCGCTTCAAGGCAGACTCTCAACCCGCGAATTGAAACAATTGCTCCGGGAAGTGTGGCGGAACTACGACGCCCTGCTGCCGGGTCTGCCCGCCGAACCCACGTCCGGGGCGCGTCTGATGTTGCATCTCTCCGCCGTGACGGTGAGCATTTACCGGGCTTTGCGCACGGCGGGTTTGAGCGAAGAGGAAGCCGGCGCGCGCACCTCGCAAGTCACCTGGCTGGTGTATGAGCAAGCGGCCATGATCCCCTGGAAAATCGCCGGCCTGTTCACGAGGGACCCTCTGGGGCGCGTAAAAATCACGATGGACTGGTCCATGCGCTTCCCCTATACTGCGCCCGGATATGACATGCACTATGTGGATGCGGGAGATGGCGCAGTGGCTTTCGACGTCCATCGCTGCCCGGCGGCGGATTACTTCACGTCCCAGGGATTGCCCGAACTTTGCGTGAGCGCCTGGTGCAACCTGGATCATCCGCTGGCAGATCGCTGGGGCGTGGAACTGGCGCGGGGCCAAACGCTCGCCGGCGGCGGCACGCATTGTGACTTCCGCTTTCACAAATCACAAGAGAAATAAGCGAAGCAGCGATTGCAGGTCGAACAAAAATGCTCCCGCCGCCATGAACGGCAGCGGGAGCATTTTTGTTAAGAGAACGTCCGGAGGACGCCTACACTGTAAGTGTTGTCCGGCGCATCAGTTGCGCGTTGATGGCCACAATGACAGTGCTGAGCGACATGAGCACCGCGCCCATCGCCGGGGAAAGCAGGATGCCAATAGGCGCCAGCACACCGGCGGCCAGCGGCAAAGCCACGATGTTGTACCCCGCCGCCCACCACAGATTCTGGATCATCTTGCGGTAACTGGCGCGGCTGAGCGCAAAAATCTTCACCACGTCCAGCGGATTGCTCCTGACCAGGATAATGCCCGCCGACTCAATAGCCACGTCCGTACCGCCGCCGATGGCGATGCCCACGTCGGCCCGCGTCAGCGCGGGGGCGTCGTTGACGCCGTCGCCCACCATGGCGACCTTCTTGCCCTGCGCCTGCAGTTCGGCCACCTTCTGGTCTTTGTCTTCGGGCAACACTTCGGCGAAGACCTGGTCGATGCCCAGTTCATCGGCTACAGCCTGTGCCACGGCGCGGCTGTCGCCGGTCAGCATGGCGACCTCGATGCCCATCTCGTGCAGCTTGTCGATGGCAGCTTTGCTCTCCGGGCGCACCACGTCCGCCAGGGCGAAGGCAGCCACTGCCTGCTCGTTCTGGAACAGATAGACTACGCTCTGCCCGCGCTGGGCAGCCTGCTCGGTCAAATGATGCAGTTCCGCAGGGACGTCCAATTTCAGCATCTCCAACAAACGCGGGCCGCCGATATGGACGGTATGCCCACCGCTTTGAGCGCGCACGCCGCGTCCCTTGATGGCCTCGAAGTTCGTAACCTTGGGCCGTGCGAGATCGCGTTCCTCCGCCGACAGGCGGATGCCGCGCGCAATGGTGTGCTCCGAGTCGCCTTCGACCGCTGCGGCCAGCGCCAGGGCTTTTTCCGCATCCCAGCCGTTTACGGCAGCGATATCCACCACACCGAACTCGCCGCGGGTCAGCGTGCCGGTTTTATCAAAAATCACGGTGTTGATTTCACGCGCTTCTTCCAACGCCAGGCGATCGCGCACCAGGATGCCGTTCTGCGCGCCCATCGCGGTCGTGATGGCAACCACCAGCGGGACAGCCAGCCCCAGCGCGTGGGGGCAGGCGATGACCAGCACGGTGGCGACGCGGGCAATCACTTCGACGTTGAAACCGACGCCAATCGTCCAAGCAATGGCGGTCAGCACAGCCACGCCCAACGCGACGTAGAACAGCCATCCGGCAGCCTTATCCGCCAGGATTTGCGTATCGGATTTGCTCTGCTGGGCCTGCTCGACCAGGCGCATGATGCCCGCCAGGGCGGTTTCGTCGCCGGTGGCGGTAACGCGCACCCGCAAACTGCCGTCGCTGTTGATGGTACCGGCAATCACCTTGTCGCCGGGGGCTTTCTTCACCGGCAACGATTCTCCGGTGATCATGGCTTCGTTGACGTCCGACTCGCCCTCCGCGACCTCGCCGTCAGCGGGGACGCTCGCGCCCGGTCGCACCAACACCAGGTCGCCGGTCTGCAATTGGCTGGCGGACACTTCCTCGATGCTGCCATCAGGGGCGATGCGCTCGGCGGTATCGGGCATCAGTTTGGCCAGTTCGTTCAGCGCACCGGACGCCTGGCGCACGCTGCGCATCTCGATCCAGTGTCCCAGCAGCATGATGTCAATCAGCGTGACCAGTTCCCAAAAGAAGGTGCTGCCCAGCGCGAAGAAATACGCCCCCAGGCTGTAGATGAACGCCACGCTGATGGCAAGCGAGATGAGCGTCATCATGCCCGGTTCACGTTTGCGCACTTCGGGCACGGCCATCTGCAGGAACGGCATCCCGCCGTAGAAGAAGACAATGACCCCGAAAATGGGCGTTATCCAGTCGCTGCCGGGGAAAGCCGACACGGAGAAGCCCAGCCAGTTTTGGATAGACGGGCTGTAAAGCAGCACCGGGATGGACAGCAGCAAACTGATCCAGAAACGCTGACGGAACATCTGCTCGTGGCCGCTGTGGTCGACGCCATGTCCCTCGTGCCCGCTGCCATGCCCCTCATGTCCGGCCTGCATCTGGTGTTCACCGTGCCCGTCATGTGCACCGCCGGCATGTTCAGCATGCCCCTGATGAGCGCTCATCCCCTCCTGCGGCATGTCGTGGCCGCTGTGCGTCATTTTATGTTTATCGTCCATATTTTTCATTCCTCCAAATAACACGTAATCAAAAAAACTCTCTGTAAAACATTGTACAACACAATGCGATTTTTGAAACAGCGCTATTTTGCGCAGCAAAAATAGGCAAAATGGCCTAGAGGGGAACAAACGTTGATCTCTGCAAAAAAAGCCATTCGGCGGACTAAAGTCCTGCCTCGGTTCAGAAAAGTCGGCTTCAGCCGACTTCCTGGTCAGCCCGCACACCCCGTTTGGGGCGGTAGTAACGGCTTCGCGTAGCACCCTGTCAGGGTCAGCCGTCCGAAAGCGACTGAAGTCGCTACTACGCATTTTTCGGATAGGTTCCTGAAAATTCGCGGGAATTCGCGAAGATCAGCGGTTAAAAACAACCCCGCTTAAGTGCCGTCCTACCCCCGGTACGCCGCGGCGACGAAACTTGGCCGCCTGGTCGCTGGAAGGCAAAAACGGAAAAGCGGTGTACAATGATATTATCTCAATGCTGTACTGGCTCTCATGGGTAGGGGAAGAATGAAAAACGGGAGAATGTACCATGAACAACACCTCTCCAGCAAAAAAAATGTCCGACGGCTTGGCTATCCCGCTCAAAATAGCCGCCATCTATGCCCTCGTCGGAGGCTTGTGGATTCTGTTCTCCGACAGATTCCTGGCCCTCCTGGTCAACGATCCGGAGACCCTTGCCCGTTTGCAGACCTCCAAGGAGTGGTTCTACGTTATCGCTACCGCCGGGCTGCTGTATTTTCTGATCCAGCGCAGCGTTGCCGACATCCAGCGCTCGGAACAGGCGCTGCGGGAGGACGAAGAACGCTACCGCCTGGTTTTCGAAAACGCCCCTTTCAGCATCTGGATGTGCGACAAGCAGGGAACAGTGACTTTTGCCAACCAGGCCGCGCTGGACCTGTTTGGCGTGAGCGACCCAACCCAGGTTGTCGGGCGCTACAATATTTATCGCGACGTCACCGAGGCGGAGCGGCCACTGCTGACCTATTTTGAGCGCGCCTGGGCCGGCGAAGTCGTCCGCTATCGACAAAATCTGGACATGACGACGGTCAAATACGACACCGCCCGTCAGGAGACCTTGCACCTTCACTCGACACTTTACACCGCCCCGATCAGCGGCGCCCAACAAACGAATATCATCGTGGTGCAGGAAGATATCACCAAGCAAGTACAAGCCGAAAACGAACTGCGCCAAAAAGTGAACGACCTGGCCGCGCTATACGAGGCCTCGCAGGTGTTCCTCGGCCAAAGCGGCGCGGAGACAACCCTGAAAAACGTCTGCCGGCTGGCAACAGAGCATTTTGGGTTAAAGCTGGCCTGGGTGGGATTGGTGGCTGAAGACGATGACAACGTTCATCCAGCAGCAGCCTACGGTTTCGAGGAGGGCTACCTGGATTCGATTAAAATCACCTGGGACGACAGCCCCACCGGGCGCGGCCCCACCGGCACGGCCATCCGCACTGCCCAAACAGTGACCATGAACCAGATTGACACCGACCCCAATTACAAACCCTGGCGGTCGGCAGCCATTGCCCGCGGCTACCGCTCATCCGCCGCGCTGCCGCTGCTCTACGGCGAGAAGGTGTTGGGCGCGCTGAACGTCTACAGCGCGGAGCCGGAACACTTCACCGTCGAACAGCTCCAGGTGCTCCAGTCGTTGGCCAACCTGACAACGCTTGGCCTGCAGCAAATCCGATTGCTCGAACAGGTACAACGTCACGCCGCCGAATTGGAACAGCGCGTGGCCGAACGCACCGCCGAGCTGGAAGACCAGTACCGCCACCAGGTTGTGTCAGAGGAACGCCAGCGATTGGCCCGCGACCTGCATGACGTTGTCAGCCAAACCCTCTTTTCCGCCAGCGTCATCGCTGAAACGCTGCCCCGCCTGTGGGAGCGCAACCCGGAAGGAGTGCGGCAGGGTTTGAAAGACTTGCAGCGGTTGACCCGCGGCGCGCTGGCCGAGATGCGCATGTTGCTGCTGGAACTGCGCCCAAAGGCTTTCGAGGAAACCATTCTGGACGACCTGCTGGAACAACTTATCGAAGGGGTTTCCGGCCGGACAAAGACAACCGCCACGCTGCAAATCGAAGGGCGCTGCCCATTGACGCCCGAGGTGCGGGAGGCGTTGTTCCGCATCGCCCAGGAAGCGCTCAACAACGTCGTGAAGCACGCCCGCGCCAACCAGGTGCGGGTAAGCCTGCACAGCCAACCAAAACAGGTGGAATTGGTCATCCGCGATGACGGACGCGGCTTCGATCCCGATCGCGTCACGGCGGGCCGCCTGGGGCTTGATATAATGCGTGAACGAATTGGTGCAACGTTGTCCGTCACCAGCCAACCTGACCGGGGCACAGAAGTCGTGGTAATTTGGCGAAGCCGGGAGGAGGCGTCACCCAATGACCAAAACTGATCCTGTTCGCGTCCTGCTGGTCGACGACCACGACATGGTACGTCGCGGGCTGGCCGTCATGCTGCAAGCCTTCGACGACCTGCAATTGGTTGGCGAGGCGTCCAACGGCGCCGAGGCAGTACGCTCGTGCGCCGAACACCACCCTGACGTCGTACTGATGGACCTGGTCATGCCCGAGATGGACGGAGTGGCCGCCACGCGCGCCATCCGTCAGAACCACCCCGAGGTGCAGGTCATTGTGCTGACCAGCTTCTACGACAAGGGGCTGGTGCAGGATGCGTTGAAGGCCGGGGCCATCGGCTATTTGCTCAAGAACGCCTTGATCGACGACGTCGCCAAAGCCATCCGGGCCGCCCATGCCGGACAACCCACCCTGGCCCCGGAAGCGACCCAGGCCCTGATCGCCGCCGCCACCGGACCGCCGCCGCCGGGACACGACTTGACCCGGCGCGAACGGGAAGTGCTGGCCTTGTTGGTCGAAGGACTGAACAACCCTGAAATCGCCGCGCGGTTGTCCATCAGCCGCTCGACCGTCAAGTCTCACGTCAGCAACATCCTGGCGAAAATGGGCGTCTCCAGCCGGGTGGAAGCGGTGAGCCTGGCCTTGAAACACGATCTTTCTCCCCCACCTGACCGATAAAGAAATCCGTCACCTGACCAAGCATAAATCCCCCAGATTCCGGTTACGTCTGGGGGATTTATGCTTTATCCTGATAAAAACATACAAGCTACCCTGAAAGGAAGGGAACGCATTGGCCACTCCTGATCCTATTCGAGTGCTCCTGGTAGATGACCAAGAGATGGTTCGTCACAGCCTGGCGATCTTCCTGGCCCTTTTTGATGACCTGCTATTGGTTGGCGAGGCGTCCAACGGCGTCGAAGCGATACATTTGTGCGCCATACACCAACCCCACGTGGTGCTGATAGACCTGGTCATGCCAAAAATGGACGGAATCGCCGCCACACGCACTATCCGCCGGGAACACCCGTCCACCCAGGTTATCGCACTGACCAGTTTCCAAGATGAAGAAAAGATACAGGCAGTGCTGGAAGCAGGGGCCATGGGCTATTTGCTAAAAAACGTCTCGATTGACGAACTGAGTGAAACCATTCGGGAAGCCGCATGCCTAAAATAGGAGAAACATAAATCGAAGACCCGCCAGTGCTGGTGTGGAACCAGCCCGAATGACGCGACCGAAAACCAAGATTTAGTAATGATGAGCAAACAGAAACCGATCTACAAAGAGCTGAAAGCCCGTCTGGCCGAGGCCAAGACGCTTATCAAAGTTCTGCGAAATCAACAAGTGGACGCCGAAATCCGCTTCCGCGGCCTGGCCCAGACGGCGAACGACGCCATCATCACCATCGGCGCCGACCAACGGATCCAATTCTTCAACCAGGCTGCCGAGCGCATCTTTGGCTATTCGGCCGAGGAGGTGATGGGACAGTCCATTGACGTGCTCATACCGAAAGAATACGGGGATAAACACAACCATGCCATTCGCCGCTACCTGGAAAGCGGGCAATCGGAAACCGTCAGGAAAATAATGGAACTGAAGGGTTTGCGCAAGGGAGGCGAACTCTTCCCGCTGGAGATCTCGCTTTCAGTCGCACGGAACAGGGGCGAAACCACCTTTACCGCCATCGTTCGCGACATCACAAAACGCAAACGGGCAGAGGAAGAACTGTGCCGCCTGAACACTGACCTGGAACGCCGCAACCGGGAGCTGTTCGGCCTGCACGAAGTAGGGCGAAAACTCTCCGCCACATTGGACGTGAAGGAAATTTACCGGGTGATGCACCACGAAATAGGCCAGAAACTTCTCGGCTCGCCGCACTTCACCATTGCCCACTTTGACGAGGATTCGCGGACCGTCATCTGCGACTTTGCCATCACCGACGGGGAGGAAACCGACCCAGGCCAGTTTCCGCCAATGCCTCTGGGCGAAGGCCCCATGAGCGACACCATTCGCACTCGGGAGCCGCGCATTGTGGACATGGAGGCAGTTGCCCCGCCGCTGGAGGCCAAAGGCCGCGCTGTTTACATCGGCGATGAGCGACGCACCAAATCCGCCATCTACGTGCCCCTGATCAGCGGGAATCAAGTTCTCGGGGTGATGAACGTACAGCATTACGACGCAAACGCCTACAAGGACGCCGACCTGACATTGCTGTCCACCCTCGCCAGCCAAGCCAGCGCGGCCATTCAAAACGCGCGCCTGTTCGCCCAACTGGAGGCGCAACTGGCCGAAACGAAACGTGCGGAAGAGGCGCTGAAGCGGAAATTGGATGAATTAAGTGTGCTCCATGCCGCCGCGACAGCCGGCGTCGAGGCAGCCGACGAGGACGAACTGATCGAACGCATTACCCAGATCATCGGCGAGACGCTCTACTCGGACAACGTCGGCGTGCTGCTGCTGGATGAACCGGCGGGAGTGCTGCACGTCCACCCATCGTACCGGGGAGTGACAGAAAAAAACAAGAAACTCACCATCCCGACAGGGGGGCAGAGCATAGCCGGGCAGGTGGCCGCCACAGGCCGGCCCCGGCGCATCCCCGATGTCGCCCAAGAACCAGCCTACCTGAACGCCAACCCGGAGACGCGCTCCGAGTTGTGCGTGCCGCTCAAAGTCGGCGAGCGCGTCATCGGGGTGATCAACGCCGAAAGTTCCCGGCCGGACGCGTTCAGCGAGGCGGACGAACGTCTCCTGGTCACCCTGGCCGGGCAGTTGGCAACCACGATCGAACGGCTGCGGACCGCGTCCGCCGAACGCGAGCAGCGCATCCTGGCGGAAGCCCTGCACGACACCGCGGCGGTGATCAACAGCACCCTCGATTTCGACGAGGTTCTGGACCGCATCCTGGAAAACGTCGGGCGCGTTGTCCCCTTCGAAGCCGCCAACATCATGCTGGTCGAGGAGGATACAGTCCGCGTCGCCCGCCAGCGAGGCTACACAGCCCTTGGCCTGGAGACGTGGATAACAAACCTGCAGTTGCAAATCCGCGAGATGCCCAATTTTCAGCGCATACTGGAAAGCAAACAACCCTACGTGGTCGCCGATACGCACGCCGACCCCGAGTGGGTTAATCTCCCGGAAACATCCTGGATCCGCTCGTATATTGCCGCCCCAATACGCAGGAACGGGGACATGATCGGTGTGCTCAATCTCGATCACGCGGCGCCAGGCTTCTTCACCCCCGCCCATGCCCATCGCTTGCAGGCCTTTGCCGACCAGGTCGCCATCGCCCTGAAAAACGCCCAGCTCTTCAAACGAGCGCAGCAGGAAATTGCCGAGCGCAAACAGGCAAAAGAACAGATCCAACGCCAACTCCAGCGCCTGGCCGCCCTGCACAACATAGACATGGCCATCACCTCCAGCGTAGACCTGCGCGTCACCCTCAACGTGCTGCTCAACCAGGTCACCACCCAACTCGGCGTGGACGCCGCGGATGTCCTGCTGTTCAACCCTCACACCCAGATCCTGAAATACGGCGCGGGGAACGGCTTCCGCACGACGGCCCTGCAGCACACCCAACTGCGGGTGGGTCAAGGCCATGCCGGCCGCGCGGCCCTCGAACGCCGCATTCTCAGCATCCCCAACCTGGCTGAGGAGACGGATGACTCCACACACGGCCTGCTGTTGGCCTCCGAAGACTTTGTCGCCTATTACGCTGTGCCGCTCATCGCCAAAGGCAAGGTCGTGGGCGTCCTGGAAATCTTCCACCGTACGCCTCTCGAACCTGATCCCGAATGGCTGGATTTCCTGGAATCCATCGCAACGCAGGCAGCCATCGCCATAGACAACATCGATCTGTTCGACAATTTGCAGCGCTCCAACCTCGAACTGGTCATGGCCTACGACGCGACCCTGGAAGGCTGGGGGCGCGCGCTGGACCTGCGCGACAAGGAGACCGAAGGCCACACCCAGCGCGTCACCGAGATGGCCCTGCGCCTGGCGCATGCCATGAACGTGAACAAAGCGGGGTTGGCGCACATCCGCCGCGGGGCGCTGCTGCACGACATCGGCAAGATGGGCGTCCCCGACAACATCCTGCGCAAACCCGGCCCGCTCAACGACGAAGAATGGGAGATCATGCGCCAGCATCCGGTCTATGCGTATGAAATGCTCTCACCCATCACTTATCTGCGCCCGGCATTGGACATCCCTTATTGCCACCACGAGAAATGGGATGGCACAGGTTACCCGCGCGGCCTGAAAGGGAAGGAAACCCCCCTGGCAGCGCGCGTCTTCGCCGTGGTGGATGTCTGGGACGCGCTGCTCTCCGACCGGCCTTATCGAAAAGCCTGGCCGGAGAAGAAAGTGCTGGCGTATATCCGCGAGCAGGCCGGAAAACACTTCGATCCGGAGGTAGCGGAGGCTTTTCTTGAACTCGTAGCCGCCCGAAAAACAGGCCGATTGACCCGGTTGACCAAGAAAACCAGGCGCGGTTAGGGTGTCCGTGATGGTTTGTCTTCCGCTTTGACCACTGCCAAAAAACCTGAACGTTCAGTCCCCCCAGCTTGCCATAACCCGCGCCCGACGGATCACGAATCCGTCGGGCGCGGTCGTTTCGGCGATATTCCTGACGCTACCGGATCGGGCCGCCCACAGGCAGGGATACCACCAGGCGAACGCCCTGTCCCGGAGCGGAGCGGATCTCCAGCCGCGCGCCGATCAATTCAGCCCGCTCATAGATGCCCAACAGGCCAAAATGCCCGCCGGGGGCAAACTCAGCCGGGCTTTCCGGAACGGCGAATCCCGTCCCGTCATCGGCAATCGAGAGCGTGACAAAGCGGGGCGAAAAATGAATGCTCAACGAAACGTGCTCCGCCCGGGCGTGATGCACCACGTTGCTCAGCCCCTCCTGCGCAATGCGGTAGAACGCCAGCTCCGCTTCGGGAGGCAGGCGGCGTTCCAGCCCAACCCGCTGGAAGTCCACCGCGACGGCGGCAGATTGCTGCGTCTCGCGGGCCAGCATGTCCAGCGCGGCGACCAGGCCCAGGTCGTCGAGGTAGAGCGGACGCAGGGCGCGCGTCAGGCGGCGCAAATCCTGAATCGTCTGTTCGGTCATCTTTTGGATCTCGTTCAACTGCTCCGCCATGCGTCCATCCGCCACGTTCATCTGGGCCAACTGCACGCGCTGGTTGAGCGCGATCAACGCCTGGATGGTCTCGTCGTGCAATTCACGCGCCAGACGGCTGCGCTCTTCTTCCTGCCCCACCGTGATCGCGCCGATATACCCGCGCAGGCTTTTCTGCGCGCTCTGCACCTTGTGGGCCAGGAGAATGAGCGTGTTCTGCAGACGGCCAATCTCTTCAATGCCGCCGACGGATTCTTCGATCGCCTTGAAATCGCCCCAGGCCAGATCGACGGCGCGGGCCTCCAGTTCCTGCAGCGGCTGGACGATTTGGCGCGCGCCAAACCACAGCGCCACCAAGGCCAACAACAGCACCGGCACAAGCACCAGCGGGGCCAGTTGGGTCGTGTTGAGCAGCGGATTGGCGACAGATTCCCACGGCTCCTCGATCACCAACGCCCAGCCAATCGGCGGGACAGGGCTGAAGGCGATCACGTGTTCGCTGTTATCCACAACAAGATAGGTCGTACCGCTCTCGCCGCGCAGCGCATTCGTCACCCCCGGATGTTTTTCGAGTCCCTCCGAAACGGGAAGGCCGCCAATCTGGAACAACACGGCGCCTTCAGCGTTGACCACGAACGCCAGGGTATCCTCGCCGGCGGAGAAAGCGCCTGTCAGCACCTTGCGCGCCAGGGTGGCCGGAAAGAACGCGCCGACGGCAATCGGCGCATCATCCCTGGCAGCTGCCGCCACAAAAATGATCTGCCCGTCAGAGGTCGTGAGCAGCGGCGAGAAAACCGGCTCGGGCCCGGCCTGCGCCAGGAAACCGGGCAGCACCGTCTCGTCCAAATCAGCCCAGAACGACACGTCGCCGCTGTAAGCCAGCAATTCGCCTTCGGGGGAGAAGTACGCCAGCCCCAGTTCGAAATCGGGCAGCAAGAAATCGGATGAATGCAGAATGTCGTCCAGGGGGCGAGCGTCGGTCGCCCGCAAAGCCAACCCGCGAACGGCAGCCAGGCGATGATTCAGTTGTTCGCTCAGGGCGCTGGCCGCGGTACGCGCCGCACGTTCATCCCTCTCCCCCACGAGCGTCCGCATGGCGCGTTGGTGCAATGACAGGCTGCCAAACGTGACCAGCAGCAGCAGCGCGACCAACGGCAGCACGATCCAGGCGAACAACTGCAAGGTCAGTCCCCGCCAATGGATGCCCGGCAGGGGGATGCGGGCGCGCTTTCTCAAGCGTCGAATTCTCCCAGATCGGGCGGCAGCCACCCCAGGGAGACGGCGCGCATGACGGCCTCGGTGCGGCTGCCCGCCTGCAGCTTGTTGAAGATGTGGGCCAGGTGTCCCTGCACGGTGCGGTCGCTGATGCCCAACTGTACGCCAATCGCCTTGTTGGTGTAACCCTTGCCGACCAGGGTCAACACTTCCGTCTCGCGCCCGGTCAGCCGCTCGACCAGCGGCGCTTGTTTGGCCGTCGAGATCTGCGACATCATCTTTTGCAGGATGCTGGCATCCAAGGCGGAGTTCCCGGCATGGACATCGCGCACGGCGCGGATGATCTCGCGCGGAGAGGCCGTCTTGAGCACATAGCCGTTGGCCCCGGCCTGGAGCACGGCCATCACGTACGGGGTATCGTCGTAGGCGGTCAGGATGAGCACACCGACATCGCGATGGTGGGCGCGCACCCAGCGGGTGACGTCGATCCCGGTGGCCTTGGGCATCTGGATATCCAGGACGGCCACGTCGGGCTGGTGCTGCTCGATGAGAGCCTGCGCCGCCACGCCGTCGTCGGCCTCGGCGACAACCTGGATGTCGTCCGCCTGCTCCAGAAATTGGCGGATACCCGCCCGGACAACGGCGTGATCGTCGGCTAACAAAACGCGGATGGGGGAAGAGGAAGCGGTCATGGATTGATTTTACTACAGGGCGGCGCAAAGCGGTGTGCAACAGAAAATACCCGACAGTTGAACTCCCGGGTATTTCAGGTGTAGATTATTGGCCGCCCGACATTCAGACCCTGTTGCAGACAGTTCCTGAGCGGAGCGACCAACGGGCGCGCAGTCGAAGGACGGATTGTGAAATCGCCGTTGCGCGAGGGAGACGGCCGAAAACTCAAGGCTCAAAAAACGCGTTCTGGGTGGAGGTGATCCACCACTGGAACTCGCGCTCTTCCTGTCCCCAGGAGGTTTTTATAAACGCCAAAACGGCATGCATCTCGTCCTCGCTGAGGGTTCCGCCAAAAGCGGGCATATTCCCATCTTCCGGCTTGCCCCCCTCGGCGATGATCTTGAGCAGCAGCGCGTCGGGGTGATGCCAGGTATGCCCGCGGCTGTCGTGCGGCGGCGGGAGCAGGGTGCCGTCGGGCTGGATCCGTTTCCAGTCCGGGACGCCCTCCAACTCCGCGCCGTGACAGGACGCGCAAGATCGGGCGTAGACCGCCCTCCCCAGCGCGACCTCGTCCAAGTCCAGCGCGGGGACGGGCGGGGCGGTCACGCCGTTGATGGTCACCGATGCGTCCGCCGGGGCGGCCTGCCCCCGCCAAACCAGCGTCCCGGCGCTCCCGATGAGCAGCACGATGATCAGGGTCAACCCAAGCCATTTGTTCATGCACTCTTGTCCCCAGCGCGCTGGAATTTGGCCTTCAGAGCGCGCACCGTATCCGCAGCGGCCTCTTCCAGGTAGGGGAAGCCAAACCAAACCACGCCCAGACCGAAGAGGATCCCGCTGATCAAACGCATCCAGGAATTGAAGGAACCCAGCGTATCGCCCGCGTAGAACGTCGGCGCGAAGACGTTATTCGTCAGCGCGGCCAGCCATTCGTTGGTATAGCGAAAACCCTGCCCGATACCGGCAAAGTCGCTGATGAAGTGGGTCGTCCCGTCCACGGCCATCGGCAGCAAAAAGAGGATGAATCCCCAGATCGGCAGCGGCTTAATTTTGCGCCGCAGCGGATACCACATCCAGGCGAAGAACAGGATGCTGGTATACATCGAGACCATGCGGTCAGACCAGGCCACCTTCCAGCCCATTTCCGGCGTGCCGATGAAACGACGCAGGAGCAGCATGTCGAAATTGTGCGGCCAGACAGCCTGGATCTCGCTCAGCGAGTACATCCCCTTCGAGCCAAACAGGAAGAGCGAACGCTGCGCCATCTGGTGGCAGAGAAACGAGTAGAACAGGTAGATCGGCCGCGCCGCGCCCTCCCAGCCGATCCGCATGAAAACGGGAGCCAGGAAGGGCAGCCCAACGTACAGGCCATAGACCAGGCTGAACACCAGCATCCAGTGACGGCTGAGGCGATAGATGACCCGGTCAGCGGCGGTGACTGTCGGGCGCGCGTGCAGGCTGGGTGTGGAAGTCATACCATTCCCTCGTTACACATGGTGCGCAACCTGGAGATAGAGTATGTAAAGCACCAGCGCCAGCAGCAGGACAATGATCAGCGTCGTAAACACATCGGCCACAATGGTCATAACGGAGCGCCGTTTTTTCCCGGATCGCTTTGGTGAAGATTTGGACATGATTGTGCCTCCTATGGGGCGTTCGGCTCCGGCGCGCGGTTGCGGTTGGCGCTGACGAACTTGCGCGCCTGGCCCTCGTCAAAGACTTCGAAGCGCTGCATTCGTCCCCAGGAGGTCATCACCACAGGAACGTCCAGCAAGACGCGCGGGAAAGCGACCAACTTCACCCCCCTGAATTTATCCATCACGTTCCGGATCTGGGCTTTCAACGTCTCACAACCTGCATCGTCCAGAGAGTCGCAGTTGTACCAGAAGATGACGTAGCCATGCTCCAGGTTGTGCCCCAGGTATCCTTCCGGGTACGCCACCTGCGCTTGAGGAGAGGTTTCATCGTAAAAGCCGGCCTCCAGCTCCTGACCGTAGTGACTCCCCGAGGTCGGCGGTTCGGAGTTGAACGGCCCCGGGTCGGTCCCCTCGGCAACATGCTTTCCGGCATTTGCCATAATGGGCACTTCCTCGCCCGCAGCCGGACGCGCCGCGCCCCAGAGCATAAATCCAATAATTGCCAGCACGCCAACGGCGACGCCGCCCCAGACCAGGTTATTGATCAATTTCTTCCGGCGCTGTTTTGCCCGTTGTGCCTCCCGGATTGCACGTTTACCCATTTTTACCTCCAAAAGTTACCAATATTTTTCGATCACACAGTATCTTGTGTTGCTATTGCAGAACCGCTAAAGGCGTGTCCGCTGAGATAGCCAATGTAGGCCGGAACCAGCGGCAGGACGCACGGCGAAAGGAACGAGAGCAGCCCGGCCAGAATAGCGATGAGATAAGTCGGGGTGGCCGCCGCGCCCGGCGGCAGGTCGAGGAAGAAACCGTTGCGCTGCGCCCAGATCGCGATCAGGGTCAGTTGGTTGGTCAACAGCATGAAGCCGATGACCAGCAGCAAAATCCCGCTGCCGATCTGCACCTTGCGCAGGTGACGCCGGAAGCGATGGATGAAGCGGGTGGCGCGCTCCATCCCCGCGCCGATAAGCAGGAACGGAATTCCCAGCCCCAAAGCATAACCGCTGGCGAGCACCATCGCTTGTCCGCTGGTCTGCTGGCTGAAGCCCAGGGTGAGGATCGCGCCCAGGGTAGTGCCGATGCAGGGCGTCCAGCCGGCGGCGAAGAAAACGCCCATCAGCGCGGAGGAGAACACGCCGCCTCTGTTCCCTTTCTTCCATTCCGGGCGCGTGTCATAGTTCATCCAGGGGATATTCAACACACCAAGCGTGGACAGCCCAAAGGCAATCACCACGGCGCCGCCGATCTGCGCCAGGACGGTTTTGTACGCGCCGAAAGCGTTCCCCAACAGGGTGGCCGCGCCCCCCCAGCCAACGACAAAGACGACGGAAAAACCGAGCACGAACAAAGCCGCATGAGAGAGAACCAGCAGCTTCTTCTTCGATGGGGGCGCGTTGTTGTCTGTTGGTTGTTTCATCATCCTAAACACCGCAACTGTTGCCGCCGCCAGGCGCTTGTTCCAACAAGCCGTTGTCTGCCAGCCACTGATGGACGTTTTGGAATCCGGATGCGGAGAAGGACTCCAACTGCACCGCCTGGCGAGAGTCGATCTCCGAGAAATCGAGTCCCTTGCTGGCCTTGAAGAAAATTGCCATTTCAAGCGTTTGCTGGGGGAACCAAAACGCATTCGCATATTTGGCTGCCGCGAACATCTCGTCCTCGCTCACGTCCTGTGAAGCGAGTTGGGTAAGCAACCCCAGCATGGCCATCCCATGGTTGCAGTCAGGGAAATACGTGGAGTTGTTGCAGCAGGGGCGATAGACAGCCTGCGCCACTTCTTCCAGCCGCGCCTGTTGGTCTTCAGTCAAGAGAAGGATCGGCACGCTGGCATAGAGCGCTGTCGAAGTTTTCTTGCCGATCGTCCAGCCGCCCGTCGACGCGAAACGCCCCACTTGTTCGGCACCGTATTGCATCATTGGCCCCTCGGTCAAAACCGGATTCTGGTTGACCAGACCCAGCGCCCAAAAATAGTTGAGCAAGAAATAGGCGTTCTCGCGATCAATGACGATTTGCTCATCGCTTCCCTCGAGCAGGATTGTCCTTTGCGCCTCGGTGAGCGGCTGGTTTGCATTCTGATAGATGGCTTCAAATTTACCGAAGTCAATAGCGCCGCTGTCAATCAACTGCGGGCCAACATTCCCCCATTGGGTGGGGAAGACATACTTTTCCGGCAGATTGATCTCTCCGGCGAGAGCAGCAGTATTTTCACCACCCTGCTGCTCCGTTTTCGGCACAGTTGCCAAGGGGGATGGATTCCCCGTGCCGGGATCATTTCCCCAGAGCAAAAACCCTACGCCTGTGCCCAGGGCAAATATCACGCCAAGTACGGCAAGGTCACGGATAAACAGCTTGCGTTTCTTTTGGCGCGGGGAAAGCTTTTGTCGGGGATGAGGTAATTCGGGTGAAGTCTGTTGTTCATCAAGCATGATAACGCCTCGCGGAATTGGCGAAGGCTCCGGTCGGAGCCTTCGCCATCTGGGGGGGATTTAGTGATGCCCGTGACCGTGATGGTCGTGGCCTTCATGCTGACCCAGATATTGCTCCGGATCTTTGTCGAAGGATGCCTTGCAGTTCGGACAACAGAAGTAGTAGGTCTGCCCCTTGTATTCCGAGGTCGTGGTGACAGACTTCTCGTCAACCTCCATCTTGCATACAGGATCGATAGCCATAAGTCGTACTCCTTTCATGAGTGGAACTTGAATTTTATATACCTTGCGAAACGTGACGGCGCTTGCAAGGTATTCCTAGCCCGGCGCGAAGAGATAGATATAAGCGCCAAGCGCAATCAGAGCAATGAGGATGAGCGCCACCCATCCAATGGGGGTGCTCATCATTCCGGCCATCATCGCCATGCCCCCCATGGCCATGCCTCCGCCGAGCAGCGCCAACAAGGCGACCAGCAGGACGACGCCAACGATGATCAGCAATACGGTTCCCGCATCTGGTTTCACGCAGCCTCCTTTCTGTTTGGGATGAACGGATGCCGGGTCTCCCTCGGGCGCTCCCGCGTCCCCGGCAGTTCTCTGAACCGCCAGGGACCGAGTTGAGTGGGAGGGATCCCCGGCTTTGGGCTTACGCCCGACGCACATACTCCGGGTGGATATCCACCTTGCGCAGGCGGTTGGCATTGCTGACCACGGTGATGGAGGAGGTCGCCATGGCGATCTCGGCCAGCACGGGGTGCATCCAGCCGATGACGGACAAGGGGATCATGGCGACGTTGTAGAAGAAGGCCCAAAACAGGTTTTGCTTGATCTTCTTGAACGTCTCCCGGCTGAGGGTGATGGCTTCCACCACACCCGTCAGTTCGCCGCGCACCAGGGTCACGTCGCTGGCTTCGATGGCAATATCGGTGCCGGTGCCAATGGCGACCCCCACGTTGGCCTGGGTCAGGGCGGGCGCGTCGTTGATGCCGTCGCCCACGAAGGCCACCAGACCAAATTCCTGCTGCAGTTTCTGCACCTCGTTCACCTTGCCATCGGGCAATACCTCGGCCAGGACGTGGTCTATGCCCACCACGCGGGCGATGGCCGCAGCGGTGCGTCGGTTGTCGCCGGTGATCATGGCCGTCTGGATGCCCATGTCATACAGGGCGGCGATGGCCTGGGCCGAATCCTCCTTGAGCGTATCGGCCACGGCGACCAACCCGGCCAGCGCGCCGTCTATGGCGACCAGCATGGCGGTCTTGGCCTCGTTCTCCAGGCGGACGAGTTCGTCCTCCAGCGAGGTCGGGTCGATGCCGCGTTCCTTCATCAGCCGCCGGGAGCCGACGATCACGTCGCGCCCGTCCACGACGGCGATCACGCCCTTGCCGCGCACCGCTTCGAAACTCTGCGGTTCGGCCAGAGCCAGTCCGCGCGCTTCGGCGCGCTCGACAATGGCCCGTCCCAGGGGATGTTCGCTGCCGCGCTCGACCGCGGCCGCAGCCGCCAGCAGGGTTTGCTCGCTGAAGTCGCCCGCCGGGACGATGTCGGTCACCTCGGGCTTGCCCTTGGTGATGGTGCCGGTCTTGTCGAAGACCACGATCTTCACGTCCTTGAGCGTCTGGATGGCCTCGCCGGTGCGGATCAGAATGCCGTTCTCCGCGCCCATGCCGCTGCCGACCATCAGGGCAGTGGGGGTCGCCAGGCCCAATGCGCAGGGGCAGGCGATGACCAGCACCGCCACCATGGAGACGATGGCCAGCGTCAGGACGCCCAGATTGGGATCCACCCAGGGCAGGAACGTGCCCGCACCCACCAGCGGCTTCATCACGCTGGGCGCAAAGACCCAGGCCAACACGGTCAGGACAGCGATGGAGATCACCACCGGCACGAAGACGCCCGTGACCTTGTCGGCGAATTCCTGGATGGGCACTTTCGATCCCTGGCACTCATCGACCAGTTTGATGACCTGGGAGAGGAAGGTATCCTTGCCGACTTTGGTGGCCTCGACCTTGAGCAGCCCCTCCTGGTTGACCGTCGCGCCGATGACTTCGTCGCCGGGGCGCTTGTTGACCGGCATGGATTCGCCGGTGGCCATGGATTCGTCCACCGCACTCTCGCCAAAGCGGACGAGGCCGTCGGTGGGGATCTTCTCGCCGGGGCGTACCACCATCAGGTCGCCGACTTGCACATCTTCGATGGGCACTTCGACTTCCACGCCATCGCGCTCGATGCGGGCGGTCTTGGCGCCCAGTTCGAGCAGTTTGCGGATGGCCTGCGAGGCGCGGCCTTTGGCGCTCTCTTCCACGTAACGCCCGGTCAGGTGGAAGGCCATGATCATGGCCGCCACCCCCGCGTAGTTGGCGACCGGGAAGAAGAACCAGGCCGGGCCGGTCAGCAGGGAGACGCCCGTCCCCAGGGCGATCAGCGTGTCCATGTTGGCATGCTTGTGACTGACGGCTGCCCACGCGCCGCGATAGGTGGGGCGGCCCACCCAGAACAGCACCGGCAGCGCCAGGACGATCATCGCCAGGTTGTAGATGGTCGCATTCGGCCAGACGATGCCGAAGAACATCTCGGCGAACATCCACAGGATGATGGGAGCGGTGAAACCCCAGGCAACGATCATCCGGAAGCGGGCGTCGGCCATCTTGCGCTCCTCCTGGTCTGCTTCGTCTTCTCCGGCGTCGCTTTCCATCTCCAGCACCTGGTAGCCGGTCTCCGCGACCGCTCGCTTGAAATCGGCCAGCGCAGCCACGCCAGGGACGTAGGTAACGGTGGCGCGCTCGGTCGCCAGGTTGACTGCCGCGCTGACCACCCCTGGCACGCCAGACAGCCCCTTTTCGACCTGAGAGGCGCACGAGGCGCAGGTCATACCGCCGATCGGCAGGCTGATGGTTTCGATGAACACATCATAGCCCGAATCACGCACGGCCTTGATCAAGGTGTTCGTATCCACCTTGCCGTCGGAGAAATGCACAGTGGCGCGCTCGGTCGCCAGATTGACCGCCGCATCTGTCACTTCGGGCACTTCGTTGAGCGCTTTTTCGACATGGGCCACGCACGAGGCGCAGGTCATGCCGGTGATAGGAAGGGTGAGTTCTTGTGATGTCTTCGTCATGGGAATATCCTTTCGGGGCTTCTGGAACAGAGCCCCTTGCTCGAAAATCACCTGTGTTTCTGTTCCGAGTTCAGAGGGTAGGAAACCCGGGTAAGTATCTGGTACAACAAAATCAGGCGTTGCAGGGCCTGTCCACGCTCTTGAGAGCAATCGCTGTATTGGATGACCTTCCGGCTCTCTTGAAGCTGCTCGTCGATCATCAGCCGGGCGGCAGCGTGCAGCGCCGCCTGGACTGCGTTCAGTTGATGGAGCACTTTTCCACACGGTTCGCCAGCCTCCACCATCGCGACCACGGATTGCAGGTGGCCTTTGGCGGATTGCAGGCGGCGAACGACGGGGTTGCTGCGCTCAAGGGACATGGGTCCATTCATCCACAGACAGGGGCGACAGAGCCGACCGGATGGTCGCCTCCAGGTCGCGGCCGGGAGGGTGGCCGGGGGAATGCGCCAGGGCCGCCTCCGTTTGTCCGTTGTGCGAGTGAACGATAATGGAAGCCGGGGAGTCCTCGCCCTGATACGCCAGCAAGACGACCAGTTGACAATCGCAGGGAACTGTGCCGTGGTGCGGGCAGGCGAGATCGGGGAACGAGGCGCAGGCAGACCGCAAATCAAAGGAACGCACCACGCGTATCCCTGAACGCTCCAGGCGTTGGGTAATTTGCTGAATGGCGGTCTCGCAATCCGCTCTCAGAATTGACAAATGGTTGGTCTGGTTCATCGCGTTTCTCGTTTGTGGCACTTTTTTGTGGCACTTTTCGTAGCCCCAGTATATGCAGCGCACCCCTGAAACGCCAGCGCCATTTGCCGCATTGACAGGTAAGCAATTTTGCCTACCTGGGAACGCGCTTAGTGGCCGATGACATTCAGGATTCAGAAGAGTATGATGGTAAACAAGAGAAAGCAACACGGCGCAGCCCGGTCACTCCGCCAATGCGGCGACCGGGCGTCGACGAAAAAGTCATTCCGTTCCGACCGTTCTGATTGTCCCCTCCGCCCCGCCGCCACAACTGATATCGATAAAGAAGGGGATCACCGACCCGGCTCTGCAGCGAAAGTCAGGCAGCTGAGCCATACCCGCGAAACGAGGTTTCCATGCAACAGCACAACGAAGATGTACCCACGCTGGATTTTCTGGGCGCGACCGGAACCGTGACCGGCTCCCGCTTCCTGCTGCGGGTGAACGGCAAGCGGTACCTGGTGGATTGCGGTTTATTCCAGGGAGGCCGGAAAATCAAGGCCAAAAACTGGGAACCTTTTCCCGTCCCGCCGGAAGATATCGACGCCATCCTGCTCACCCATGCCCACATCGATCACACCGGCTATCTGCCGCGCCTGGTGCGCCAGGGCTATCGAGGGCCGGTGTACGCCACCGAGGCCACCTGCGCCCTGCTGGAGATCATGCTGCCCGATGCGGGATACCTGCAGGAACAGGACGCGGCCTACGCCAACAAGAAGGGCTACAGCCGCCACAAACCCGCGCTGCCGCTCTACACCGTGGCCGACGCGGAACAGGCGCTGGGCCTGCTGAACCCCCTGTCCTTCGGCCAGCCCCTGGCGCTGGACGACGTCACCGTCACCTGGCGTCCGGCGGGCCACATCCTCGGTTCGGCCATCCTGGAGGTCGAAGCGGGCGGTCAAAAGCTGGTCTTCTCCGGCGACCTGGGCCGCTACGACGGCGAGGTGATGCAGCCGCCGGCCCGCGTCGAGCAGGCCGATGTGCTGCTGGTCGAATCCACCTACGGGAACCGGCTGCACGCCGACGAACCGATCCAGGACGTGCTGGCGGGGGTATTAAAGGAAGTCATCCGGCAGGGCGGCGTGTTGCTCGTCCCCGCTTTTACGGTGGGGCGCACGCAGCAACTGCTGTACCACGTCCGCCAGTTGCAGGACCAGGGGCGCGTCCCGGCGGATCTGCCGGTCTTCATCGACAGCCCGATGGCCGTGGAGGCCAGTCACATCTACTGCCGCTTCGGGGACGACCACAACCTGGACATCAACCTGCTGATGGACGAGCAAACCTGTCCCCTGCGCTGCCGGGAGACGCATTTCGTGCGCGACGTGGCGGCATCCAAGGAGCTCAATGTCATGCCCGGCCCGGCCATGATCCTTTCCGCCAGCGGGATGTGCACCGGCGGACGCATTCTGCACCACCTGAAATGGCGTCTGCCCGACCAACGCAACGTGGTGCTCTTCGTCGGCTACCAGGCGGAAGGGACGCGCGGCCGCCGGCTGTTGGAAGGCGCGGAACGGGTGCGCATCCACGGCGAGAGCGTCCCGGTACGCGCCCGCATCGTTCAGGCGCACGCGCTCTCCGGTCATGCCGACCGCGATGAGATCCTGCGCTGGCTCTCCGGCTTCAACCAGCCGCCGCGCCAGACTTTCATCGTGCACGGGGAGCCTTCATCCAGCGCTGCCCTGCAAGGACATATCCGCCGCAAATTGGGCTGGGAGGCGGTCGTCCCGGAGCAGGGTGAACGCTTTCCTCTCGAATAAACCCGGCGGCGTTGCCGGGCATCCCCCCACCGAAATTCCAACCACATATCGCGAAAGGAGTTTTTCCATGAACACGACCCTCAATTTCCGAGCCACAGTCTACACGCTTTTGATCGCCCTGATAAGCAGTTATGTGCTGTGCATCGCCGGCGACCTGCTCTTCGGCTGGACGATGTACCAGGCCTGGCTGCCATTGCTGCCGGGCTTCACCTGGCCGCTGACGACGGGCGGCTTCCTGGTCGGCCTGCTCTGGCTGGTCGGCTACAGCGTGTACGGCGCGGCCCTGCTGGTGCTGCCCTACAACTACTTCGTGCAGCGCCAGGCCGGGAAGTAGCTTTCTCCCCCTCCCATTCCCTTCCCGCCCATTTGCATCACGGGCGGGAAGGGAAACCCGCCAATTCGTTCGGCAAGGAGACGTTATGTCCACCACCCCTGCTCACCCCATGTCAGATCGAGCCGCCACGTTGACGCGCGAGATACTGAGCCAACTCTTCGGACCTCCCGACCAGTGGAATTTCGCCGTGCGTTTCTGGAACGGCGCAACCCTGCCGGCAGGAAACGGTCCGGCGCCGTTCACCCTGGTGTTCCAGCACCCCGGCACGCTGCGGCGCATGTTCCGTCCGCCGCTCGAACTGGCGTTGGGCGAGGCCTTCATTTGCGGCGACTTCGACATCGAGGGAAGCGTCCACAGCGCGGTAACCCAGATGGACGCCCTCAGGCAGAACGCGTTTTCCGCCTCCGACCTGTTCGCGCTGGCGCGTCGCCTGATCGTGCTGCCGAAAGGCACAGGGCCGCGTTACCACGGCCGCGGGCCGGCGCGGCTGGCCGGGTCACGCCACTCCCGTCAGCGCGATCGCGCTGCCATCCACTACCATTACGACGTGGGCAACGATTTCTACGCCCTCTGGCTCGACCGCAACATGACCTACTCGTGCGCCTACTTCCCCACCGGTACGGAGAGCCTGGACAGCGCCCAGGAGCAGAAATACGAGCTGATCTGCAAAAAACTGCGCTTGCAGCCCGGCGAACGCCTGCTGGACATCGGCTGCGGCTGGGGCGGGCTGGTCATGTACGCGGCCCGGCATTACGGCGTGACCGCGCTGGGCGTGACGTTGAGCGAACAACAGGTCGCGTATGCCGCCGAACGCATCGCCGCCTCCGGCCTGCAAGACCAGGCGCAAGTCGAACTGCGGGATTACCGCGACCTGCGCGACGCGTCTTTCGACAAAGTGGTCAGCGTGGGCATGTTCGAGCACGTCGGAGAGAACCACCTGCCCGAATACTTCGGCCAGGTCTACCGCCTGCTCAAACCGGGCGGGCTGTTCCTCAATCACGGCATCTCGCGGCGGCCCCAAAAAGCGCCCCGGGGGTGGGCCGCCTTTGTCGAACGGTACATTCTGGGCGCGGGGACGTTCATCCAGCGCTACATTTTCCCGGATGGCGAATTGGTGCCGGTCAGCGCGGTCAACCTGGCTGCGGAGTGGGCCGGTTTCGAAGTGCGGGACGTGGAAAACCTGCGCGAGCACTACGCGCTCACGCTGCGACATTGGGTCGCTCGCCTGGAAGCCCATCACGACGAGGCGGTGCGCGTTGCCAGCGAAGCGACGTACCGCACCTGGCGGCTGTACATGGCGGCCTCGGCGCGCGGTTTCGACACGGGGCAGATCAACGTCAACCAGACCCTGCTGGCGAAACTGGCCGACGGACGAAGCGGCCTGCCCTGGTCAAGAGCTGATCTTCGCACGTAAACACAACCCACTCGGCCCGCCGTCCGCCGCCGGGCCTCATCTCACTCCAGGAAAACTACGATGTACGACGCGATCATTGTGGGCGCGAGTTTCGCCGGTCTGGCGATTGCCAATCAACTGCGCGGCCGCCGCGTCCTGCTGATCGACCGCAAGCCCATCGGCGCGGGCCAGACTTCGGCCTGCGGGACGATCTGGCAGGTACTGCGCTATTGGGACCTGGCCGAGGCCGTCCTGCAAGTCCACGACGGGCTGGTGCTGCACACCGCCCGGCGCGCCATCGAGTTCCCCTCGCCCTATCCCTGGTGCACTTTCGATTACCGCCGCCTGTGCGAAATCCTGTTCCAGCGCAGCGGGGCTGATTTCCTTCAGGCCGCGGTGCAAGGCGCGGACGGGAAGACGGTGCACACCAATCGCGGGGATTTCAGCGCCCGCTGCCTGGTGGACGCTTCCGGCTGGCGGGCGGTATTGGCGACATCGCTCCTCCCCGATTTCGCGCCGGATGACATGAATTTTGGCATCGAGACCATCGTCTCCCCGCCGGAGGACGCGCCGGCCTCCACCATGCTGCATTTCTGGTACGCTCCAACACTCCTGCAGGACGGCCTGGGATGGGTCTTCCCACGCGGCGAGACCGTCAGCATCGGCGTGGGGGCTTACGACGGCGCGACGCATTTGAGCGATACGCTGACGCGCTTTGCCGCGCGCCACGCGGTCTCGCCCGACGGTTTGCACGGCACCTATTTTCCGAAGGCGCTGCGTGCGCCAACCGCCGGGGACGTTTTCGTGGTCGGCGACGCGGCGGGAATGTGCCTCGCGTTGACCGGCGAGGGCATCCGCCCGGCGCTGTTCTTCGGCGAGGCCTGCGGCCGCATCGTCCGGCGGGTGCTGACCGGCGAGTTGACGCTGGACGCCGGGCTGAACGAGTACGAGGCGTTCGTCCGGGAGCGCCGCGTCCTCTTCCGTCTCTTCACCGCGCTCCAGTCCCTTCTGCCCCGCCTGCCCGTGTCCTGGATCAACGCGATAGCGCTCGTCGTGAGACACGACCGCCTGCGCCCGTGGGTGCTGGACAGGTACTGGGACCTGACCCGCACCTGGGATGGAAAAACGATGGACCCTGACGGGAAAATGTGATCTGTGCTTCCCCCTCGACCAAGGCCTGGTGTTCAGGCCAACAAGCGCATGATGATGATGCCGTCTTCGACCTTGTACTCGTAACGATCCAGGGGACGCGGCGGAGGCCCCTTGGTGACGTTGCCCTCGATGTCATAGCGCCCGTCATGGCAGGGACAGATGTACTCCTGGGCGTCCGTGTGCCAAGCCACCCGGCAACTGAGATGCGTGCAGACATTGGAGAACACGACCAGGTCCGTCTCGGATTTGCGCCACACATAAACACCGTAGGAATTGGAGGTCTTCTCCCAACCGTTGACCCTCGCCCGCGTAAAGGTGAAGAGCGCGGGCGCGCCGACGGGATAGTCCGTCAACTTGCCCAACGGGATCCAATCATCCAATTTCTGGGTTTTCACAGCAGGCCCAATCAGGTAGCCGATGATGGGCAGACCGACGACGGCCCCCATGATCGAACCCAGGAGCAGCGTGACGAATTTGACAAATTCCCTCCTGCTGAGACGTGAGCCGGATTTCGCCGTCATTGCTAGCTCCTTAAAGTCGGAGAGAACGCGTCCTGGATGGTCTGCGTCAGCTCTTCGGCTTGTGGACATTCCTCTCCCCAACTCAAGTACGTGGCCCCGTCATGCCCATGCGCGACCAGCGAGACCGGCCGGTCGGCGGTGAGATAGATGAGCAGCACGATCATCTGGCAGTCGCATTCCGCCATCCCGTGATGGGGGCAGGTGCAGCCTGGGTGTACTGCCCGCGCACGTTGAAAGTCGAACGAGCGCACCACCTGGAAACCGGAGTCGGCCAAGTGCCGCGTCAAGCGCGCGATGACGGCTTCGCAGTCGTCGGAGACGTTGAACAGGGGAACGGATGGGGTCATGAAGGGTGTGCCTCTTGTCACGAGTATAAGGAGTCCGCCCGCAATCCCCAAGCGCTATTTGACGCATCGCCGGGTAAGCCATTTTGCCTATAACAGGGCAATGGCATAAGCAAAACCGCCTACAACAAAACAGGCCAAATAACCGGTGTCTCCTCCAGCAGATGCGGTTATCTTTTAAACAGCCCCTGACTGGAGGCCAAAACAATTAAGGAGAAAATATCTTATGTCCAAAACCATTTCACCCAAATACCTGCTGATTGCAGCAGTCTTTGTCGTTTCCGCGTTGGCGCTGACCGCCTGTGGAAGCGCCGGCGCGAACACGCCTGATGTTGTGGAAGTCCAGGTCACGTTGACCGAATTCGCCTTCGAATCATCGATCACGACCTTCGAAGTGGGCGTACCCTACCGTTTCGTGATCACCAACAAGGGCGCGATACCGCACGAGCTGATGATCATTCCAAAATTGGACAAGTCTGCCTCAGACGCTGACATGGAAGCGATAGACGAACTGGCGCTGGCCGTTGTCGAAGAAGACGAGTTGCCTGCCGGAGCGACGGCTACGCTTGATTACACCTTCACCGAACCGGCCGATTCCGGCAAGTTGGAATTCGCCTGCTACCTGCCCGGGCACTATGAATCCGGCATGTACCTGCCGATCACGGTGCGCTAACGCGTAAAAGTTGCTGCGCGCCAAACCGCCGGACGCCTGTGTTCAGTGTCCGGCGGTTTCATTATTCGACGCCCCCCTGTAAGCCATTTTGCCTGCCCAAGGACGCGCAAAGTGAGGGATGTCTTGCAGCCCAAAATTGTGTATGATAGGAATGTGCAAAGGAGTATGCCATGACCGTCCCTCTCGCCCGCCGCAACATCTTTCACGAAAAAGGCAAACTGGCCCTGAGCGTGGCCGGGGTGGCCGCCTCGCTGGCGCTCATCCTGCTCCTGATGGGCTTCAAGGAGGGCCTCTACGCCACCCTGACCGCCTACGTGGACAACATCGGCGCGGACCTGATCGTCGCCCAAAGCGGCGTGCAGGGCATGTTCTCCTCGAACTCGGCGCTGGCGCTGGACATCCACGACGCGGCCGCGGCGGCTGGCGGCGCGGAACAGGCCGGTCACATCATCATCTCGGACATCATCTTCACCCGCGGCGAGACCAAGACCCCCGTCCTGCTGGTCGGCTACGACCCGCAGACCACCTTCGGCAGCCCCTGGGAGATCGGCGCCGGTCGCGGCGTCGAGAGGGCGGGCGAAATCCTGCTCGATACCTACCTGGCCCAGCGCAGCGACATCGCCCTGGGCGACCGCGTCGACGTGCTGGGACGGGATTTCACCGTCGTCGGGCTGACGCGCGGCACCTCCTCCTGGATGAGCCCCTATATCTTCCTCTCGCTGGACGACGCCGAGGCCGCCCTGGGACTCTCCGGCATCGTCAGTTATCACCTGCTGCGCCTGCCGGAGGGCGTGGACCCGCAGGAGGCCGCCAAGGCGGTCGAAGCCGCCGTCCCCGGCGTGGACGCCATGACGCCGGACGAGATCGCCAGCGCCGACCGCCGCGTGCTCGCCAACATCATGGACACGCCCATCAACGTGATGCTCTTCATCGGCGTGATCATCGGCATCGCAGTGATGAGCCTGACCGCCTACACCGCCGTGGCCGACCAGATGCGCGAGTACGGCGTGCTCAAGGCCATTGGCGCCAGCCGCGCCCGCCTGATGCGTCTGGTCGCAGCGGAGACGCTCATCCGCGCCGGGCTGGGGTACCTTCTGGGGACAGGCCTCTCGCTGCTGACGGCGGCGCTCATCATGGCCCGCTGGCCGCAGTTCAGCATCCTCATCCGCCCGGAGACCATCCTGCAAGCCGGCGGGCTGACCCTGCTGATGAGCCTGGTCGCCGCCCTGCTGCCCATCCGGCGGCTGGACCAGATCGACCCGCTGCTGGTGTTTAAAACGTAATTTAATTTGAAGTGACCGGCACTTTGAAAGTGCCGGTCACTTCAAGCTGGAGAACTCATGTTCAAACTCGCCTGGCACAATCTCACCCATGAGCGCACCCGCCTCGCCATCAGCGTGGGCGGCGTGGCGCTGGCCGTGCTGCTCATCCTGATCATGGCGGGCGTGTTCGCCGGTTCGGAGGAGCACGCCGTCGCCTACATCAAGAACCAGCCCGCCCCGCTGTGGCTGATGCAGGAGGGCGTCGCCAACATGCACATGTCCTCCTCCATCCTGCCGCCGGATGCGGTCGTGCGGGCGCGCGCCGTCGAAGGCGTCCGGGAGGCCGTCGGGTTGCTGTACGCCAACGCCGGCGTGGACGTGGGCGGCAGCCTGATCTACAGCTACATCTTTGCGGTGGAGAACGGCGCCCCCTTCGGCGGTCCCTGGAAACTGGCCGAGGGCACCGCCAACCTGGAACCGGACGAGGCCATCATCGACAAGGAGCTGGCCGCCCGTTACGGCATCGGCCTGGGCGATACCGTCGAGATATTGGGGTATGACCTGACCCTGGCCGGGCTGAGCGAGGGGACGTTCGGCATCGCCACCAGCATCTCCTTCGTCAACAAGCAGGTGCTGGCCGCCCTGATGGGCGTCCCGCCGGAGGCCGCCAGTTACATCCTCGTCCAGCCCGAACCGGGCGTGGACCTGGGGGCCCTCGCCGACCGCCTGCGGGAGGCCGTCCCTGAAGCCAACCTGATGACCCAGGAAGCCTTCGCCGCCAGCGACCAGGAGATGATCCGTCAGATGGGGGCCGACATCCTGCAGGCCATGAATATCGTGGCCTACATCGTCGGGCTGCTGGTCATCGGGCTGACGATCTACACCGCCACCCTGGAGCGCGCCCGCGAGTACGGTGTGCTGAAAGCCATCGGCGCGAACACCTTCCACCTGATGCAGGTCGTCTTCGTACAGGCCTTCATCAGCACCGCGCTGGGCTTCGCGGCCGGCGTCGGGTTGTCCTACGCGGTCGCCGCGCTGGTGAGCCGCCTGTACCCCGAAATGCTGGTGCTGATCGAACCGGAGACCCTGCTGCAACAGATCCCCGTGCTGCTGGTCGTGACCGGCCTGGCCGCCCTGCTCCCGCTGGGACGCATCGCCCGCCTGGATCCGGTCTCGGTTTTCAAGGCATGAAAATGGAGAATCCTATGGACAACGTCCTCGAATTGCAAAGCGTGACCAAAACTTACGGCAGCGGACACACCGCCGTCACCGCCGTACGCGGCGCGGACCTGCGGGTGCGCCCCGGCGAGATCGTGCTCATCATGGGGCCATCAGGCAGCGGCAAGACCACCCTGCTCAGCATGGCCGGACTGCTGCTGGGCCCCAGCGCGGGACACATCTCGGTCGTCGGGCGGGAGGTCAACGGCCTGAGCCAGCGTCAACTGGCCGCGCTGCGCCTGCGCAAACTGGGATTCGTCTTCCAGGCCTACAACCTGCTGGGCGCGCTGACCGCCCGCGAGAACGTGGAACTGGTGATGAACCTGGCCGGGAAGCGCGGCGCTCCCGCCCGCCAGCGCGCCGGGGAACTGCTCGACATGCTGGGGCTGGGACACCGCCTGAACCACCGCCCCGCCGACCTCTCCGGCGGCGAGAAGCAGCGCGTCGCCATCGCCCGCGCCCTCGCCAACGACCCGCCCCTCATCCTGGCCGACGAACCCACCGGCAACCTGGACAGCAAGACCGGGCGCGAGGTGATGGAGCTGCTCTGCTGCGGCCTGGGGCGCGATCAGGGGCGCGCCATCGTCATCGTCACCCACGACCACCGCCTGAAGGAGATCGCCGACCGCGTGCTGTGGCTGGAGGACGGACGCCTGAGCCGCGTCCCTGACGGCGAGGCCGCCTATGCAGCAGCGTGACGAGCACGTCCGCACCTGGTACGGCCTGGAGGCCGAGATCACCGTCACCGAGGCCAACCTCCACCGCGTGGCGCTCCCCTCCCTGAGCCTGCCCCATCCGGGGGTGGTCAACTGGTTCGCCCGTCAGGGGCTGGACGTGGACACCCGCCTGGCGCTGACCGCCCGCCACGAGTTCGGCCATTTGCAGACCCTGCCGGTGCCGCTCCTGCACCTGCTGCTCCTGCTCTGGCCGCGTCGCGGCCGACCGCGCCTGACCGGCCGGCTCCGCTTCTGGCTGATCCTGCTCACGCACCAGACCCTGTGGGAGGCAGCCGCCGAAACTTACGTCGTCGCCACCGACCGCCGCGCCGTGACCGCGCCGCGCCCGCGCTGGGCGCGCGGACTCTATGCCCTTTTCTGGGGGTGCATGACGGCCTTTTCAATTTTGGGTACAATACGCCTGCTTCAACGCGACCAATCCGCCCGGTGAGCGAACGTTAATCTGCCCACAAATGGGCACTTTTCAGGAGAGTGTCATGCAAATTGAAACCCAAGTCATTCACGCCGGACGATCCGCCGACCCCGCGACCGGGGCCGTCATGCCCCCCATCTACCAGACCTCCACCTACAAGCAGGACCGCGTCGGACAGCATCGCGGCTACGAGTACTCGCGCACCGGCAACCCCACCCGCGCCGCGCTGGAAGCCTGTCTGGCGGCGCTGGAAGGCAGCGAACACGGACTGGCTTTCGCCTCCGGGATGGCCGCGATCGACGTCGTCTTGCGCCTGCTGTCGCCGGGCGACCACGTGCTGGCGGGCAACGACGTTTATGGCGGCACATTCCGGCTGTTCGACAGCGAGTTCCGTCGCTACGGGCTGGAGTTCACGTATGTGGACACCAGCGACCCGGCCCAGGTGGAATCCGGGCTGCGCCCCAACACGCGCATGGTCTGGCTGGAGACGCCCACCAACCCTCTGCTCAACGTCAGCGACATCAGCGCCGTAGCCAGGATCGTCCACGGACGCAGTTCGGATACGCTCCTGGTGGTGGATAACACCTTTGCCACGCCCTACCTGCAGCGTCCGCTCGAACTGGGGGCGGACATTGTCGTCCACTCCACCACAAAATATCTGGGCGGCCATTCCGACGTGGTGGGGGGCGCGGTCATTTCCCGCGACGCCGACATCCACACCCGCCTGGCGTTCCTGCAAAACGCGGCCGGAGCCGTGCCGGGGCCGCTGGACTGCTTCCTGGTCCTGCGGGGCGTCCAGACGCTGCCGGTGCGCATGGATCGTCATGCCGAGAACGCGGCCGCCATCGCGGACTTCCTGTCCCGTCATCCCAAAGTGGCAGTCACCCTGTACCCGTTCCACCCCTCGCATCCCCAGGCAGCGACAGCGCGCCGGCAAATGCGCAACGGCGGCGGCATGGTCTCCTTCGTGCTCAAAAACGGCGCGGAGGCAGCCCGGCACGTCGCCGAGAACACGTCACTTTTCACGCTTGCCGAATCGTTGGGCGGGGTCGAATCGTTGATCGAAGTACCCGCCGTCATGACCCATGCCTCCACCGCCGATTCTCCCCTGGCCGTGGATCCGGGTCTGGTGCGGCTCTCCGTCGGCCTGGAACACGCAGATGACCTGCTCTCGGATTTGGAGCACGCGTTATCCGGCGTGTAGGCGGGCGCTCATCACGTCTGCGCTCCGCGCACAGGTTAAATTTCCCGGGCAATAAAATCGAGCACGTCTATCTTGGTCAAAATACCGATGGGGCGCTCTCCTTCGGTCACCAAAGCCACCGGCTCCTCGACGAAGGTCGGCAGCACGTCTTCCAGGGGCGTATAGACCGGAAAGGTGGGCGGAGCGGGTTGGACGATGGACGCGACGGTCTCGTCGGACGAATGGGTATGCCCGGCTTCGACGATGTGCTTGAGCAGGTCCACCTCCGTGACCAGCCCGGCCAGCGCGCCATCGGCGCGCAACACAGGAACCTGGGAGATATCGTGTTCCTTCAGCAGGGCGATCACGTCCGTCATGCAATCGTCCAGGGCGACCGAGATCAATCCCTGGAAGGATTTCTCCGCCAGCACGTCGCCGAGGCTGACTTCACCCCACGCAGCTTCCAGGTATCCGTTTTCACGCATCCATTTGTCGTCGAAGATCTTGGAGAGGTAGCGGGAACCCGAATCGGGCAGGATGACGACGACCAGCCGGTCGGACGGCAGGTTTTGAGCGTAGCGCACGGCGGCAGCTACGGCCGAGCCCGAAGAGCCGCCGCAAAAAACGGATTCTTCCCTGACCAGCCGCCGAGTCCACAAAAAGGACTCCTTGTCGGTGACTCGAATGACCTCGTCGATCACCGACAGATCCAGCGTCGAAGGCAAAAAGTCTTCGCCGATGCCTTCCACCTTGTACGAGGTGGCTTCCACGTCATCCGGGACGCCGCCGTGCTGCCAGGTTTCCAGCAGGATGGATCCGGTTGAATCCACGCCCACGATGCGCACATCCGGGTTCTGCTCCTTGAGATAGCGCCCCACGCCGGTGATGGTCCCGCCAGTGCCCATGCCCACTACCAGGTCGGTGACTTTGCCCTGGGTCTGCTCCCAGATTTCGGGGCCGGTGGTCGCATAATGGCTGCGGGGGTTCTCAGGGTTGTGATACTGGTTGGCCAGGATGGCGTTTGGCGTTTCGGCCACGATGCGGTTTGCCACGCTGTAGTAGGAGCGGGGGTCTTCAGGGGCGACAGCCGTCGGCGTGATGACCACCCTTGCGCCATAGGCCCGCAGGAGCTGGATTTTTTCCTGGCTCATCTTGTCTGGCATCACGAATACGGATTTGTACCCTTTTATGGCGCAGACAATGGCCAATCCGACGCCGGTGTTGCCGGACGTGGACTCCACCACGGTGCCGCCGGGTTTAAGCCGTCCGCTCTTCTCGGCTTCGGCGATCATGGTCAACGCGATGCGGTCTTTCACCGACCCTCCCGGATTGAAGAACTCCACCTTGGCATATAAGGGGCAGGGCAAACCGCGTCCGACGCGATTCAGGCGTACCAACGGCGTTTTGCCGATCGTTTGCAGGATATTGTCATAAACGTGCAGGGAAGCGGATACTGGAAGTGAGTTTGAAGTCATTGTACGATACTCCTCTATGATTGTTTTGGTTTGGTTTGAGATGACTGAATTTCGGTTAAACGAAACCGTCCACCGGGATCCCGGTGGACGGAAGAAGGGCAGAAGTCAGAAAGACTAACAACGTTTGCCTGTAAACACCCTGGCACATTTTCCCAAACCGGAATCACAAACTCCACGCAGGGGGAGCTGCGCACAGGTACAGAAACAGGGCTGGGAAATAGTAATCATTGCAAACAATACTACCACCAATTGCCACATCTGGGAATAAGTATTTTTACCTATGGGGGAGGAATTATGGACAAATGTCATGTGACGAACAACATAGGCAATTTGGCCTGTTCGACACCCCGCGAGATGGCGCATGACAAGCCCAGGCCTTTCGGCTATGCTTTGTTCAGAATTGAACAATCGGAGACTTGGCACCATGCAAAAACCCCTGACTTTTCCCCTGTTCCTGCTCGCCGTTCTGTTGTCCGGCGTCTTGTTGGCCGGATGCAGCGGCACGCAAGCCTACGCGCTGGCTCCCCTGGACGGGATGCCTTTGGATGTACAGAACGCCCCCGCGCCAGTTCGGGAGGCTTACCAATTCGCGGTCGCCAACCCGGAAGTGTTGAAAGACATCCCCTGCTACTGCGGCTGCGGCGGGATGGGCCACACCTCCAACTACTCATGCTACGTGGCCGATGAGAACGCTGACGGCAGCCTGGTCTTCGAGGGGCACGCGCTGGGATGCTCCATCTGCGTGGACATCACCCAGGACGCCATGCGCATGATCGACCAAGGCAAGACCGTTCCCGAAATCCGCGCCTACGTGGACCAGACCTACAGCCGCTTCGGGCCGTCGAATATGCCGTGATCGGGCATGATGAAAAGCTCTCCCGCCCTTCTTCGCAATGCCGTTTTCCTGGCGGCCGCACTGTTGGTCGCTTTCGCTCCGCTGCCCCTGCCCCAAACACCCCCGGCAGAGCGCACTTTTCGAATAGATGCCACCCAGTTCGCCTTCGCACCCGCCGTGCTGACAGTCAATCCCGGCGACCGCGTGACGATTGAATTGACCTCGCTGGATGTCGTCCACGGCCTGTACCTGGACGGCTACGACCTGCAAATCAGCGCCGACCCCGGACAGACTGCCACAATGACCTTTGTGGCCGACCGCGCCGGAAGTTTCCGCTTTCGCTGCGCGGCGACCTGCGGCGACCTGCATCCCTTCATGATCGGCAAACTGCACGTCGGGCCGAACACCCTGTTGTGGCGCAGCATCGGGCTGGCCCTCCTGGCAATGTTCGCCGCGGTCATGCTTGGGATGCCTCGACTGCGCAAGGCATAAAACGCCATCATGCCAAAATACGACCTGCTCCGCATCCCTCTGCTTCGCAAAACGCTTGAAAGCCGCTGGCCGCAACTGATCCTGCGGGCGGCGGCTTTGGGCGGATTCGCGATTGCCATCCTGGCCGGGCTGCTGGGGACGCGGGTGGGCAACCACAATTTTGCCATTGTGGTCGTCTGGATCGCCTGGTGGGCCGCGCTGATGCTGTTGGCGGTCCCCCTCCTGGGACGCGGCTGGTGCGCGATCTGCCCCATCCCGATGCCCGGCGAATGGCTGCAAAACGGGGCCGCACTCGGCCCCGTCCAGGACGGGAGCAGGCACGGACGGAGTCTGAAGCGTTTCCCAAAATCCTTCCGCAATATCTGGATGCAGAACGTCGCCTTCACCCTGCTGGCGCTGTTCAGCGCGGTCATCCTGACCCGCCCCAGCGTCACCGGCTGGATACTGTTGGGAATGCTGCTGGTCGCCGTCGGCGCCAGTCTGGTTTATGAGCGCCGGACGTTCTGCCGTTACATCTGCCCGGTGGGCGGATTTATCGGTCTGTATTCGCAGTTGGCCCCGCTCGAACTGCGCGTGGTGGACACAAAGATCTGCGCCGCGCACAAGGAGAAATCCTGCTACCGCGGTAATGCGGAAGGCTACGGCTGCCCATGGGACGTTTTCCCCGGCGGGCTGGCGGTGAACACAAACTGCGGCCTGTGCATGGAATGCCTGCGCACCTGCGAGTACGACAACATCGCCCTCAACCTGCGCGCCCCCGGCGCCGACCTGGATCCGCCGCACGGCCTGAAACTGGACGAAGCCTACAAGGCCTTTATCATGCTGGGCAGCGCGCTGGTGTACTCGGCAGTCATGCTGGGCCCGTGGGGCGCGCTGAAGACCGCGGCCTACTCGATAGGGTCGCCAGCCTGGTGGGGCTACGCGCTGGGCTTGCTGGTCCTCATCTGGGGGTTGCTGCCCGGCCTGTTCTACCTGACCACGCGCGCCGCACAGGCGCTCGCTCCCGTCCGCCTGCCGCCGCGCAAGCTGTTCGCGCGCTACGCCGCGGCGCTGATACCGCTTGGGCTGACCGCCTGGATCGCCTTCAGCATCTCGTTCGTCTTCGCCAACATTTCGTATCTCTGGCCGGTGCTCTCCGACCCGTTTGGATGGGGCTGGGATCTCTTCGGCACGGCCGGGGCGGGTTGGACGCCTTATCTCTCCCTGGCCGTCCCCATGCTGCAAGTCGTTGTGCTGCTGGGCGGGCTGTTTTGGTCGGGGCGCACGGCGGCGAAAATCGCAGCGGAACAAGGCGCTCGCCGCCATGTCTGGCCGGTGACAGGCTTCAACACTCTCGTGACGATAGGTTTGCTATGGCTACTGGTCGGATGAAAAAGGAATGGCTGGCACGTCTGCTGGTGCTGGCCCTGGTCGTCGGTTTTTCCGCCGCAGCGCTGTACGCGCGCTGGGCCGACCGAACGCTCGAAGTCCACGCCGCCATGCCCGAAAAAGGCGGCTGGCTGCCCAACACGCTCACGGCCCGGGCGGACGAACCGCTGACGCTGCGGCTGATCTCCGACGACGTGGTGCACGGCTTCGCCATCGGGCAAAGCGACCAGCAGCCGTCGGTGGATATCCTGCCGGGCAAACCCGTCGAAATCACGCTGCTCTTTGACAAGCCGGGCACCTACACGTACTACTGCACGCGCTGGTGCGGACCCAACCACTGGCGGATGCGCGGCACGATCGAAGTGGAGGGAGACGATTCCTCGCTGGCGAACGACCCTAGCGGCCCCGTCGCGCCGCCCCTGTACCTGATGCTGGGCATCGACCTGGACGCCCCGCACGATGTCCAGGTTGACGTGACCCGACAGCCCTCCGCCCGGCGCGGCGCGGCCCTGGACACAAACCTGCCCGCCGAGATGCTCTCCCGCGAGTACGTCCGCGCCCACAGTCCCTACGAGGTCTGGCAAACCCTGCGGGAAACGCCCGCCGCCAGCCCATTGAGCGATGCGGATCTCTGGGATCTGGTCGCCCGGCTCTGGGAACGCAGCACCACGCCGGATGCGCTGCAAACCGGCGCGCAGCTCTACGCCCAGAACTGCGCGACCTGCCACGGCACGACGGGCGCCGGGGACGGCGTCTTCGCGGCCGCGCTGGCAGGCGAGACGTCTGCAACGCCAATTTCGCCCGGCCTCGGCCACGAGACTGTCGCGCCGACCGATTTCAGCGACCCGGCCCACATGCTGGGCGCCAGTCCCGCCCTGCTGCACGGCAAGATCATCCGCGGCGGCATGGGGACGGGCATGCCCTCCTGGGGCCTGATCTTCACCGACGAACAAACCTGGGCGCTCACCGATTATCTATGGACTTTCACTTTTCAATTTCAATTCAAGGAGACAACACCATGAGTAAAAGAAAGAGCAAACGCAGACCAAGCCGGCGCAGGAAAAAGAAAACATTGCCCATGCCACTGATCCTGCTGCTTGGCGGGGTGCTGTTGGCAGCCGCGGGCTTTGCCCTGGCCGCCCAGAATTCCAACAGCGGCGTCACCGCCGCCGACCCGTCATTGGTCACCGTTCAGGGCCAGCCCAGCCTGAAAGTGGATCAGGAGTTGATCGACTACGGCGACGTCAAGCTGAACACCAACCTGACTTTCACCCTGACCCTGACCAACGTCGGCGACAAAACGCTGCGCTTCAGCGAGACGCCCTACATCGAAGTTCGGGAGGGCTGCTGACCGCCTGCCCTGACCATCGGTTCGATGGTCCTCAAGCCAGGCCAAAGCACCACCCTTGAATCCAGCGTGTTCATGATGCACGAGGGCATGGAGGGGCCGCACGATTTTCGCGTCCACATCCCCAGCAACGACCCGGATGCGGCGGACAAAACCGTCACAGTGCTCTCCAACTGGGTACGCTGATAACACGCAAACGGGCATAGGCGGTTTGGCCTATGCCCGTCCCCGCGAGATAGCGCATGACACGCGCCGGTTTTTCGGCTATGCTCTCCTATCAGGAGACAAAGCCTCATGCACCCAAAGGACAATCCTTCCCTTAATCGTCGAGACTTTCTCAAGCTGGGCGCGCTCGGTTTCGGCGCGCTGGCTATGCGCCCCTGGGAGCGTTCACTCCCCTCGCAAGATTTCCCCCAATCCGAACGCCTGGGACGCGTCGTGGTCGGCAAGCTGGACGTCAAATCCCGCCCCGACGCGGCCAGCCAGACAGTCGGCACCCTCTACGAGGACGCCGTCGTCGCCTGGCTGCGCGAGACGACCGGCCCCATGCCGTATCGTCCGAACCAGCGCTGGGTCGAAACGCCCGACGGGTTCGTCTGGTCGCCGTACCTGCAGCCGGTGCGCAACGAGAAAAACGTCCCGTTGAACGCGCTCCCCGAAACGAGCCTCGGCCCGGGCATGTGGGCGGAGGTCACCACCCCCTACGTCAACCTGACGCTCGCCAATCCGCCCGCCCGCGCGCCCTGGCTGGTCAACCGCCTCCAAAGCACGCTGCCGCCGCGCTTCTTCTACAGTCAGATCGCCTGGATCAATCAAGTCCGGGCGGACGATGCGGGGCAAATCTGGTACCAGATCCAGGAACGCTACAGCTACGGCGACGCCTTCTGGGTCCCGGCGGAAACGATGCGCCCCCTGACCGCCGAAGACGTCAGCCCCATCAGCCCCGAGGTGGAAGACAAGCGCATCCTGGTGGACATCACCTATCAAACCCTGTCCTGCTACGAGGGCAACACCGAGGTCTACTTCTGCCGCATTTCCAGCGGCGCGCTGTTCGACTACCAGGGCAACCGCGTGGACGCCTGGAGCACGCCGCCCGGCCGGCACCGCATCTGGCGCAAGGCTGTCTCGCTGCCCCTGAGCGGCGGCTCGGCTGCCGTCGGCTGGGACCTGCCCGCAGTCGGCTGGACGACCCTCTTGGCGTCGCCATCCACTCGACCTATTGGCACAACAACTACGGCGTGCCGACCTCGCGCGGCTGCGTCAACGCCCGCCCGGATGACGCCAAATGGATCTTCCGCTGGACCCAGCCAGTCGTCCCCTATGACCCCGGCGACGTCACCGTCTCGATGCCCGGCGGCACACTGATCGAAGTTACGGAGAAACAATTATGACCCGACCTGACCCGCGCGCCACGGCGCGCACCCGCGCTCGCTACCAACGTATTTCGGGTCTCTACGACCTGATGGAAATCCTGCCGGAAAAACGCTACACGTCCTGGCGGGAACAACTCTGGGCACAGGTGCACGGCCCCAACGTCCTGGAAATCGGGGTCGGCACCGGCAAAAATATGCCTTTTTACCCCCCGGGACTGCACATCACCGCCATTGACCTGACCCCCGGCATGTTGGCCCGCGCCCGCAAGCGCGCCGCCGAACTCACCCTGGACGTGGACTTGCGGCTGGGCGACGCGCAGGCGCTCGACTTTCCGGACGACTCCTTCGACAGCGTGGTTGCCACCTTCGTGTTCTGCTCCATCCCGGACCCGATCCTGGGCCTGCGCGAAATCCGCCGCGTCCTGAAACCGGGCGGATGCCTGTACTTGCTGGAACACATGCGCTCCCCCAACCCATCCATCGGCCGCGTGATGGACACCCTCAACCCGCTGGTCGTGCGCATGATGGGCGCCAATATCAACCGCCGCACGGTGGAGAACGTCCGCTCGGCTGGTTTCGAGGTGGCCGAAGCGGCAAATTTGGCGGCTGGCGGCATTTTCAAGCGTGTCGTCGCCTGCAAACAACAATAAGTCTTTATCCTACCTTTAAACTCTCTTTACACAAGCCTGCTATCCTAATCGAAAAGCAATTCATTCAAATTCGGAGGAATCTAATGAAACGAAATACCATTTGGATCATCATCATTGTACTGGTCGCCATAGTGCTGTTCCTGCTGCCCAGCCTGTTCATGTACGGCCGCAGCGGCTGGACTGACGGCTACGGTATGATGGGCGGCAGTGGCATGATGGGCGGCTACGGCATGATGGGCGGCTGGATGTTCCTGGGCTGGTTGATCCCGGTCGGAATTCTCATCCTGGTCATCGCCGGCGGCGTTTGGCTGGGGAACACCCTCAGCAACCGCGGCAGCGCGCCCCCCGCCGCTCCGGCGCGGACCTGCTCGAACTGCAGCAAGCCCGTCGCCGCCGACTGGAAGACCTGCCCGTACTGCGGCACCCCGCTGGAATAAGGAGCCTATCATGTGCGGCGGCGGCCCTATTCGACAACTCTTAAATGCTGCGCAGCAGGTCTCCTCCTCGCCGGAGGAGACAATGCCGCGCCCACCCCGAACGGCGGAAATGACCTGCCCAACCTGTCACACGCCGGTACAGGCCAGTTTCACCTGGTGTCCAACCTGCGGAGCGGCGCTCAAGCCGCAGCCCTGCGTCTATTGCGGCCAGATTCTCGCCCCGGAAGATAAAAACTGTTCCGCGTGCGGCGCGCCGCGAGCGCGTTCCCGGGCCGGGTCAGCGAATTCGGTTTGATCCCGCAGGAGTGAAAAAGTGAAAAGAACATCTCAAGTCATCCTGATCTTTTTGGTCGGGAACCTGTTACTGGCTGCCTGCATCCCCCTCTGGCGGGGCGCGCCCAACAGCCCCATGAATCCCGGCCGCGGCTGGTGGGGCAGCGGGAACTTCGCTTCGAACGGCGAGCAGATCTATTTCACGGCCACCAACCAAAACGGTGAGCGGATCGCCTATTCCGGCGGGGCGGGCTACGGCGGCATGATGATGAGCAGCGCATCGCTCACCTGCGCTTCCTGCCACGGCGTGGACGGGCGCGGCGGGGAACACGTCATGCACATGGACGTCATGGACGCCCCCGATATCCGCTACACGGCTCTCAACAGCGAAGAAGAACACGAGGAAGAGGGCGGCCACGACGGCGAATATGATCTGGAAACCTTCCGCCAGGCCGTAGTCAATGGGCAGCATCCCGACGGCGCTCTCCTCGACCGCGATATGCCCCGCTGGCAGATGAGCGACCAAGACCTGGCCGACCTGCTTGAATACCTGAAGACGTTACCGTAGCCCGGATCGCGGTCACATCGTGTCGGGCGATATTTGCCCGATGCGCCACACGGAATCAAACATGGCCTATCCTGAACAAAAGGATAGGCCATGTTTCCTTAACGGCCGCCAAAACTGAACCCGTCCAAAAAACCACACACGTTGACAAAGCATATGAAAGACACGTATAATTCGCCCTACGGATTATTCGACAGTTTATGTTCGAAAGGAGGAGTCGCAGAAACAAGTGTCTAACACAACTTACCACAAGTATCCACAAAAGTTGATGCCAACGATATGCACAACAAACTTGCTTGGCGTCACGCGTACTTCCAACAAGATTCTCCAACTGAGGAGGAGAAGAAGATAATGAAAAACAAAACTCTGTATATTCTGCTCGCGGCGTTCGTCCTTGCCAGCATGGTATTGACCGCTTGTGGGCCATCCACTACGCCAGAACCGGCCCCGGCCCCTGCCGAGACGGAGGCCCCCGCCCCCGCTCCCGCTGAAACAGAGGCTCCCGCCCCTGAAGCCGCCGCCCCCCTGGTCATCGGCACGACCGATAGCTGGTCGAGCTTCGAGGTCGCCTGGGTTTACAGTTTCCACGACTGGGAACTTTTCCACCAGTGCGCCGACGGCCTGCTCAATAACGTCCCCGGCACCGCCGGCGAGGTAACTCCCGCGCTGGCCGAAAGCTATGACGTTAGCGAAGATGGCAAGACCTATACCTTCCACCTGCGCGAGGGCGTGGTCTTCCCCAATGGTGACCCGCTCAACGCCGACGTGGTTGTCTGGTCGCTGCAGCGCGTTTACACCATCCAGGATATCGAAGGCGACAACGCCAACTTCCTGGTGACCGCCTACGTGGAAAGCAAGGACGCCATCAAGAAGGTCGACGACATGACCGTCGAAGTAACCTTCGCGGAGCCGTTCGCTTTCGCGCCGCAACTGATCGCCACCAACCCCTGGAAGATCGTCAACCCCAACCAGTGGACGGACACCGAAGCCAACACCACCAATACCGCCTGCGGCATCGGCCCCTACACGATCACCAACTTCACCGAAGGCGAAGAGGCCATCTTCGAGGCCAACCCCACCTACTACGGTGATGCCCCGAAAACCGAAAAAGTGATCGTCCGCTACTTCGCTGACTCCCCAACCATGGCCCTGGCCCTGAAGAACGGCGAAATTGACGTCGCCTGGAAGCAATTGGCCCCCGCCGACATGGACGCGCTGCAGGACGAGGCAGGCATTACGGTTGAAAAATCCGGCGGCACAGAGATCCGCTACATCGTGTGGAACAGCACGACCCCGCCATATGACAACCCCAAAGTCCGCCTGGGACTCTCCATGCTGCTCAATCGTGAAGAGTTAGCCGACCTTGGTTGGCAGGGCATCAAAGTGCCGCTCTACTCGATGGTTCCCCCCGGATTCCTCGGCCACAAACCGACCTTTGAGGGCACCGAGGACGTTGAAGGCGGCAAGGCGCTGCTCGCCGAAGCCGGTTTCGACGAGAACAACCCGCTGGTCCTGGATCTGTGGTACAGCCCAACTCACTACGGCGACACCGAAGCCGACGTTGCTGCGGTCATCAAGCAGCAGTGGGAAGCCAGCGGCGTCGTTCAGGTCAATCTCCAGTTCCTGGAGTGGGCCGCCTACCGTGACGCAGGCCGCGCCGGCGAAATGCCGGTTTCGCTGCTTGGTTGGTATCCTGACTACCTCGACCCGGACAACTACACCAACGTCTTCGCTCACTCACCAGCTGCCTGGTCTGGTTCTTTCTACAACAACCCAGACATGGACGCCCTTCTGGACGCCCAGGCCGCGGAGCGTGACGAAGCCACCCGTATCGCCCTGCTCGAGCAAGTTCAGGATCTGTGGGCGACCGATGTGCCCTTCACACCCCTGGTTCAAGGCGGACTGTACGTTGCCTATCGCGATGGCATCTCCAACGTCGTCCTTGATCCGCTCGGGTTGTTCCACTACTTCCTGATCGAGAAGAAGTAGTTGACACTCTCTAGAACGTTGGGCTAAGACCCAACAAGGGGCTTGGGCGCTCCAACTTGCGTTCAAGCCCCTTTTCCCGTCTGTAACAATTGCCTCGGCGGCGGAACTTCCAGTTTCCAATCCTCGTTCTACTGCTGCCCATTTACAAGAGGTATTCATGTCTTCAGCCTTGCGACGCTATATTGTCGTCCGAATATTGCTCACGATCCCCATGTTGCTGATCCTCGTCTCGTTGGTATTTGTCGTCTTGCGCGTTCTGCCAGGCGACCCCGCGCTGGCCATTTTGCGAGAAGGCGCGTCCGACGAACAACTTGCCAGTTTTCGCGCCGCGTTAGGGCTGGATCAGCCGCTGCACATCCAGTATCTAAATTTCATCTCCGGCGTAGTGCGCTTCGACTTCGGGGAATCAATGACCCGCTCTATTCCCGTGATAGATGAAATCAAAACCTTTTTCCCCGCCACGATGGAACTTGCAATAGCTGGCATGTTCATAACAACGGTTGTCGGTATTTTTTCCGGTGCGTTTGCCGCCCAACATCGAAAGAAGGCATCGGACTATATTATTCGGATACTCAGCATTATCTTGTATTCCCTTCCTATTTTCTGGTTGGGCCTGATGTTACAAATGTCCTTTGGCGCAGGGCTCGGTTGGCTGCCTGTCTCAGGCCGTCTTTCGCCGGGCATGACGCCAGAGCAAACCATTACGGGCATGTACACGATCGATGCGATCCTGACAGGCAATTGGCCTCTGTTCAAAGACGCCATCACACATCTCATCATGCCCGCCATAACATTGGGATTGGTGTTGGCCGGTATCTTCACCCGCCTGACGCGAGCCAACATGCTCGACGTTCTCGAACAGGATTTCATCACGGCAGGACGAGCACGAGGATTAAAGGAACGCGTGCTCGTCTACAAACACGGCTTGCGCAACGCCTTCATCCCCATCGTCACCCTGCTGGGATTGCAGTTCGCGTTGCTCCTGGCGGGCGCCATCCTGACCGAAACAACCTTCTCGTGGCCGGGCATGGGCCGCCTGGTCATTGACCGCATCTACGACCGCGACTTCACCACCGTCCAGGGCGCAATACTGTTCTTTGCCCTGATGGTGGCTGGAGCCAGCCTGATCGTAGACATCCTGTACGGTTTCCTTGATCCCCGCATCCGGTACTAGACATGACAGACACAACCCAAAATCCTATTCAAGCACTACCCGCTGACCTGGAAAACATCGGCATCCTGCAGCGATTGTGGCGCGGGCGCATCTGGTACGGTACCGAATGGTATATCACCGTATTCGGCGGGCTAATCCTGGCAGTCATGATCACCATGACCATCTTTGCTCCGCTGATCGCCCCTTATGACCCCAACGATTTTGTGGGCGCACCGTTTACAGCGCCGGGAAAAGGCCAACAGGCTTTGCTGGCGCGCGCAGGTCAAAGCCCCATTACCGATACCGCGGATCTAACTGACGTGGTCATCGGCGTGCAGCGCAACCGAAACGGCGGCAACCTGGCGAAAGAACTCGGCGCAAAGGGCAAACGCTATCAGACCGAAGATGAACTGCTGGCCGGGCTGACCAGCGGAGAAGTCGACCTGATCTTCGTCAATCAAGACCTGGTGCCAGAACTGCTGGCAGCCCACCCCGATTTCGAGATTGTCGCCGAGAAAATGGGCCACCGGTTCGCGCTCGGCACCGACAACCTGGGACGCGACATCGTCAGCCGCCTGATCTGGGGCGCACGCACCGTCCTCCAGGTGGCATTGTCTTCGGCGCTGTTCTCGTCCGTGATCGGGATCGCGCTCGGCCTGATCTCCGGCTTTGTCAGCGGAGCGCTGGACCGCGTTGTCTCGCTGATCATGGACAGCATCTATTCCTTCCCCGGCCTGCTGCTGGCCATCGCCATGGTGACCATGCTGGGCCCGGGGTTGTTCAACGTGGCGATTGCCGTCTCGGTGATCTATGTGCCCACCTTCTTCCGCGTGGTGCGTGGACAGGTACTGTCCATCAAGGAAGAGCTGTACGTCGAGGCCGCGCGGAGTCTGGGTGCCAAGCCCATCACCATCCTGAGCAAGTACATCTTTCCCAACGTAATTCCCTCGGTGGTGGTGGTCTTTTCGCTCAACGTGGCAGACGCCATTTTAACGGAGGCCGGCTTGAGCTTCGTCGGACTCGGGCTTCCGCCCGACATCCCCGACTGGGGCTACGACCTGAGCAAGGGACATTCCTTCCTGGTGGCCGGTCACTGGTGGATGATCACTTTCCCCGGCATTATGATCACGCTGGTCGCGGTCGGGTTTAGTTTGTTAGGCGAAGGCTTGAGCGAAATACTCAACCCGCGCCTGGTAAAGAATTAGGATACGCCATGACGACGAACGATATTCTCTACAGTGTCCGCGAGTTGGTCGTAGAGTATCACACCCGCGTGGGAGACCTGAACGCAGTTGACCACGTTTCACTGGACATCAAACGGGGCGAGGTGCTCGGACTGGTAGGTGAATCCGGATGCGGCAAATCCACGCTGGGCAAGGCGCTCATGCGCATGATCCAGGACCCGGGCAGGATCGTCTCCGGAGAGCTGTGGTTCAACGATGTCGAATTGCTTTCCCTGTCCAACGAAAAGATGCGCCAACTGCGCGGCAGCCGCATCAGCATGATCTTCCAAGACCCAATGACCTCGCTCAATCCGGTGCAGCGGGTCGTCGATCACATCACCGAGACCATCCAGGTACACGAGCCAAAAACCAGCGACAAGGCCGCCCGCGCTCGCGCCGCCGAACTGGTGGACAGGCTGGGCATCAACCGTAATCGACTGGACGACTATCCGCATCAACTCTCAGGCGGCATGCGCCAACGCGTGATGATCAGCCTGGCACTGGCCCTGCGGGCCGACCTGGTGATCGCCGACGAGGCCACCACCTCGCTGGACGTGATCGTGGAGGCGCAGTTCCTCGACCTGCTCAAGGAACTGCGTGAGGAATTCGACCTGACCATCCTGCTCATCACGCACAACATCGGCCTGGTGGCCGAGTTGGCAGACCGGGTCGCCGTGATGTACGCCGGACGCATGGCCGAAGTGGCGGAAATCAGGCAGCTTTTCAGCGACGCCAAACACCCATACGCACAAGGGCTGCTAAAAGCCGTCCCCAACATCCGCCTGGACGATGATGAGTTGTATAAGATGCCCGGCTCGCCGCCCAATCTGATCACAGCGCCGACGGGTTGCCGCTTCCATCCGCGTTGTCCGCAAGTGATGGAGATCTGCGCCCAACAGGCGCCAAAATTCCAAGAAGTCTCTCCCGGGCAGCTAGCCAGTTGCTGGCTCTACCAGGAACACCCGGAAAAAGCAGGACAGGCCGCATGATGACCAAAAACACCTTCCCACCCACCGACAAAAAGGACGACGCCCTGCTGCGGATAACAGACCTGAAAAAATGGTTCCCGGTACAACAAGGATTCCTGGACCAGGTCCTGTCGAGAAGCAAAGACTATGTGCGTGCTGTGGATGGCGTTTCGTTCAACTTGCAGCGCGGCGAAGTGCTTGGCCTGGCAGGAGAAAGCGGCAGCGGAAAAACCACGACCGGACGGTTGGCGCTGCGCCTGCTCGAACCCACGGACGGGCAGATTCTCTTTGACGGGATAGACATCACCCACATAAAAGGCGAACCGCTGCGCAAACTGCGACGGCGGATGCAGGTCGTCTTCCAAGACCCCTTCGCCTCGCTCAACCCGCGCATGAGCGTGGGCGACCAGATTGCCCATCCCCACCAACTTCACATCCCGGCCACGCCCGCAGACCGGCGCACCGCCGTAGAAGGCATGATGGAGCACGTCGGCCTGACGCCCGCCGGACAAATTTACAACAAGTACCCCCACCAACTCTCCGGCGGGCAACGGCAGCGCGCCGTTTTGGCGCGTGCGCTGATCACCCACCCCGAGCTGATCATCGCTGACGAACCCATCGCCATGGCCGATGTCTCTGTACGCGCCGTGCTGCTGGAACTGATGAAAGACTTGCAAAGCGAATTTGGCCTGACCTATCTTTTCATCACGCACGACCTGGCGACGGCCAAATACATCTGCGACCGGATCGCCATCATGTATCTGGGACAGATCGTGGAAATCGGCGACCTGAAAAAAGTCTACCGCAACCCAACACATCCCTACACCGAAGCCTTGTTGGCCGCCGTCCCCGTCCCAGACCCGAACGCGCGTCGCCAATATGCCATGCCGCGCGGTGAGATCCCAAACCCCATCAACCCGCCATCAGGCTGCCGCTTCCATCCACGCTGCCCGATCGCAAAGGAAATCTGCTCGCAAGAAATGCCTGTGCTGAAACCACTGGCCAGCGATCCGGAACATCAAGTGGCCTGCCACTTGCGCGCCTGACAAACCACAAACTCCCTGCTTGCAAACAGCAGGGAGTTTCGCATGTGGCATCTTGTAAAAGCGGCTTTCGCAGACCGGCAAGCAGCTGACAACTGGCGTTGCCGGACTCCGGGAAACAGGTCACGCTGTTTGCAGCCCCGGCCGACAACCCTTTTGACTCCATCTTCCTTTTCCTGTAAACTTGAAACATCCATCGACGGAAAGCGTACAAAAACCAAAAAATATCTCGCCTCATAAACCCGCAAAAAGGAGAATCCCATGCCCGAATCTACCCGACAGATCCTGGACATCCTGCGCGATGGCAGCCACTTCCAGTGGTACGTCATTCCATTGTTGTCCTTCATCTTCTATGTTTACACGGTTGAAATCGAAAAACGCAACTGGAATCTGGTGTTGGCCGGGCTGGCCTTCTGGGGCATGGACTGGTTCAACGAAATCTGGAACGGCCTCGTTCTGCACTTTACCGGCTACGCGCCCGTCTGGGGCACGCCGGGCAGCAGCGCCTTCGTGATCCTGGCCGGCCTGAATATCGAGATCATGTTCATGTTCGCCGTGGCGGGCATCATCTGGACGAAGATGCTGCTGCCTGACAAAAAAGCCAAGATACTCGGCATCCCCAACCGCTGGTTCGTCGCCATCGCCGGCTCCGCCTTCAGCGTCTTCGTCGAATACTTTCTCAACGCGGCCAACGCCCTCACCTGGGAATATCCCTGGTGGAATCGCGGCGCACCCTGGCTGATCTTCCTGTTCGGCTACCTGACCTTCTTCATCGTTGCCTTCTGGGTCTACGACATGGAGGATTTCAAAAAGAAATTGTGGACGGTGGGCGCGTTGTGGGGCTTCGACATCCTGTGCCTGGTCCTCTTCGTCGGCATTTTGAAATGGATTTAGGACGCGTCGCGCGATGATCGAACAGTTTCTCGCCAAGAATTACAGCGGTGCGCCCTTCCAAATCTTCGGCGGCACACACCTGGCTGCCTTGGTTGTAGTCGTGCTGCTGAATCTGTACCTGTTGGGATACCGCAAAAAAGGCGAGCCCGCCCGACGCCGCATCCGCCTCGTCATGGCGGCCATTCTCGTCCTGAATGAAATCGGCTGGCACATCTGGAACTACACCACCGGCCAGTGGAATATCCAGACCATGCTGCCCCTGCACCTGTGCAGCGCCCTTGTCTGGCTGGGCGCGCTGATGCTGGTCACCAAGAGCCAATTCATCTACGACTTCGCCTACCTACTGGGCATCGCCGGCGCGCTGCAAGCGCTGTTGACGCCCGATCTGGGCATCTACGGATATCCCCACTATCGTTTCTTCCAAACCTTCATCTCGCACGGGCTGATCGTCACATCAGCGATCTACATGACGGTTGTCGAAGAGTTTCGCCCCACGTGGAGGTCGCTTTTGCGCGTGCTGGTTTGGGGCAACATTTACATGGCCGCCGTTTTCGGGATCAACCAACTCATCGGCAGCAACTATCTCTACATCGCCCACAAACCGGAGACAGCCAGCCTGCTCGACGTGCTCCCGCCCTGGCCCTGGTACATCCTGTGGATCGAGGCGATTGGCATCGTCAGCACGTTGCTGCTCTACTCCCCCTTCGCCATCAAAGACTGGCGCGATAAGCGCAGAATGAAACGGGCGGGTGCGTCACGTCTTGACGAAATTCTTTCTTAAGGTAGAATTACCTCCGCATCGCATGGGGCGATGGCGGAATTGGCAGACGCAGCGGACTTTAACAATTTGAGCGCCAGGACAGGAAACTTCCTGCGTGGATTCAGTCAAATTCGGGGAACCCTCAGCGCGTAATGGCGGTGGCAATCCCGAGCCAAGTTTTTTGCTGTTGACTTTTTGTCGCGTTCTACGGAATTTGTAAATGCCAAGAAAAAGAAAGTATTCCGACGAACAACTCATCAACGCGGTACAGAATAGTCAATCAATACGCTCTGTGTTGCAAAAGATTGGGTTAACTCCGGCTGGAGGAAATTACGAATCGATCAAAAAACGCATCCACGAATTAGGGATCGATACGTCTCATTTTCTCGGTCAGGCTATTCTAAAAGGCAAAACTCACACATACGGCACTCGCCCGCTAGAAGACATCTTGGTCCACAAGAAACTAGAAAATACGTGGAGATTGAAAAAGAGACTTCTTGTAGAACACATCAAAGAGCACCGTTGTGAGAAATGCCGAGGAACAGAATGGCAAGGAGAACCAATCCCCCTCGAACTCCATCACAAAGACGGAGATCGAACCAACAACACACTGCAAAATATTGAACTCTTGTGTCCTAATTGTCACGCACTCACAGACAATTATAGAGGCGGCAAAAAAAAGGTGTAGAGACTTGACGGCTGAGACCTAAGGCAGACACCTATGGTCAAGAGAAAGTCCAGACTACAAACTTCTCATAAGGTAGCGAAAGCTATAGTGGTAAGAAAATCCGCCGGTGGCAACACCTTGTGGGTTCGATCCCCACTCGCCCTACCAAAAACCCCGCTCCAAATGGAGCGGGGTTTCATTTTTGCACCGCTAATGTACTTCGCCGACCACTTCCCCTTCGCGTCTGTCCTCCCAAGGGTAGGCTTCGAACTCCTTCGCCGCCGCGCGGATGGCGGGGTCGTCAGAGTACACGCCACGCTTCTCCTGCGGCAGCAGCTCTGCAACCCGGCGCATGATCTCGTGGCCGATCTCATCCAACTGACGGCGGCGCTCACGTCCGCGCCCGGTCACGCTGAAGGGACCGAACGGTTTCCCAATCCGAAAAGCGATCTTCGCCCGCTTGCCAAGGCGCAGCGGGAAGATATCGTTCAAGCCAACCAGGCCGACGGGCAGCAAGCGCGCGCCCGTCCGTGCAGCCAGATAGGCCGTGCCAGGGCGCGCCGGACGCAACACCTCGGCCCAACTGCCCCCCTCGGGGAAGATTCCCAACTTCCCTCCGCGTACGAGCACCTTTTCCGCCGCCTTCAACGCGCCACGCGAGCCTGTCCCGCGATAGAGCGGATAATAGCCCCACAGGGCAGGGATGAACTTGACAGCGCCCGGCGCATGGGGCATGTCCGCCCCGCCGACAAACTCCAGCGGCCAGGAAAAAAGCCGCACGAAAGCCACCGGGTCGGCAAAGCTGAAGTGGTTGCCCACGACCAGGAGCGGCTCCGCTTTCGGGATATTCCCCTGCCCGACGATCTCCAAATCCGCCAGCAAGCCAAAAGCCGCAATGGAAAGTTTATGCAAAATGGAGCGCAGCACGCGCCGACGGGGGTATTTGAAATCCACGCTGTGAGCAGACATGGTTGGTTTACGCCCGACTTGCACCAAGTTCCGCGGCGTACTCTTGTGCGGTCCGCTTTGCGCGCTGTTCGTCAACGGACAGCAGAAGCCCCAGCCCCACAAACAGGAACACCAGGATGGACGCAATGGCTATGCGCTGCCCCGTCTGTTCAGCCAGCAAAGTCGTCATGCCCCGCCGTTCGAACCAGAAAGCCGCCGAGGCCGCCAGCAGGCCATAGATGGTGGGGCCAATGAACGAAGATGTACGCCCGGCCACGGAAAAGAAACCAAAAAATTCGGCGCTTTGCCCGGCAGGGGCAAACATGCCGACCATCGTCCGGCTGACAGACTGGACGCCGGTCAGCGCAAATCCGGCCAGCGCTCCAATCAGGAAAAAGCCATTCAGGGTTTGGTTAAAGAGCATCCACGTTACCGCACCGGCCATCAACAAGATGGCCGACACCAACGACCGCTTGTAGCCAATCCGGTCGCCGAGCACGGCAAAGGCGTAGGCTCCCGCCACACTGGTCACCTGAACGATGATCATGAAGATGATCAACTGCGTCTGATCCATGCCATACAACACCGCGCCGATAATGGCAGCAAAATCAAGGGCCATGAGAATGCCGTCGTTATAAATCAGGAACGCGACGATAAACTTGATGAACTCCCGAAAGCGGCGAACCGCCTTGAGGGTCCGGGCGAGACGCTTGAAGCCGATGGTCAGATAATTTTCACCGACAGGGAGTTCCTGAGAGCGGGCGCGTTCCTTGATCCAGAAAAAGGTCGGAATGGCCGCCGCAGCGAAGAACAGGGCCGTGAACGGCAGGGAAAGCCGTACGGGGAGCGTCGTTCCCTTGATAAGCACGATGGGCGGCAGGATGATGAGCAGGGCCAGGATCCCGCCCAACGATCCGATCGCCCATCCTTTCCCGGAGACACGCCCCATCTCTTCGGGAGAAGCGATCTCCGGAAGCAGCGAGTTATAGAAAACCTGCCCGGCGCGATAGCCAATTTCTGCCAAAATGAAGAACAGCATCCCGATGAAAATATCCCCTTTCCGGACGAAGAAAAGCAGCGCCGTGAACACCCACGTAACAGATGAGAACAGGAAAAGGAATTTCTTTTTCGAGGCCGAGAAATCGGCAATTGACCCAAGGATGGGAGAGATGACCGCCACGACCAACATGGCGATGCCGACGGAGATGCCCCACAGCCGGGAGCCCTCTGCGCCGCCAACGACCTCGCCTTTAAAATAAGCCGAGTAGATGGCGAGCAACACGACCGCCGCGTAAGCCGAGTTCCCAAAATCGTACAGATACCAGGCGCGGTGTTCGCGGTTAGCTGGTTTTTTCTTTGCCATAAGTCCGTCCTTTCAGATGGGAGATGTCATATTTTACCAAGATTCCTTCGTTCCTGACTTGCGAAGCAATTGCGGACTTCCACTTCTTTTACACCGTGATTAACCCCAATCCCCTGGCAGCAGTTTCGTAGAAACCCGCATTGACAAGGAAGCATCAGGGCTCTCAAAAAAGGCCGACCAAGCGCCTGTTTTTTTGCCACGGATTTCACGGATTGGACAGATGCTTCTGTTTCTCCCCGGAAGGATTCTCCGTCGTTGCCACCTCCCAAACGTTGATGAGCTGCCACTTTTGGAAAGCACCGGAGGAAGCGTCTCCCCGCCTTGACGGAATCGGTGCTTAGGGTAGAATTACGTTCACTCACGTCCATGGCGGGGGCCTCGCGCCCCCGTCCAATGTTTGCACCATGCTGCAAAACAGTGAAAGAGAAACAAGATGTACTTCGACCGACAAAAATTGGAAGAAATAGAAGACCGAAGCCTGGCCCCCTACGGGATGCGCAGCAAAAACTCGAAAGGCCGCGCCTACCTGGGAAGCGAGCCGGCCTACCGCACCGCCTTTCAACGTGACCGCGACCGCATCCTGCACACCACCGCCTTCCGCCGCCTGGAATACAAAACCCAGGTTTTCATCAATTACGAAGGCGACTACTTCCGCACCCGCCTGACCCACACCCTCGAAGTCGCCCAAATCGGACGCACTATCGCCCGCTCTCTGGGCGGCAACGAAGACCTGATCGAGGCCATCTGCCTGGCGCACGACCTGGGTCATCCCGCCTTTGGGCACTCCGGGGAAGTGGCGCTCAGCCGCCTGATGAAAGACCACAACGGCTTCGACCACAACAAGCAATCGCTGCGCATCGTCACAAAACTGGAACAACGTTATCCCGAATTTCCCGGCCTGAACCTGACCTGGGAAGTGCGCGAGGGCATCGTCAAACACGAATCGGAATATGACGTCTCAGACGCGTCGGACTATGACCCCGACCTGCGCGGCAACCTGGAAACCCAGATCGCCAACGTCGCCGACGAACTGGCCTACACCGCTCACGACCTGGACGACGGCCTGCGTTCCGGCATGATCATCCCTTCGCAGCTGGAAGGCATCGCACTATGGGAGATCCTGGCCGAGACCTTCAACTGGCGCGGCCCTGTCCTGGACGAAATGGCGCGCCACCGCATGATCCGGCACCTGATCGGAACGGAAGTAAGCGACCTGGTAAAAGCCACCGACGCGCGCATCAAGGAAAGCGGCGCCCGCTCACCGGAAGACATCCAGCGTCTGCCGCACAACGTGATCGGACACAGTGAAGACATGCACCGCCGAAACCGCGAACTAAAGGACTTCCTATACGACAAACTGTATCGCCACCCACGCGTCGTACGCATGGCTGTCAAGGCGGAACGCATCATCAGCGACCTGTTCCACGCCTACCTGGACGAACCAGCCATTCTACCCAAACACGTTCAAGGCTTCATTGAGCAGCGTGGACTTGAGCGTACCGTCTGCGATTACATCGCCGGAATGACCGACCGTTACGCCGTAGATGAACACCGCAAACTCTTTGACCCAAGCCGAAAACCGTAACCGCAGAGGTAACCTTGCTATGCCCGATACTCCTCATTATTTAACGCCCGAAGGTGCAGCCCGCCTGAAAGCCGAACTCGAAGATCTGAAAGGTCCACAGCGTGAAGCGCTGGCCAAGCGCCTGCGTTCCGCCATTCAAATGGGCGATCTCTCAGAAAACGCCGATTACCACAAAGCCAAGGAAGACCAGGGCTTTCTCGAAGGACGCATCCAGGAGCTGCAATACATTCTGGGCAACGCGATCATCATCGAAGACGACGGCAAGCCGCGCGATGTGGTAACCGTCGGCGCGCGCGTGACCATCCAGGAAGGCGATTACCCTCCCGAGACCTACCACCTGGTCGGCGTGAAGGAGGCCGATCCGCCCAACGGAAAGATTTCCCATGCATCCCCCATCGGGCGCGCGCTGCTCGATCACCGCGTCGGGGACGAGGTCGAAGCCGACGCTCCCGGCGGGAAGATCAAATTCAAGATACTCAAGATCGAATAAACTTGAAACTGTGATCCACTGAAATTCAAAACAAAAAAGAACCGCTGCCTTGTCCACCAGCAGCGGTTCTTTTTCTTTTCTCGTTTTCCCTTTTTATCCCTCTTTCGGCCAAACCGCCAATTCAAGCGTGAGCCTTTCAAGATAACTGCTCGGCGGCAAGGGGCCTGTGCCGTATTCCATATCCGCGATGGTTGCCAATAATTGCAACGTATCCGTTTCCAAAACAATCTGCTTCTGCGGCTCGACCAGCACCAGTTCCCCTTTGGCTTCCAGTCGCTGCCGGATGGCCGGGTCGTTATAAGCATGTTCCGTCATCAGCACCTTGGTGGCCGTCTTGATGTCATTCTTGTCAAACAGCCATACTTCAATGGCAGTGACCTTTTTGGGGTCGCCGACGCCAATCGTCTCCGAGATGCCAACGCCGTACTCGCCCATAAATTCGCCGGCCTGCGAGTCGATGCTGAACGACTCGTCATACAGGTCGTCTCCCAGAACATAGGTCGTCATTGACTGTGTTACGGGCGTGGCAAGGCCCAATGTCTCGAAATTGGTATGCTCGGCCTGCTGGCTGAGTTTTTGCGCCTGCATGGCAGGGGTGGAAGAACCGCCAGGTTTGGACAGCGGACGCAACAAACGAAAAGCGAAGAATACAACCGCCAGCACTGCCAACACGCCCACGACGATGATCCCATATTTGAGATACGGAGACCTTGACGCCGGCGCGTTGTCCGTCGCTCCGGGCGTTGCCGATGGAATCGGCACCGATCCCCCAACCGCATCCATCAGCAGGCTGAACGTATTGATCGCAGCCTGATCCTGTCCGTTTGGAGATGCTTTGATCTCGTCAAGGCGCAACTGCGCGTTCTCCCCCAGCAACTGCCAGCGCTGAAAGGCCAAGTCGGGGTCGCCATTGACCGAGAAAGAATCGATCGCCATGCGCAGGTAGTCCTCCTGATAGTCGGAGCGCAAGATATCCGGCGCGGCGTCAACCCATTCAACCGGCTGGATCACCCAGCCCCACAGCAAACCCAGCGCCAGTCCGGCAATACCGCCTGCCAGCGCGGCGACGATCGGCTTCCTTAACTGCTCAAGAATTGGATTCATACGTTGTCCTTTCAAAGAACAAATGAGCGGCGATGCTCCCATTATACAAGAATCTTAGCAGATAAGCCAACTTTTTATTGACTTTAAGATGTCCCTTCGGCCGCAACTTCATCCAGCAAAAACGTCTCCTCGCAAGCGATGCACTGTGCCTCACGCTTGTTGGTCACCACCAGCAGCCCGCCGCACTTCGGACAAGGCCGCGGCAGGGGACGTTTCCACGAGGTAAAATCGCACTCCGGATAGTTGGCGCAGCCGTAGAAAGTGCGCCCTTTGCGCGTCTTGCGCATGACAATGTCGCCGTCATCCTTCGGACAAGTCACGCCGATCTTCTCCAGCCAGGGCTCCGTATAGCGGCATTCCGGAAAGTTGCTGCAAGAAATGAACTTCCCGTAACGCCCATAGCGGATGACCAACTCGTGACCGCATTTCGGGCAGGCACGTCCAATCGGCTCCGGGCCGCGCTTGGTCTGCGGCATCTCGCGCCGGGCGCGCTCAAGTTCTTCGGCAAACGGCCCGTAAAATTTGCGGATCACTTCCACCCATTCGCCATGACCGGAAGCGATCTGGTCCAGATCAGCCTCCATGCGCGCTGTAAAGCCGACGTCCACGACGTCGGGAAAATATTTGACCAGCAAATTGTTGACCAGGATGCCCGTCTCGGTCGGAACCAAGCGCTTCTCGACGCGTTCGACATAGCCGCGCGCCTGGATCGTGGACAACGTCGGCGCATACGTGGACGGACGCCCGATCCCGTTTTCCTCCAGCGCCTGCACCAGGGAGGCCTCGGTGAAGCGCGGCGGCGGCTGGGTAAAATGCTGTTCCGGGATCAGGCGTACCAACGCTTGCGCCTGTCCCTCGACCACGCCAGCCGGAATGCGGACATTTTCGTCGCCATTTTTCTTGTTGCCATTGCCGTTGCCGTTACGCATGTCCCCGTAAACAGCCAGAAAACCGGCAAATTTGACCAGCGAGCCGGAAGCGCGCAGCAGGTATTGATGCGCGTCGCTCCTGCCAGTCACCTCGACCTGCAGCGTATCGTAGACCGCCGCCGCCATCTGCGAAGCGACAAAACGACGCCAGATCAGGCGATAGAGTTTGAATTGCGATGAATTCAGGTACGACTTGACCTGTTCCGGCTCGCGCGACACCGAAGTCGGGCGAATGGCTTCGTGCGCCTCCTGTGCGCCGACGGCGCGCGTCTTGTGTTTGGGCGGCTCGGCAGGCAAATACTCGTCGCCGTAACGCCCGGCAATGTACTGACGGGCTTCCGTTACAGCGGCTTCAGCGACGTGGATCGAGTCAGTACGCATGTACGTGATCAAACCAGTGTTGCCGCCATTGCCCACATCTATGCCCTCGTAGAGCGACTGCGCCACAGCCATCGTTCGTTTGGCCGTGAAGCCCAGGCGACGCGAGGCGTCCTGTTGCAGCGTGGAGGTGATGAACGGCGCAGCCGGTTTGCGGCGGCGCTGTCCACGCTTGACCTTGCTGACCGCGTAGGCCGCGCGCTCCATGTCGACCAGGATCGGTTTGACCGTCTCCTCGTCCGGGAGCTGCGGCTCGACGCCGTCGACGCGCGCCAGTTTCACCATAAACGTGGACTTGAGCCCGTCCGGTTTCAGTTCTGCCGCAATCGTCCAGTACTCGACCGGGGTAAAGTCGTCAATCTCCTGCTCGCGCTCGACGATCAGGCGCAGCGCCACCGACTGGACGCGTCCAGCCGAAAGGCGTCCGCGCACCTTCTCCCACAAGATCGGGCTGATACCGTAGCCCACCAAGCGGTCGAGAATCCGGCGCGCTTGTTGGGCGTCCACCAAATCCATGTTGAGCTGGCGCGGGTGCGCAAAGGCCTCGTCAATGGCCGATTTCGTGATCTCGTGAAAGACCACCCGCCGGGCGATCTCGGGGTCAATTTCAGCCGATTCCAGCAAGTGCCAGGCTATCGCTTCGCCCTCGCGGTCGAGGTCGGTCGCCAGGTAAACTTCCTCGGCAGTTTTCGCCAATTTCTTCAATTCCTTGACTATCGGGCGCTTTTCGTTCGGGACACGGTACTTCGGCTTGAAGTCGTTCTCCACGTCCACCGAAAGCTGCGAGCGCAGCAGGTCGCGCACGTGCCCGACCGAAGCCTTGACGGTATACCCGCGCCCCAAAAAACGGCTCACCGTGCGGGCTTTGGCCGGCGATTCGACGATGACCAGCTTGCCCTTGCGTTTACGTTTGCGCTTTACTTTTTCAGGCGGGGTCAGGCCCTCGTGCGCAGGCGTGCGCCCGGTGCGATACATCCTCGTCCCGCAGACCGGGCAAACGCCGCGCGTCACCGGAGCGGCGACTTTGTTAAAAGTCGCCTCCGGCTCGGCCATCTCTCGCTTGGTTTTGCATTTCATGCAGTAGGCTTCCAAAAGTTCCTCCTACGTATATTTTTCGCGTTCAGAATTCTTCAGACTGTCGACGATCCGGCGCACATGCTGCGCCTGGTCACGCCGACATACCAGTAAGACATCGCCGCTATCCACAATGACAAGATCGTCCACGCCAATCGTCACCACCAAACGCTCATCGCGATTGCCGTAGACCAGCGAGTTGTGTGTATCCAGCGAAATGTGATGTCCGCCAAAAACGATATTGCCGTCCTCGTCGGGCAGCAGCACGTCAAAGAGCGAATCCCACGAGCCGACGTCACTCCAGTTCAGGCCGCCCGCGGGCAGGACAGCCACCTTTTCGGCATCTTCCATGATGCCGTAATCAACCGTCTCGTTCTTCAACCCGGGCCACAGACGCTGAATAACGGGATCCTGTTCCGGCGTCCCGAACGACGCGCTGATCTCATCGAGGGCGGATTTCAAGTCGGGCATCTGCCGCTCGATCTCAGACAGGATGGCCTGCGTCCGCCAAATGAACATTCCCGAGTTCCAGGAGTGATCGCCCGCCTGAACCATCGCATGCGCCTGCTCCTTGGTCGGCTTTTCCTTGAAACGGCGCACGCGATACACGGGATAGGCAAAATCTTCGGGCAGCGCTTCGCCGCGCTGGATGTAGCCGTAGCCGGTGGCCGGATAGGTTGGCGTGATGCCCAGCGTGACAAGGTAGTCGTTTTGGGCGACGTCCACCGCCAGCCGCAGCAGAAGGTGGAACAAATCGCGGTTGCGGATGAAATGATCCGAGGGCAAGACGGCCATCACGGCCTGCGGATCGCGTTTTTGCAAAACAGAAGCCGCCAAGCCTACAACCGAAGCCGTGCCGCGCGGAGCCGGCTCGAGCAGGAAATTTTCCGCGAGCAAATCAGGGGCCTGCGCCCGCAGGGTCTCCGCCTGCTCGGCGACAGTCACCACCAGGATGCGCTCCGGCGGGAACAGCCCGGCCAGCCGTTCGACGGTGGCCTGGAAGAGCGTCCGCGCCTCGATCAGCGGGAGCGTCTGTTTCGGGTGGCTGCGCCGCGAGACAGGCCACAAGCGGGTCCCGCCGCCGCCAGCCATGATCACTGCATATGTGTGCTCTAACATAGAAGTTCCTGACAAGTTCGTTCCTTACGTTTGTATGTTGCGCAATTACGCATCGTACTCCGCCTGCGCCTCGTGCACAGCGACGTAGTTCATGCCGCCAACGTGACGCACCATGCCTTTCAGCTCCATCATCGTCAGCGCAGCGGAGACTTTTTCAACAGGCAGGCCGGTTTGGTTGCGAATTTCATCCACGTGCAGCGGCTCGTGACCAAGCGCGTCCAACACCTGCGCTTCGGTCGCATCAGCAGGCAGCACGGTGCGAGCTGCACGATGCTCGGTCACGCGGGTCAGGTCGAGCACGTCCAGCACGTCACGCACCTTCAAAAGCGGATGTGCGCCTTGCTGGATCAGGCGGTTGGCGCCCTTGCTCTGCGGCGCAAAAATATTGCCGGGCACAGCGAAGACTTCCCGTCCCTGCTCGACGGCAAACTCAGCCGTGATGAGCGCGCCGCTGGTCTCGCCCGCCTCGACCACAATCGTAGCCATCGAGAGGCCGGAGATAATGCGGTTGCGCGGCGGGAAGTTGGAACTCTCCGGCGGTGTGCCAGGCGGATAGTCGCTGATCAGCGCGCCATTGGCGATAATCTTCCCGGCCAGCGTGCGGTGCTCGGGCGGATAGACCCGGTCTACGCCAGAGCCGAGAACGGCCAACGTGCGTCCGCCAGCCTTGAGCGCGGCCTGATGTGCGATCGCGTCCACGCCGCGCGCCAGCCCGCTGACCACGGTCACACCGTTTTGCGCCAAAAAGGTCGCCAACTCCTCGGCAACCTGCCGTCCGTAAGACGTCGCCCGCCGTGTGCCGACAATGGCAACTGCCCACATGTCGTCCGCAGTGACTTCGCCGCGCAGATACAACACGGGCGGCGACTGGGCGATCTCCCTCAGGCGTTCCGGGTAGGCTTCGTCGGTTCTGGTCAGCACCCGGATGCCCTGCGCCGAGAACTGTTCCCACAGGCGGTCCAGGTCTATATCCTCGCGCACCTGCAGGAAACGTTCGACCAGTTTTTGGCTGAGACCCGCCGCGCGCAGTTCGTCGGGCGTCCCTTGCCAGGCAGAGGCCGCGTCGCCGAAGTGGTCAAGCAGCGCCTTCAAACGGACAGCGCCGATGCCCTTGACGAGATTGAAGCCAACCCAGTACCGTTTGTCATCCATTGACCCACCCAAAGCCTGAAAATCTTGGAAGCCTTCAGCCCTCTGCGCCCTCATCAAGCAGGCCGGGGAGCAGGTGAACGCGCATTTGACCGCGCCCCAGATCGACGTCCAGAACGACCGCGGGAATGGCTGGGAGCAGGATTTCGCGGCCGGATTCGGATTTCACCACGTAAACGTCATTGGCGCCCGTCTCCAGGATCGTCGTCAGCTCTCCCAGCAGACGGTCGTCCTCGCTCACAACTTGCAGCCCGATCAACTGATGGTGATAGTACTCACCCTCCGGCAGGGGCGGACGGTCAGCGGTCAGGACGTACACGTATTGGTTGCGAAAATTCCCCACCGCCTCGCGGCTTTCAATGCCCTCGAAGGTGATCAGCAGCCCTTTCGCATGGCCGCGACGAGCAACGAGAGTCATCGGCGCGTGCTCTTCCCCCACATAAACCTGCATGCCGGGCTGCAACCGCTCAGGGAAATCGGTGAGCACGTCCATCAAAATTTCGCCGCGCACGCCATGCGGACGGCGCAAAAATCCAACCGCCAAATGCACAGGCTCGCCGCGTGAAGGCGAGCCTGGTCCAGCCGCGGCTGGGCTTTTGGATACAGTCATCAGGGTTCGATCACATCCAGCGTGACCTGCTGACCTTCGCGCTCGGCAGCCACCCGCAGCAACGCGCGAATGGAATTCGCCACTCGTCCGCGCTTGCCGATGACGCGCCCCATGTCATCCTTGTCCACGCTCAGTTCCAATTTGACGTGTCGGCCCGACCGAAATTCACGGACGACAACCTCTTCCGGGTGATCGACCAACGAGCGAGCAATATACTCGGCCAATTCTTTCATCAGGCACCCCTTTCTGTGTTCCGCAACAGCGATCAGTCGCGGCGGGTCTTGGGATTAATGTTGCGCTCGGCCATCATCTTTTCAGATTCGGCCAACAGGGTTTCCAGCGCTTCGCCAGCCTTGAAGCGGGCGTAGCGATCCAGTACACCGGCGGTCGTGAAAATCTGCTTCACAGAATCGCTCGGCTGTGCGCCGTTGCTCATCCAGTGGTAAATGCGGTCTTCCTTGACCTGGATAGTGGCCGGCTCTGTGCGCGGGTTGTAGAATCCCAAAATTTCGAGAAAACGACCATCACGCGGGCTTTCCTTGTCGGCAGCCACAATACGGTAGGAGGGCTGTCCTTTCATGCCAACGCGGCGTAAACGAATACGAACCATCGAATCGATCTCCTTGTTATTAGTTGGTCAGTCTGTTAATTAGTTTATCGGTAAACTGGCAATTGGGCGACGCTCAGATTTGCGAGGGAGGGGGCACGAAAGGATGTGCGCCTTGCATCTCATCTGCGCCTAACCAAACAGACGCGGCAGACCGCGTCCGCCAGTTTTTTGCAATTGTTTGAACAGGCGCCGGGTCTCGCGGAATTGCTTGACCAGACGATTGACGTCCTGCACCTGTGTGCCAGAGCCGCGGGCGATACGCCGACGACGACTGGCATTTAGTATATCCGGATTCCGCCGTTCTTGCACGGTCATCGAACTGATAATGGCTTCGGTCCGCTTTAGCTGCCGCTCCATGTCCTGGGGCGGGACGTTGCGAGCCGCCTGCCCAAGTTGACCGGGCAGCATGTCCATGATCTGCCCCAGCGGGCCCATCTGGCGCACCTGACGCATCTGCTCCATCCAGTCTTCGAGCGTGAACTGGCCCTTGAGCATGCGTTCGGCCTGTTTCCCTGCCGATTTTGCGTCAAAGGCGGCTTCGGCTTTTTCGATCAGGCCGATCACGTCGCCCATGCCCAGGATGCGGGACGCCAGACGCCCCGGGTCATACGTCTCCAGCGCGTCCAGTTTCTCGCCCGTGCCCAGGAATTTGACCGGCACGCCGGTTACCGAGCGGATCGAGATGGCCGCGCCGCCACGCGCATCGCCGTCCATCTTGGAAAGGATCAGGCCGCTCAACGAGACGGCATCCCGGAAACCCTCGGCGATGGGCAGCGCCTCCTGGCCAATCATGGCGTCCACGACCAGCAACGTCTCCACCGGTGAGATTTTCGCCGTGATCGCGCGCAGTTCGTCCATCAACGCGTCGTCCAGTTGCGAACGACCGGCAGTATCCACGATCATGACCGAGTAGCCGCCCTTTTGGGCCTTGCTTAAGGCTTTGGCCGCCAGCTTCGGCGGCGGGACACCCTCTTGGGCGAACACCGGCACGTCGAGCCGCTCACCCAGCGATTGCAACTGCTGGACGGCGGCCGGGCGGTACGGGTCTCCGGCGACCAGCATCACGCGTTCGCCGCGCGAGCGCAGCAAACGGGCCAACTTGCCAGCCGCGGTGGTCTTGCCAGAGCCTTGCAGGCCAACCAGCAGGATAACGCGCGGCTTCGGGCCGCTCAACTGGAGCGGAGCGGGGTCGCCCAGCGTAGCGATCAGCTCTTCGTGGACAATTTTAACGACCTGCTGGCCAGGGTTGAGCGCCTTGTTGACCTCCGCGCCAACGGCGCGCTCGCGCAGGCGGGCGACGAAATCCTTGACCACGCTGTAATGAACGTCGGCCTCCAGCAGCGCCAGTCGAACCTCGCGTACGGCCGCATCAACGTCAGCGGCGGAGAGTTTTCCTCGCCGCCGCAACTGGTCAAAGACCTGATTTAATCGTCCGGTTAGTGTTTCGAACAAGGCGACCCCTGTCAGTTATCAGCAATAAAAGCCGACAGATTTTAGCGTGGAAACGGCGGATGGTCAAGGGAAAAATGAGTTCCTTCATTAACAGCGTAAAATCAGGAACGCGGCGCACGGGGCAATAAAGGCCTCCCGCCAGCACATCAGCCGAAAATCCGCCCTGCCAGAATCACCCTTTCGCTGAATTCACAGGAGGCTGCTTGACAATCTCCCCAACAACGGGTAAAATCCCACTCGCTTAACAATCGAATATGCAGGCCGAGATAGCTCAGTTGGTAGAGCACGCGACTGAAAATCGCGGTGTCGTCAGTTCGATTCTGACTCTCGGCACTCCCGGCCGCAACATACAAGGTCGACATCGCGGGTGTAGTTCAGTGGTAGAACGTCTCCTTGCCAAGGAGAAGGTCGTGGGTTCGAATCCCATCGCCCGCTCTTTTTATTCCCGGCGACGTGGCCAAGTTGGTAAGGCAAGGGTCTGCAAAACCCTGATCACGGGTTCGAGTCCCGTCGTCGCCTCTAGATGAGCCCAATTGGGCTCTTTTTTTGTTCATCCCGCAATCCCCCCATCCTTTTCGGGAAAACTGACAAAGCGGTTGTCTTTTTTAAGGATACAACGGCCAAATTCCTCTATAATAATAGTGCTTGGCATCACGATGGTGCCAGGACCGGAGGAACAGCCGTGCGGTCCGCTCGTCACTTGATACGCTTTGCTATCCTGGCACTATTTCTGCTGGCAGGAGGTCAAACACCGCCACCTTTGCAGGTAGTGCGCGTGGGCATCTACCAGAACCCGCCGCTCGAATACATTGACGATGCAGGCAACGCCCAAGGCTTCGTGGTGGACTTGTTGCAAGCCATTGCGCAGGAGGAAGGCTGGCAACTGGAATACGTACCCTGCAAATGGGCTGATTGTCTGCAGCAACTGGAAGAGGGCCAAATTGACCTGATGGGGGCCATCGCCTACTCGGACGAACGCGCCCAGCGCTTTGACTTCAACGCCGAAACTTACTTCGTGAACTGGGGCGCCATCTATGCCCGGCCCGGCCACCCCATCCAATCCCTGCTCGATCTGGACGGGACAACCCTGGTCGTCTTGCAAAAAGACATTTACGTCAACGCCATCAGAGATTTGCTAAGCCAGTTCGACATCCACCCCACTTACATTGAAGTTCGAGACTATCATGCCGTCTTCGAGGCAGTGGAGAGCGGCGAAGCGGACGCGGGCGTGGTCAACCATCTGTTCGGAGACCTGCACGCTTACGAGTATCAGGTCGAGCAGACGCCGATTGTCTTCCACCCCATCGAAGTCCGCTTTGCCGCCCCAAAAGGGACGCACCAGGATTTGCTGACCGCGCTAGATATTCATTTGGCAAGCTGGAAACATACGCCCGACTCGCCCTATTATCAGTTCCTCGACCACTGGTTCAGTGGTTCGCAACCTTCTCCTGCGCTCCCTGCCTGGGCGCTGTGGGTCTTGGGCATTCTCGCGTTCGCCGCCATCCTTTTCATTGGCGTGAGCAGCCTGCTGCGCGCACAGGTTCGGGTTCGCACCGCCGAGTTGCAGGAAAGCAAAAACCGCTACCACAGTCTGTTCGAGAACTCCCCCATTTCCCTGTGGGAGGAGGATCTTTCCGAAGTCAAAAAATACATCGATGCGCTCCGCGCACAGGGCACAAGCGACTTTCGGGCTTATTTCAAAAGCCACCCCGAATCTGTAAAACACTGCGCCAGTCTGGTCAAGATCCTTGACGTCAACCAAGCCACGCTGGATATGTACCACGCCAGCGACAAAACGGAACTGTTGGCGGGGCTGCCGAAGATATTCACCCCACAATCTTTCCAAGTTTTCCGGGAAGGACTGGTTGCGCTTACGGAAGGCAAACTCAACCAAACGCACGAAGCCACAACAAAAACGCTGACGGGTAAAGAAATCTTTCACAGCATACACTGGAGCGTCCCGGCAGGCTACGAAGAGACCTGGGAACGCGTTGCCGTTTCACTGGTCGACTTGAGCAAACGGAAACAAGCTGAAGAACGCGTTCGCAATATTGTTGAGAATGCGGTCGAAGGCATCTTCCAGTCTACGCTGCAAGGGCAATTCATCAGTATCAACCCAACCATGGCGCGCATTTATGGGTATGAATCGCCGGAAGAAATGATCGCCGCCGTCACAAATATCCGGGACCAGCTATATGTCAACCCCCAGGATCGCGACCGTTTCATACGCCAACTCCAGAAACACGACATCGTCAAGGGGTTCGAGGAGAAAAATTACCGCAAAGACGGCAGCATCATCTGGACAACCACAAACGCACGTCTCGTCCGCGATGCTGATGGCAACGTGCTCTACATCGAAGGCTTTGTCGAAGATATCACCACCCGCAAGCAAACCGAAATCGAGATCCATGCCCGCACCGAAGAACTGACAGCCCTTAATACGCTGAGCAGGAATGTCAACCGCTCACTCTCCCTGGACGAGGTCGTATCATCCGCTGTGGACGGGATGCTGGATGCCGCCCACCCCGACCTGGCTTTTTTCTTCCTGCGCGACGGCGACAGGTTACTCTTGAAGGGCATTGCCCCACAACATGCTGAGCAGCGCTTTGGAGAAGTCCCGGAACATCGCGTGGGCGAATGCATGTGCGGACTGGCCGTCAGCACGAAAAAGAAACTCTATTCACTCGACATCTTCACCGATACACGCTGCTCGTGGGAAGAATGCAAGCGGGCCGGCCTGCGGTCTTTCGCGGCCCTGCCTTTGGTCAGCGGCGAGGAAGTCATCGGCGTGATTGGTCTGGCGTCCGAAACAGAACGCGACTTCAGACAGCAATCCGAATTCCTGGAGACGCTTACCAGTCAAGTCGCCATCAGCCTGCAAAATGCGCTTTTGCATGATCGAATCCAGAATTACGCCGCCGAACTCGAAAAGCGCGTCGCCGAACGGACGGCGGAACTCGTCACGAAAAACAGCGAACTGGAGACCTTCGCCTACACGGTCTCACATGACCTGAAAGCGCCCCTGCGCAGCATTGACGGTTACAGCCACTTACTGCTTGAAGACCATAGCGACAAACTGGACGGTGAAGGACGCCTATTCCTGTACAATGTGCGCAACGCTGCCAACCATATGGCGCAGTTGATCGACGACTTGCTGGCCTATTCCCGCTTTGAGCGCCGTACGCTGACGCCGGAAAACGTGGATATTCGCACCATCATCGAGACCCTGCTGTTCGAGCACGCCAGCGAGATAAAACAGCGCGGCATCAAACTGACCCTTGACGTACCACCAATCACGCTCACGGCCGATCCAGACAGCTTGTCACAAGCCTTGCGCAATCTGATCGACAATGCCATCAAATTCACCGCCAACACCTCTCACCCTGCAATCCACATTGGGGGGCGCAAAACAAAAAAAGCGTGTGTCATCGAAGTGCGCGATAACGGAATCGGCTTCGACATGAAGGACCATGCTCGCATCTTCAAAATATTCCAGCGCCTGCAAAACGCCAAAGAATACCCGGGCACCGGCATCGGATTGGCCCTCGTCCACAAAGCCATGCAGCGGATCGACGGGCGCGTCTGGGCTGAGAGCAAACCAGGAGAAGGCGCGGCGTTTTATCTGGAAATACCGGCAAGGAAAACGGGCAAAGAAAGGACAAGCACCACAAAGTCCGCATAAAAGCTCGACAACCTTTATAATTACGTCCCGGGGCGACTTCGCTCCGTTCAGATATAAATATCAAGCAGCAAGAACAGCACCCCTGCTTCGAACGGTATTGTTTCGGGTAGCGTCTAAATGGCAAGTGACAATCTGTCATTGTGAGCGAAGCGATTTTCACGCCAGAGAGGAAGGCTGCCGCGTCAGGCTGCCGCCCTCTTCGCAGTGGTATAAAGTTACAGCCGGTCACTGCCATTTTTTAGGAAATTTGCAAAATGAAGATACTTTATGTGGAAGACAGTATCACCGATGCCGACCTGACATGCCGCGCACTGGCCAAGACCGCGCCCAACCTGAACGTTGAAGTCGTCGACACCTATCAAGCCGCAGTTTCGCGTCTGGAACAAGTAACGGACTACGATCTGGTACTAACGGACCTCAACCTGCCGGACGGGGACGGGTTATCTTTGCTGGCTCACATCCGCAAACATTACCCCGCGCTGGCCATTATCCTGATCACCGGCGGCGGCGACGAAGAGACCGCTGTCGCCGCCTTGCGCGCCGGGGCGGACGACTACATCATCAAAGGCGAAGACTACCTTGCCAACCTGCCGATCCTGCTGGAGGACACACTTGACCGGCACCGCGCCGAGAAAGCCAGGCATGCTCGTCCGCTGCACATCCTATATGCCGAGCACACCCCGGAAGACGTCGACCTGACGCGCCGACATCTGGCGAAACATGCCCCACACATCACACTCGAAGCCGTTCCAACTGCCCAAGAACTCCACCGCCGCATCTCGGCGAAAGAACAATCGCGGCCAGATGCCCTTCTGCTTGATTATTATTTGCCAGACCGGAACGCCCTGGAATTACTGAAGGAACTGCGGCATACGCCGTGGGCGAATATCCCCGTGGTGATCGTCACCGGTCATGGCAACGAAGAAATTGCCACCCAGACAATCAAGCTTGGCGCCGCCAACTACTTGGTCAAAACCAATGGTTACCTTTATAGACTGCCAATCGTCCTGGAAAACGCCATACACCAAACCCAACTGGCTCACGAACAATCTGCCCTGCGCGAGAGCGAGGAACGCTTCTCAAAAGCCTTTCATGCCAGTCCAATTCCCGTTTGCATCACCACACTAGCCGAAGGCCGTTTTATCGATGCGAACGAAAGCTACTTGCACATATCTGAATTTCGGCGTGAAGACATCATCGGCCACACGGCCGAAGAACTTAATCTGTGGATAACACCAGATAAACGCCGTGAGCTGGTCCAACAACTCCAGGCGAAGAAATCGTTGCACGGGATCGAACACAAATTCCTGACATCAACGGGGAAAACGCGCGACACCCTCGCGGCATACGAGTTGATCAACCTGGGCGGCGAAGCTTGCATTCTATCGATCTTCTATGACATCACCGAACGCAAACGGATAGAAGCCGCCCTGCGCGAGAGCGAAGAACGTTATCGGTCGCTGGTCGAACTTTCACCCTATGCCATCATCACACACAGCGAAGGAAAAATCACCTTTGCCAATGCCGCCGCGGCAAAACTGTTGAAGGCGGCTGCACCCGAGGAACTGATCGGGATGCCAATACTTGACTTTGTCCATCCCGATTATCGTGACCTGGTCGCAGAGCGCGTCGCACAAGCAAAGCAGGGCAAGACCGCCCCCAAAGTCGAAGAAAAATTCGTCCGACTCGATGGCACAACCATTGATGTAGAGGTCGTAGCAATGCCCTTTTCCCATCAGGGCAAATCGGGCTCACTGGTTATCGCCCGCAACATCACCGAGCGCAAACAGGCGGAAGAAGCCATACGCGCGAGTGAAACCAGTTATCGTGGTCTGTTCAACAGTGTTCTGGAAGCCATCTACATCCAGGATCACCAGGGACGCTTTCTGGACGTAAACGAAGGCGCAGTCAAGATGTATGGCTACCCACACAAATTTTTCATCGGCAAAACTCCGGCCGATCTCAGCGCGCCTGGGCTGAACGACATGCAGAAAATCCAGAGGGCATTTGAAAGAGCCTTCAACGGGGAACCGCAGCAATTTGAATTTTGGGGCTTGCGCAAAAACGGCGAAATCTTTCCCAAAGACGTACGCATCTACAAAGGAACGTACTTCGGCGAAGAGGTTGTAATCGCCCTGGCGCAGGACATCACCGAACGCAAAAAGAACGAAGATGCTTTGCAGCGACAACTAAAAGAGTTGAGCATTCTGCACGCCGTTGCCGTCGCAGGAACGCAGGCCGCCAACGAAGACGAACTGATCACATACATCACCCAAATCATCGGCGATACGCTCTACCCGGATCATTTCGGCGTCTTATTGCTCGACGAGGCGCGGGAAATTCTTTCCCCGCACGCATCCTACCACGGCATTAACGTCGAAGAAGCGCCCTCCATTTCCCTGCAAACAGGCATCAGCGGAAAAGTCGTCCGCGACAAACGCCCTATCCGCATTGGCGATACCCGCAAAGAAAAGAACTATCTTGAGGTGACGCCTGAAACCCGCTCTGAGCTATGCGTCCCGCTAAAAGTGGGCAAAAAAATCATTGGCGTCATCAACACCGAGAGCAAGCAGGTGGATTTCTTTACAGAAGCCGATGAGCGCTTGTTGAACACCATCGCCGGACAAGTAGCCACCGCCATCGAGCAGTTGCGCCTGTTCGAAGCAGAGAAACAGCGCCGCCTGGTGGCCGAGACCCTGCGCGAAACCGCCCTGGCAGTTACGTCATCACTAAACCTGGAACAGGCCATCCAGCAAATTTTGGAACAATTGTCCCTTGTCCTGCCTTACGACAGCGCTTGTGTTCAGATTCTGGGCGATGGCTATCTCGAGAACATTGGCGGGCGCGGTTGGCCGCATCCTGAACAGGCGCTGGGCGTGCGTTATCCAATCCCGGGAGACAATCCCAACACGACCGTCATTCAAGAGCGCCGGGAAGTCATTTTGGACCACGCACCCGACCAACACGCACCCTTCCGTTCACCGCCAAACGATTACATTCAATCGTGGCTTGGGGTTCCGCTAATCATCCACGACAAGGTCATCGGCATGCTGGCCGTAGACAGCATGCAGCCAAAATATTTTACGGAAGAGAGCGCCAAACTGGCCAACGCTTTTGCCACCCAGGCCGCCATTGCCATCGAAAACGCCCAGTTATTCGATGCCGAGCAGCGCCGCCGTCGAGAAGCCGAAACGCTGAGACAGGTCGCACGGGCCGTTTCATCGTCCCTCGAACTCGACCAGGTGCTGGATGCCATCCTGACGTCGCTCAAACAAGTCGTACCTTACGACAGTTCCAGCATCTTCCTGCTGGAAGGAGACCAGTTACGCCTGACGACGCTGCGGGGCTTTGCACACCCGGAGAAATATCTGGATGCCACATTCTCCGCCGACGACACATTATTCAAAGCGGTTCGTGAAAGCAAGACGCCTTTAATTCTGCCTGACGCGCAAATGGACGCCCGCTTCAAAAAATGGGGGGACGTAAATAATGCGCGCGGCTGGATGGGCATCCCCTTGATCGCGCGCGGCACCGTCATCGGCTGCATCACACTGGACAGCCTGCAAGAGAACGCTTATGACGAACACGATGCCGCCTTGGCGCAGGCATTTGTCCACCAAGCGGCTGCGGCCATCGAGAATGCACACCTCTACCAGGATGCTCTGCGCGCCGCCGAACGCCGGGCCATACTCCACCGTGTCAGCCAAGACATCGTACGCGCCAGCCAAGACCCCGAACAAACCTATACAGCCATCCACGAGGCTGCCAGCCAGTTGATGCCCTGTAACGCCTTTGTCATCTCTTTGCGGGACGAGACACGCGGCGACGATGAAGCTGTTTACCTGGTCGAGGACGGGAAGCGTTTCCCTGCCCAGCGCATCCCCAGAGAACACAGCTTGGCCAGTCCGGTTATACGCAGCAAGAAAACACTGATAATTGATGATGTAGAAACTGTGGATCAGTCCAAGTTCACACAATTTGGCGAACAACACAAGGTGCGCGCATTGCTCGCTGCGCCAATGCGCATTGGCGATAAAATTACCGGTATCATCTCTACGCAATGTTACCAACCGCACGTTTACGGAGACGAAGAGCGCATCCTGCTGGAAATGCTGGCGTCTCATGCTGCCGTCGCCATCGAGAACGCCCGACTGTTCGCGGAAACCCAGCGTCGCGCCAGGGAATTCACCGAACTATACGAAGTTACCCAAGACCTGAGCGGCCCCCAAGACTTGGGCGCACTCCTGGAGACCATTGTCCAGCGTGCTGTCGCCCTGCTCGGTACAGCATTTGGCAGCATCTATCTCTACGATGAAACGGTTGACGAACTGGAACTGGTCGTCTCCTATGGGTTCCCGTCGGAGTATACACATCCGCTGGGAATACGCCTGAAAAGAGGCGAAGGCATGGCCGGGCGCGTAGCGGAGACCCGACAACCATTAAGCGTGGAAGACTATCAAGAATGGGAGGGGCGTTCACCACAATACGACAAGGTCCCGTTTTCCTCCGTTTTGGAAGTGCCCATGCTTTATGCGGGCAAATTGGTCGGTGTTCTGACAGTCAACGAACATATCCCCAAAATTCGTCAGTTCACGGACGCCGACATACACCTCCTGACACTCTTTGCGACGCAAGCCGCGGGCGCCGTCCATAGCGCCAGGTTGCACAAACAAACCCGTCGCCGCCTGTCAGACCTGGAAGCCATCAACAGAGTTTCGACCGCCCTGCGAACAGCCCAGACGCCGGAAGAAATGTTCACCATCCTGTTGGACGAAACCCTCAACGTACTGGGGACAGATGTCGGCGGCATCTGGCTTTACGACCCGGCAAGCAACGAAGTGGTTCGCACCATCGCGCGCGGCTGGGTCACCGAGTTCCCAGAAAAACGTCACAAACCCGGGGAAGGACTTTCCGGTTATGTATTTGAAACCGACGAGATCTACATTACCCCAGATTACACATTGGAAGAGCACATCTCAAGCAACCGCGAACTGATTCCCCCCGGATGGGGCGGGGTCGGTATTCCCATCCGCACCACACACACAACCATCGGCGTATTCATAATTTCCATACCGCACCCTCGTCAATTCACAAACGAAGAGATCGACCTGCTGGTCACGCTGGCCGAAATGGCCGGCAATGCCATCCAGCGCGCCACCCTGCACGAGCGCACTGAACTACAAGTAAAACGGCTGATCGCCTTACGCAACATAGATATCGCCATCAGTTCCAGTTTCGACTTACGCGTGACACTTAACCTGCTGGTGGACCATACCATCACCCAGCTAGGTGCCGATGCCGCAGACGTACTGCTCTTCTCTCCCCCCACACAAACATTGACCTACGCGGCCGGATACGGCTTTCGGACAACATCCTTCTCCCAAACACGGCTGCGCGCCGGGGAAGGGCTGGCCGGCAAAGCCATTCTGGAGCGAAAGTTGGTTCACGTTGCAAACATGAGCGAAGATCCACAGTGCGTACGGAAACACTGGTTCATCGATGAGGGCTTTGTCTCTTATTTCTGCGTGCCGCTAAGCGCCAAAGGTCAGATCGTGGGCGCGCTGGAAGTCTATAACCGCTCCCCACTGGCCCCATCATCGCAATGGCTGGATTTTCTGCAAACGCTGGGGGGACAGGCCGCCATCGCGATCAACAACGACCAGCTCTTCGAAGATTTGCAGCGTTCCCACCAGGACTTGGCGCTCGCCTACGACACAACGCTGGAAGGCTGGGCCAAAGCATTGGAGTTGCGCGACAAAGAAATAAAAGGTCACGCACAACGCGTCGCAAAGAAGACCATCCGGTTGGCGCATGAAATGGAAATAGAGGGCGAGGCGCTCACCCACATCCGCCGCGGCACATTGTTGCACGATATTGGCAAAATGGGCATACCCGACAATATCCTGCACAAACCCGGCCCGCTCACCGATGAAGAAAAGGAGATCATGCACCAGCACCCCCAATACGCGTACGATCTTCTCTATCCCATCCCCTATCTACGCCCCGCACTGGATATCCCGTATTGCCATCACGAAAAGTGGGATGGCAGCGGCTACCCGCGTGGATTAAAGGGGGAGGAAATCCCCCTGGCAGCCCGCATCTTTGCCATCATAGACGTGTGGGACGCTCTGCTCTCAAACCGCTCCTACCGAAAAGCGTGGTCACGGAAGAAAACCCTGGACTACATCAAGAAGGAAAGCGGCAGGCGCTTTGACCCGAAAGTTGTCGAGGCCTTCTTGAGAATAATCAAGGAGATGTAAGGCCTGCAATATTCCCCCACCCATACAGCAGAGGAGCCAGGTTTTTCAGAAACCTGGCTCCCGTTTTTATTTCACGCGCACAAAACGCCGCTTGCCAACCCGCAGCACGCCGGGGTGCGGAAAGGTATCCCGGCCATCCTCCAGCGTCTCCCCATCCAGACGAACGGCCTTCTGGTCAAGCATACGTCGCCCTTCGGACTTGCTCGGAACCAGGCCCGCCGCGATGAGCACATCCAACACAGTTTGTCCCTCCTCCAGCGCGTATTCCGGCATGTCGTCTGGTATATCCTTCTTCTGGAAAAGACTCACGAACGCCTGCTCAGCAGACCGGGCAGCCTCGTCGTCATAAAAAATGCTGACAATCTCTCGCGCCAGTTTCATCTTGGCGTCACGCGGATGCAGCTTCCCGGAGGCGATATCGGCTTCAATCGTCTCAATCTCTTTCGGAGCCCAACGCGTCACCAGCCGGAAATATTTGCCCATGGCGAAGTCCGGCAAGCTCATCACTTTGCCATACATGTCTTCGGCGTCCGTGTTGATCGGGATAACATTCCCTGTGGATTTGGACATACGCTGCACGCCGTCCGTGCCAGGCAAGATGCCGCAGATGACGCCCACCAGCGGCTTCTGACCCAGCGCTTCCTGTAGTTTGCGTCCGGCCACAATGATGTTGAACAACTGGTCTGTGCCGCCAATTTGCACATCGGTTTCCTGCGCGACCGCGTCGTAACCCTGCATCAACGCGTAGAACGTCTCGTGCAGGTAAATCGGCTCGCCGGATTTCATCCGCTTGGCAAAATTATCACGCGCCAAAAACTGCTGTACGGTGAAATTCTGCCCCAGCCGGATCAAATCCACCAGCGTCAGCTTGGAAAGCCACTCGCCGTTGTAACGGATCTTGGTCTTCTCGCGGTCGAGCACGCGGAAAGCCTGTTCGGCGTAGGTCTTCGCGTTTTCAGCAACCTGCTCCTGGGTCAGGACCGGACGCGCCTTGTTCTTGTCGGAGGGATCGCCCACCAGCGCGGTGTAACTTCCGATCAGAAAGGTGACTTCATGCCCCAATTCCTGGAACTGACGCAGTTTGCGCATCGTGATGGTATGTCCCAAATGCAGGTCGGTGGAGGTTGGGTCGTAACCGCAATAAACGCGCAGCGGGCGTCCTTCCTTCTCGGCCTCGATCAGCCGCTGGCGCAGTTCGTCCGCCATTGCCTTTTTCAGGTCTTCGTCGCCATACTCCGTGCCCTGCATAAGCAAAGCAACTTGTTCATCAATCTTCATCGCACACCTTCCCGACAAAAAAATTCGCACCACGCTTTACGGGCGTGATGCGTGAGCGTAAAGCGGAAGCAATTAACTCCGCGCATAATAGCGAGCCTGCTCCGCTTTTTTTACCAATTCCAAACCACTGGTTTTCAGGATATGCTCCAGCATCTCTTGCCCTGCGGCAAATCCCACACGCCCGCGCACTTCACCCTGAAATTCGACTTTGCCCAGCGTACGGAACTCAAAGTGGGACGCGTCACCGATCACCTGAACAGACTGTCCCCAACGGGCAGGCAGGACGTTCACTTTCCGGATTTCAGGCCAGCCCAGCCGCACACGGCGCAGTCCATTCTCGAAGGCGATCCCGTCCGGATCGATTCGGATGACAGTCCGTCGATCCATCCAGTTGCCCAGCGAGATGCTCAACGCAGCGAAGAGCAGGAAGCCCCAGAAAACCCAAGCCACCGCCGGGATCGTGCCCAACACCCAATGCAAGGCAAACAAACTCAGGCTGACAACCAGCGCCAAGGCCCAGGCAGTCGTCTCACCGCGGCGGGAAATTAATTCAGGGCGAAATTCGCGAGTCTCGTTCTCAAACATGCGCCTATTATACAGCAAAAGTGGGGGCCCTCTGGCGAGTTATCCCGCGAATTGGTCGTGATTGGCCCGATTTCCATAAAAGGCTATTGTGCTATAATTTACCCCATTGTGGAGGCTCCATGAATGCGCCAGTGCTTGTTCTGAACGCCAATTTCGAGCCAATCAACGTATGCAATACCCGGCGAGCCATTGGGTTAATCCTTACCGGAAAAGCCGCCATGGTGATGAACGGACGCGGCTGGATTCACACCGTTTCACAAGAATTTCCCCGCCCGTCCATCATCCGTTTGGAGTACATGATCCGCCGCCCGCGTCCGCAGGTCAGGTTGACGCGCCGCGAAGTCTTCCGGCGAGACCAATACACCTGTCAGTATTGTGGACGCCGCGTCCCCAACCTGACTGTTGACCACGTCATCCCCAAACGATTGGGCGGCCAGCACACCTGGACCAACGTCGTCGCGGCCTGTTCGACCTGTAATCACCGCAAGGGCGGACGCCGTCTGAGCGAAGTACACATGAAATTGCTCCGCCAGCCAAAAGAGCCGCCGGCCAGCGCTGCCTACATTTTTGGAAGGCACCTGAATGAAAACGACGAGTGGGAACCTTATATCAACGGCTGGTAAGCGAATCAAAAGCCTGGTTTCATGATGAAACCAGGCTTTTTTTACAGAGATCCGGAAGCCTAGAATTCTAACGTCATAAAGTCCTCGGCCAGCGCGACATCTCCCCCATAACTCTGACGAGCCTCGGCAATCAGATCGCCACGCTGATACTGCCCGGTCGGGTAATGGATCAGGTACAGCGCGCCGACTTCGGCCTGCCGAGCGATATCGGCAGCCTGGGCAGCGGATGAATGTCCCTGGAACGCGCCGGAGGCCTCATGGATCAACACGTCCGCCCCATCAGCCAAACGCACGACCTGCTCGCAAGGCGCGGTATCGCATGAATAAGCCATCACCTTCTGCGTGGCATTGAATTCAACCCGCAGACCAATCGTGGGGATCAAGTGACAGACCGGCGAGGCATAAAAATGGAAATCCGGGCAATCGAGCACAGTGGTCATTTCGTTGGCGGGCAAACGGTAAAAAGCCACGGGAAAGAAATTCGGCCAATCTGACCAGGAATAGAATTCCATCAAATCTTCAACACGATCCAGCGTGTAATGCAGTCCGTACACGTTGAGCGGACGACGTCGCCCCATCAGCCACATGTTCATCAACAGGAGCGGCACACCGGAAACGTGATCGGGGTGAAAATGGGTCAGGATCAAATCAGTCAGGCTGTTGAAATCCACTCCCGCCCGCTGCAAGCGCAGGATTGGATTGCTGACACAATCGATCAACACCGTGCGCTCCTGCCCCACAACGATCATGTGCGTATTCTCGTGGTCTTTGTCAGGAATAGCGTTTGACGATCCCAAAATAATGACTTTAGCCATATTTCTCCATTGACAAAATTTTGTGCGTTTACCCCATCACCTTCAAGAGCAAATTAGGGGTAATATACGTTTCAATGGCAGCGGCGATTGCCAACATTGGCAGCACCAGTCCCACGCAAATCTTGAACCAGTTGGCTAACGCCTGGATGAACACCTCCCCCATCGTCCTGGTCGGATCCGGCGTGACCAGCATTGCGCCAAGATACAAAACGGCCGCACTGGCAAACATCACCGCCGGGAACTCAAAGATGCCATGCGGAAGCAGGCCAGCCCAAAAGATCGTCCACGGGGAAAAACCAAACAGTTGGAAGAATGCCAGCGCCGCGCCGACAACGCTCATATTCGCCACGAACACCAATGCGCCCAGCACCCCAAAAGAGAACATCCCCAAGAACAGCATGATCATAACCGCTTGCATGTTATGCCCGAAAATCGTCAGGAAGGAAAACTGAAGGTCGGCGCTCACCACACCTGCAGACATTTGAAGTTGTTCAGCTATCCGGCCCATGTCTTCGGCCGATGTCTCGCCGAGCATGGCAGGGACATTGGCTGCCGTCCACTCAAAGCCGAGCACCCCTCCCGCCACCATCAGCGCGACGATCAGCAGCAAAGGGACCCGCAACGCCCGCAGCGACGCGCCGACCTCGTCGCGGTACCACGACCACAGCGAACGCGCATCCCCAAAAAATGACCGCCAAAACGTATGCCACATCCAGCGCAGGTTGAGCGAATCGATCTCGCGTCCAAGCAGGTACTCACGCTGGAAATGCGCCAGTCCCACCCGCACCAGCAAGGCCGCCAAAACCGACACGGCCAACACAGCCATCCAAAGCACCTGGTCATTGCCCCAGAAAAGCAGCGCACTTTCCCCCTGGATCAGGAAAGCCACCGGAAGCACGATAAAAGACGCCAGCAGATTGGCTGCGCGCACAGACGTCGATTGCGTCGAGACAGCGATCGCCCCACTGACCATCAAGACGGCATGTGCGGTAGTCAAGGTCAATAATTGTACAATTTGATAGATGCTCGGCAAATTAAGGTCTTGATAACGCACCAGGAACAAGTACAGTGCAATGGCGATATAACTTGCCAAAAGCGGGAAGAATACCCCCACAAGTAATTTTCCGAGATATAACTGCCAGTCTAAAAAGGGCGTGCTCAACAACGGCTCGATCGTACCGCGCTCCTTCTCGCCGACGAACGATTCCAGCGCGACGACCAATGAAACGGTGATCGGGAAGAAGCCGATGATCAAGATCGAAAACGGCACCAGCCTGTCAACGACCAGGTTCCCGCCATAGTCGTTGACGAACTCGACCGCCGAGCCAGCCACCGAGTCCATCAAGACGGGAAACAGGACCGTCAGCACGATCAACGGGAACAAAATGCGCCAATCACGGAATTGATCGCGCAGTTCACGTCTCGCCAGCAGCCACACAGGACGCAATTTTTCCACCATTGAATTTACCTTTGCACTGCCTGCGACATGGCCTTGAGATAGACCTGTTCCAAACTGCGCGGCACCTCCTGCAATGCGACGACCGGGGCTTTCCGCGAGGCCAGCTCCTGCATCAGCAGCGGATTGGCAATTTGGGGTTTCTCCACGCGAAACCGAAGACTGGTCGCCTTGCGCTCGTTGAGCGTGATGCCAGCGGGCAATTTCAGACCTGCAGAATCCCACGCCGTGGAGAGCTTCACCTCGTATTCCACTGGCCCGAGAACGCGTCGCTTCAGGGCTTCCAGCGTATCATTGAGCAAAACACGGCCCCGGTAGATAATAGCTATTCGGTCGGCCAGAACTTCCGCTTCGGCCAAATTGTGCGTGCAAATCACAATCGCCCGCTGCGACGAGCGCAAATTGGCGATCTCGTCACGCACCAGACGGGCGCTCTCCGGATCCATGGCGGAGGTCGGTTCGTCCAGCAGCAAAACAGGCGGCTCATGTATCAAGGCGCGGGCCAAAGCCAGTTTCTGGCGCATTCCTTTGGAGTATTCGCCAATACGCTGGTGGGTCACTTCAGCCAACCCAAAATATTCCATCAGATAGCGGCTGCGCTTCTGCCGGCCGGACGCGTCGAGACGGTAGACTTGGCCGAAGAAATCCAGGTATTCCGCCCCCGTCATGCGCATGTACAAACCGTGCTGCTCGGTGAGCACACCGACCGAAGCGCGCACCTGGGCAGCATCCCTGACCACATCATATCCGGCGACGCGCGCCCATCCCCGCGTGGGAGCCAGCAACGCGGTCAACATGCGTACGGTGGTGGTCTTGCCAGCGCCGTTTTGGCCGAGCAGGGCTAAAACCTCTCCCTGCTCAACATGCAGCGTGACGCCGTCCACCGCCCAAAAATCACCAAATTGTTTGCCAAGACCTTCGGTCGTGATCATTGCCTGTACCTGTAACAAAAAAAGGGAACAAAAAGCCGCCGTTACCAAATCAGCATAGCGACGGCTTTCGAGACTGTCAATAAGACAAGAGTCCTCTACACTGCCACCACGCTTCGCGCCGGGCGATGACGCAAGAAAAGCGCAATGGCCGAACCCAACGCCACAACCGCCATCACGGTCTGGTTGGCGTTGATGCCGCCGATCATCGAGGCATCCAGCCGCAAGAAGTCCAGCAAGAAACGCCCAAGCGGATAAATGACCATGTAGGCAAGCAGGATGTCGCCCTGCTTCAGGCGGCCAGCAAAGCGGCGCGTCAGCCAGATCAGGACGAACATGTTCGCCAGGCTCCAAAGCGACTCGTACAGGAACAGGGGATGGTAGTAAGCCTGATCCTGGAAACCGGGCAGACGATGCTGCGGGTCGATATAAATCTTCCACGGCAAGTCGGTCGGCGCGCCGTACAGCTCCTGATTGACGAAGTTGCCCCAACGCCCGATCGCCTGCCCCAGCGCCAGACTGGGCGCGGCAATGTCAGTCCATTCGAGGAACGAAAGCTTGTACTTGCGGGCAAAAAAGTACAGCGCGATCAAACCGCCGATCACCGCGCCCGGAATGCCCAGCCCGCCATTGCGGGTATTGATCAGGTCAAGCGGATGGGTCAAGTAGTAGGCTGTCGTATACCCCTGTGCGATGGACGATGGAGGCGGCGTAAAAACATGCCACAACCGTGCACCCACCACGCCGCCAATAATCAACCAGACCAGCAGATCCCAAATGATTTCGGGATCATGCCCACGACGCTTGGATTCATATTGCGCCAAAAAGCCGCCTGCCACCGCGCCCAGCATGATGATAATGCCGTAAAAACGGATAAACAGCGGCCCGATATAGAAACCATCGATCATAATACTCTACCTCCTAAGGTTTGGCAAAGCGCTTGTGCGCCTGCCTGCGAACATACCAAATACGTTGCAAAGCTGTAAAATTAGCCATGATGGCAATAATCCACACAGCGACCAGCGGATAATTAAACGCCAGCCCTGGAGCCAAGACCAGGTAACGCTCCACGCGCGTCAACGCGCCGACTGTGGCATCGAAACCGAGCGCTTCAGCACGCGCCCTGACGTATGAAACCAGGACAGAACCGGATGCGGCAATAAAAACGACCAGGCTGGCCAGCGCATCCCCCTGGCTCAAAAAATAATAGATCAGGCCGCCGTAGATCACCAACTCGGAATAGCGGTCGGTGACAGAGTCCACGAAGCCGCCAAAATCACTCGGCTCCCCTCGCAGGCGAGCCATCGTACCATCCAATGCATCGACAGGGCCCATCAGGAGCACCATCAAGCCGCCCCATAACATATTTCCCTTGGCGATCAAAATCGCGCCGACAATGTTCCCGGTCAGGCCAAGAAGTGTAACCGTATTGGGCGCCAATCCCAGGCGATTCAGGAACGCACCGATCGGGTCCAAAATCCCCTTGAACAAGCCTCGCAGGAGGCCGGTAAGGGTCACCTTTTCAGTTTTCACACTATGTTCCACTAGCGAATTCCTTTCTGAAGCAAGATTGTCCTATCATACTACATCTTTGGTTGCCAATAATCAGTGAGCGGTCCAGCAATTCCCAACATGAAGATGAGTTGCGGTTGTGGCAACGACTTTCCCGACCCAGACCGTCGAGACCGGGCAGTCGCTTTTTGGCCTCGAAACACGACCAAAGTCGTTGGGGTGCTTTGCGCGCTATCGCATGCAAAACACCCCCACACCAATGCCCGGAGGGCCAGCAGCCGCCAGTCGACGCTGCTCGCCGGAAACCGTTCACCAATTACTCATCATCTTCTTCGTCCAGTTCGATCAGCACGTCCCGTTCGCGACCGCCGCCGCGCGAGGGGCCGACCACGCCCATCTCCTCCAACGCGTCCAGCAGCCGCGCCGCGCGCGGATAGCCGATCCGCAGGCGGCGCTGGAGCAGGGACGCCGAAGCACGCTGAGTCTGTTGAATAACCGTGATCGCCTGCTCGATAAGCGCGTCGTCCCCGCCGCGATCCGGTTCGCTCAACAATCTTTCCCAGGGCGGGGACTCGTCATCAGCCGAACTGCTCTCCTGCCAATGGGTGATGACTTTTTCGATCTCCTGGTCGGTGATCATCACACCCTGGATGCGCACCGGATTGCCCGCTTCGGGGCTCAGGAAGAGCATGTCGCCGCGACCAAGCAAACTCTCCGCGCCAGTACCGTCAAGAATGACACGCGAATCGACTCCCGAAGTCACCGCGAAGGCGATACGCGCCGGGAAGTTGGCCTTGATCAGTCCCGTGACCACGTCCGTGCTGGGACGCTGGGTCGCCATGACCAGGTGAATGCCCGTCGCGCGCGCCATCTGCGCCAGGCGCACCAGGTTATGCTCCGTCTGGTCGGGCGCGTGCATCATCAGGTCGGCCATCTCGTCGATCAGCACGACGATGCGCGGCAGCGGAGTCCCTTCCTTGCGACGCTGGACTTTCCGGTTATATGTGTTGATGTCCCGCATGCGCGCAGCTTCCAGCAGTTTATAGCGGTGCTCCATCTCAACCACGACCCAGCGCAGCACGCCCTGGATACGCTGGATGTCGGTTTCCACTTTACCATACAGGTGCGGCAGGCCATTGAAGCGGATCAACTCCACCATCTTGGAATCGATCATCACCATGCGCAGGTCTTCGGGCGCGTTGTTCATCGCCAAACAGGTCGCAATGGAGGTGATGCACACCGACTTGCCCGACCCGGTCGCGCCTGCGATCAGCAGGTGCGGCATTGCCGCCAGATCAGCGACCAGCGGATGCCCGGAGACATCCCGTCCCAGCGCGATGGCAAGCGGCGAACGGGTTTTGTAGAAGGCGTCCGACTCTAAAATGGGCCGCAGACGGACAACTGCAACGCGCGAGTTTGGCACTTCAATGCCCACGTACGAACGCCCCGGCACTGGGGCTTCGATGCGCAGGCGCTGCGCTGAGAGCGCCAAAGCCAGGTCGCGCTGCAAGGATGCAATCTGCGCCACGCGCACCTTCATGCGCTGCGCCTCGTCTCCATTGTGGCCTTTCTCAATAAAGCCGGGCTCCACAGCAAACTGGGTCACGGCCGGGCCGACACGGAACCCGATCACCCGCGCCGGAATGCCAAACTCGGCCAACGTTTTCTCGATCAGGCCGGCCGTCTGGTTGATCGTCCGCTCATCCAGGCGCGTCGAGCGTTCGCCCAGCAGCAGATCGAGCGGCGGCAATCGTTCGTCGCGCGGCGGCGATTTTGCCGGACGCTCGTCACGCTTCTCCGGGATCGGCAGCGATTTGCGGAATTCGGGCGGCAGTCGCGTTGACTTCTTCGCAGTCCGTCCCGCGGGTTTCGAGCCGCCACTCGGTTGACGTTCTGGCGCGGGAAATTCTTTCGGCCCTTCCACCGCAGACGTTTCACCGGCTGCCCAAAGCAACCATGCTTCCAGCCGTGACCACAAGCCGAATCCGCTCACAACAGCCAGCAGCCATCCCAAAAACATCAGCGCCGTGCCCCAGATCGGGCCGAGCAATATCCTGAGCAGCTCTGCCAGCCCCCAACCCAAACGGCCTCCATCCAACCCCGCGTCGGCGCGTTCCAGCGACCGGCCGCCGATGACAGCCAGCAGCGCCAGGGTCAGAAAGGCCGCCAACTCAAGCGAGATCAACCGTCCCCAACGCAGCGGTTCCCCGCCGCGCCGCAGCGTCAGCAAACCGGCCATGCCGATGGACACGACCACCAGATAACTGCCCCACCCAAACCAGCGCAAGAGCAACGCCATCCATGGCATCAGCAGGGCGCCTTGCGTCATCCCCAACAGGGCCAGCAACGTCATCAACGCCAGCGCCAACAGCAGCACGCCCGCCACATCACGGACAAAGCGTCCAAAATGCAGGTTCAAGCGGGCAACCCTGTCCAGCCAATCGCCAGATTGGGCATATTTTCTCTTTGGAGTCGTTCGACGAGAGTTTGGCGACATAGTCACTCGTTAAGATTCAGACTCAGCCCCAAGCGCTGGGCCGACGCGTCCACATGCAGGATGCGCACCTGCACCGGCTGGCCCTCGTTGAGCAAGTCGTTCACTGATACACCAGGCTCCAGCGGCATCTCAGACGCATGGATCAGACCCTCGAGGCCATCGTCCAGACGAGCAAAGGCGCCGTAGGGAACAATGCTGGTCACCTTCGCCGGGACGATCTGGTTGACATTGTATGTCATTTCGGCTTTCTCCCAGGGATTATCAAACAGACGCTTCAGACTCAGGGCAACCCGACACCGTTCCGGAGAGACTTCCAGCACCTGGACTTCCATCCGCTGCCGCAATTGGACAACCTGTATCGGATGACCGACCCGTCCCCAGGACAATTCGGAAATATGGATCAGCCCTTCCACGCCGCCCAGGTCCACAAAAACGCCGAAATCGGTGATATTGGTCACCTCGCCTTCAACGCGTTGACCAGGCCGCAGCGTGGAAAACAATTCACTCCTGCGCCCCGCCCCCGCCTGCGCAGCACGCTCCGAAAACACGACACGGCCATCTTCCGGCACACATTCGATCACTTTCAGGTTCAAGGTTCGGCCGACATAGTTCGACAGTGTCTTTTCCCTGTCATCCGAACTGGCATAAGTGGTCACGTCCACCAGGTGGGAATACGGCACGAAGCCCTGAATGCCATCCCCTTCCACCAATATGCCGCCCCGATTGTACCCAGTGACGCACAACGCAACAACGGCATCTTGATGATACAACGCCTGCGCCTTCTCCCAATCCAGTGAGGCTTCTACTCGCTCATTCGGCCTCGGTTGACGGCGATTCGATCTGGGCAAATAGCTTTGTTCGTCAGCCAGCACCGATGCCCACCAACTCTCGTCAGGGGGGGGGATATTATTGTCCAGCATCCTCTTTTGGCGAACCATTAAACCTCCTTCCCTACCTCGCGTCCTTCGTCTGTACCTCCATCTCCAAAACCGCCTTCGCAACAGCCTCCACCGCCACACGTTGTTTGCGATACAGGTCAGCTTCCGACATGGCCAGACGGGCTGCCACTTCACGCACTTTGCGGCCCTCAATAAACTTCATCTCCAAAATGTTATATAAAATCCATTCCGCCGTAAAACGTCGCTTCCCCTCCGGGCGAGTTTGGTCTACGGCTTTGCGTAAAATCGCCCGCAACGCGTTCACGGCATTGCCATCATGGTCTTCCGCCATTTGCTGCACGACCTGCAAACTCATGAGCGGACTGCCTGTCAGTTTTGGGCCGCCCCAATAGTGACTAAGGGCGTCCTTCACCCAATTCGCCAGGTCAGTTTCGGGAGGCAGCGATTCGGCCAGCATACTCACTTTGCTGTCATACCGCCCCACCGCGCGCCATCGCTGAAGGGCATCCGCTTGAGGCTGCAAATCCTGGAGCGATTGAAATACCCGCTGCTGCAACTGACGGTCTTCCAAAGCCAGCGCGGCGCGCTTCGCCAGCAGCCAGAGCGAATCGCGTTGATCCCCGTCCATGCGCTGGTCAGATTGGCGCGCCACACCCAAAATGCCAAGCAGCGGCGGCGTTTCGTCGCGATCCATATCCCTTTTGCGCTGCCGAAGCGGAAGGATCCAATAGTCTCCCCAAACGAATTCCTGGCGACCATTGCCGTTCCCTGTTTTGGCTACCCGCAGCACTTCCGGGAGGTGTTCCTGATTAAGCATGTTCCGGTTGCCTGCCATGATGATCAACGCCAATTCGTCGCCATCCAACGCAGCCACAAATGCAGACGGCGATTGCAAGTGATCGCGCACCGCCGCCAACACGGCTTCCAGAAATTGTCTCAAGTCACTGCGTGTCAGCAAGCGTTCTTCGATGTTTTGCAAAAGAAGCAATTCCTCGCGGTCGCCGCCAAAGAAAAGCCAACGCTCCCAAAGGGGAGCGACCAGCGTGATCAGGTGTTCCAGCAGCAAAACGGTGACCACCATGGTCAGCGGCACAAAAGCGGAATAAGGTTCGCCGCCGAACAATTCACCGCTGCGCCGCACAATCGTCATCAGTCCCAGCGCCACAGATGCGGTGACCGGCCCGCGCATGATCCACTTAAACAGGCGGCTCTTTACCAGTCGATCCGGCCAGGAAACGCCGAAGAAGGCCACCGCATAGGCCATCACGATCACCAATCCGCCCACCAGGACATTGATCAGCAGCGCCGCGCTCCAGAAGAGCAGCGGATGTCCGGCCGCCAGCGTGGAGCCATACAACAGATAGGGATATGAACCCAGCGCCGGCGCGGTCGCCCCGGCCATCAGGTAGATCATCCGACGACGCCCGGAGCGGGTGAGCATCCGATTAAAAGCACGGCCAAAGTTCACCCAGGCCCACAGCATCGCGGCGATATAATACAGCGTAAAAATTTCCGTCCAGATTGTGCGTTGCAAATGGGGAGCGGGCTGGCCGTCTGGTACCAGCGGGCCAAGCAAAAGGCCGAAACCGTGCAGGAGCAGGAATCCGGCAGAGACGATATACATCAGCCGTATCGCCAGCCGCCGGCGACCGCGGGAGGGACGTCCGGCGGTGACCAAAAGCGCATCCGAGAGATGGAGATAAGCCGCCGGCAGGAAAACGATCCCCAGCCATTGCAGACGCAGCAGCAGGTCAATCCCCCAATTGGGCACGGTCTTGTTTTGCAGGGCTTCCGTGGTAAAGACAACCACCACACAGAGCAAAATGATGGCAAACGAACGCGCCACACGGTCGCGCAGATTGAACGTTAAAGCATACAGAAATAATGAGAAGGCTGTAATAGCAATGCCAGCCGTGAGGATCTCATTGATCGTCCGTATTCCCGCCAAAAAACCGCTCATCCAACCGTTAAGCATACGTGCCTTTCAAGGAACTATCCTGGCTTACTTCAGTAAGGGTAACAGTCACCTGCACATGTAAAAATCACTTCAAAATCCGGCCAAAGAACAAAGCGACATCCTGGGTAGCGTAATAATGGTCATTATAGCCGCAGAACTCAAATCCCATTTTCTGCGCCAGGCGCACCGCAGCGTGATTTTTGGATTGCATCTCCAGGAACAGTTGACGATGACCTCGCTCTTCAGCCCACGCCTGGGCAGCCTGAACCAGTGCGCTCGCGACGCCCATGCGCCGCGTTTCCGGCGACACAGCCAGGTCAGTGACCCAAACACACTCGGATGCCGTCTGCTCCAAAAGACGGATATACCCTACCGGCTCACCATCCAGCGATGCCACAAGCGTCTGGGAACCGTGATTCCACTCATCGGCCAGTGAGAAAACGTCGCGCGGATAGGGGACCCGGATGGCACGCGGCAAACGCACCTCCCGAAGCGTGGCGACAACCTGTCCGCCATTTTTTTGAAGGTCTAACTGCCAGACATAATCACTATTACAGGTATGATCCATGCCCATCAGGCGAGATAGATCGGTCGCCACAGCAGGACGGATCTGCACATCACTCGTTACTTCCAAATTCATTGACCTATCACCCGTATTGGAATTACACAGGGCGGTAAAGCTTGCCCCTGATTGTCGGTCACAACCAAGCGCAGCAGGTAGTCGCCAGGCACCAGTTCGCCGGTATCCAATCGACCCAATACATCATCACGGATCACATCACGCCCGGCATAGACCGTTGACCACACGTCCCCACCCTGAGGAGAAATTTCGAATTTGTAGAACCCAAATTTGGGAATGTCCACCGTGCCGACCAGTTCCACAATACCACTGACCGTTTGGCCCGGCTGAGGAGAATCGACGGTCAACTCCTCCGGCACACAACCAACGGCGGTATCTGCCGCCTGGACATTCGGAGTCGCTGCAAGCGCCGTAGCCATTTCAGCAGAGATCGTCCCGGTCGGCGTTACTAGAACATCAAGCGTAGGCGTAGATAGAAAAACAGATGGCGGAAGCGAGGGCACAACGAACGAAGCAATAACGAATTCGCCAAACATCAAGGCCAAGATCAGCAGCAAGGCGGCCAGCGCACGCGCCAAGCGCCGTTGTGCGACTTCCCGTTCCAACCCAAAAATCGCCCCCCGCCATTCCTTCCAGGCCCGCCATAGCCAGCGCAACATAATCATCCCCCCTATCGCCAGCACCAAATATATCAAGCCCTCATACGTCGAAAGAAAACGATAAACGGCTGCCATGCAGTCCTTCTAAAGCAGGCGCAGGACACCGCGCATAAGCGCCTCCAGCTTAGGCGCAATAACCTTGCCTGCTTCAAGCACCTCTTCATGTGAAGTAACCGTAGACCCATCCAGGTTGGCCTTGTTGCTGATGCCGGAAAATCCCAGCACCCGCATGCCGCCATGCCGCGCCACGGTCACTTCCGGAACCGTGGACATGCCGACCGCATCCGCGCCGGCCATTTTCAGGAAACGCAAATCAGCCGGCGTTTCAAACGATGGGCCGCTCAAACAAACGTAAACGCCTTCATGCAGATCAATGCCCTTTTCGGCAGCCACGCGGCGAACCTGCTCGTGCAACTCGCGGTCGTAGGCCTGGCTCATATCCGGGAAACGCGGCCCGAACTCGTCCAGGTTTGGCCCGTAGAGCGGATTCGCGCCAAACATCCCGATCAGATTCAGATGATCGGTGATCATCATCACGTCGCCCGGGCTATAGTCCGGGTTGACGCCTCCGGCCGCATTGGTCACGATCAGCATCTCGATCCCCAGACGCTGCATCACGCGTATCGGCAAAGTCACCTGGGCCATCGTGTACCCTTCATAAAAGTGGATGCGTCCCTGCATCACGAAGACGGTCTGACCCTCGAGTTCGCCGATCACAAGCCGTCCAACGTGGCCTTCAACGGTCGAAACCGGCCAATGCGGCAGATCCCCAAAGGGTATAATTACGGGATTCCGGACGGCCTCGGCCAGCGCGTTCAGGCCAGACCCCAGGATAATTGCCACGCGCGGACGATATTCTGTGCGCGCCCGGATGGCTTCAGCAACTTGATCGATCTGTTCTAGTGTGAGAAAGGTTTGCATGGTGGCCTTTTCTTGGAAGTAGTGAGTTTTGTACCTGTGCACGGAACACGCGGATTCGGGAGCAGTTTCAGCTTAGCCTCGACAAATCAGCCTTTCCCTGCACAGCAGGGCAAATTATATCAGAGATTCAAGTCCGAATAGTTTACACAGACCAATTTGTCGGCAAAATCCGACTAAATGCGTCAGGATATTGAAAATTAAACATTCCTATGCTATCCTAACTATACACCATGACCAAGCGCTCTATTTTCTTGCTCAACCTTCTAGCTGCAGGCATCCTTGCTGTCACCGCGCAGAGCCTTCTGCTTGTGCCACAACAACAGGGGATTTTAATAGGGGCATTATCCCTCCCGGTCGTAATAAGCCTCGCTTTGTTTTTTCTCGCCGTCAGCTACATGGACATCTCCGCCGTTCTACTTCACAGTTCCAAGAAACGCTACCAGGTTACATGTCTATTCACCACACTCGCACTTGGAATGCTGGCCGCTCTTTACGCACGCGGTTCGCTCTTTGTAGAAACCTTATTGTTGATTGGATTGGCAATCAGCCATCTTGTCATCTTCTTTAACGCATCCCAAAATGCCCGGCAACAGAAAGACTATCTGATTGGGTTGGCTTTCGCGGTCAATACACTCCTGGGAATTGGTTTTCTTTTCTTCCCCAGCCTGCTGAATTTACAACCCTATAATCAAAGGCTTTTTCCGAACGTTGCCCTGGGCGTTGCATTCCTGGTCGCGTCCATCATAGACGGTTACGTCTTCGTAACCCCGTCCACCCCGCTGAACCGGTTGTTCTCCAAGCTGGCAATCTTCCCCTGGTTGGCATGGAGTTTAAATTCCGTCACTTCGTTATCCCTGCCCATGCTGATCCCGTCACTCCTGTTTTTTATCGCAATTCTGCTGTCCGATTTGATCCCCTGGTCAAAACTGATCTTGCCGGCAAACGACGTTCTGGGTCACCGCGCGCTCCCTGCTTTATATACGGCCCAAACGTCAATACTTGCCCTGTTGTCTCTGCTGCTTTATCTGAACGAATATGCTGCCACACCCAGCAATGCATTCATCTTCACGTGCAGCCGGGAGTTGACCTTCGTATTTTTCATCGGCCTGACACTCTTTTCGTCCTACGGGATTGCCACCCTGCACAGCACCATCAACAGACTGGTCGCCCACCTATTTGATGCGATACCCGATCAACGCGATGAGAATGCCCCGACAGTCGATCATCTTAAAATCACCAAACGCGGCGACCAGATCGCACAATTTATCGCCCCCTTTTTCAACTCCCAGCAAGACCTGCAAACAAAGGTTGTCTGGCAAGAAAACCAAATCCAGCGGCTGTCTGAACAGCTCAACAAAGGGAAGCGCCGCTCGATGCAATTCGCGTTGTTGAGCGAATTGCGCAAGCAACTCGAAAACCAATTGGATGAGCCCGTCGCCGCTCAATTGGTAGTTAGCACCATCCAGCGAGCATTTCACGCCGAGCTGGCCACGATCATGATGTACGACATGGAACGACGCGAACTGGTCGCTCTGGCTGTCGCCGGCGACATGAGAGTCACCATCCCATCCGGTTACCGCCAGAGCATCAACAAGGGAATTATAGGGCGCGCCGCACGCCTGCGGAAAACCCAGGTGGTCAACGACACACGCCTTGATCCCGATTTTCTCGCGCTGAAGGATCAAACCATTCTCTCCGAAGTGGTCGTACCGCTCATTCATCACGGTCACCTGAAAGGTGTACTGACCGTGGAGGCCAAGAAGAGCCGCTCCTTCAGCACGACTGACGTCGCCACACTCGAAGCCGCCGCCAATGAGCTGATGAACGCCTGGGAACGGTCCGGATACAACCAGCGCCTCACAACCCTGATCCAGGCTGGCATCTCACTTTCAACTTTGCTTGAACCCCAAGCGGCCATCCGTGAAGTTGCAATCATCGCCCGGCAAGCCCTTCAGGCACGGTTTACTTTCGCCACACTGATCGATCAAGACAGCAACTTCACACGCATCGCTCACGCTGGCTATGCTCCCAATCTGCTCAAGTCGCTGAGTACGGAACAGGCGAG
>JAADGN010000026.1:0-10881 GCA_013152325.1 Chloroflexota bacterium
TGACCGAGACTTGGGAGATCAAACTGCAAGCCATCCTGGCTCACAAGAGCCAGATTCCCGATCCCGGAAAACTGATCGAGCGGATGCGCGCCCGCGGCAAACCTGGAGATGACCAGGGCAAAGCTCTCCGCTACGAGGAGCACTTTCGTCGTATCCCGCTCGGTTGAACGCCCCACATTCCCCCGACGACTTCAAACTGGACCCCCACATGCCCGACTTTCTCACTGAAGCCCAAGCCCTTTTCGATTATACGCAATCCCTGCGCCGCGACTTCCACAGGCACCCCGAACTGGGTTTTCAGGAAGTGCGCACGGCTGGCATTGTCGCCAAAGAACTGTCCTCGCTGGGGCTGGAAATCACAACCGGCGTCGCAGAGACCGGCGTGGTCGCCGTCCTGGACGGCGGAAAGCCCGGCCCGGTCGTGCTGCTCCGCTTTGACATGGACGCCCTGCCCATCGCCGAAGAGACCGGCGCGGAATACGCATCCCAAAACGAGGGCGTGATGCACGCCTGCGGGCACGACGGGCATACCGCCATCGGGCTGACCGTCGCGAGACTGCTGCATCGGCACCGCGGCGAACTCTCCGGCACGGTCAAACTGATCTTCCAGCCCGCCGAGGAGGGGGTGGTCGGGCAAAAAGGGATGGGCGGCGCGGAGCAAATGATGGACGAGGGCGTCCTCGAAGCGCCCAACGTGGATTACGCCCTGTCCCTGCACCTGTGGAACGAAAAGCCGCTCGGCTGGCTGGGCATTGCCGCCGGGCCGGTCATGGCTGGCGCGGAATATTTCAAAATCGTCGTGCGCGGCAAGGGCGGGCACGGGGCCGTCCCCCATGCCAGCCTCGACCCCATCGTGGCCGCCTCGCACATCGTCACCGCGCTGCAGAGCATCGTCTCGCGCAATGTCGCCCCGCTGGAAACCGCCGTCGTGACGGTAGGCAGCATCCGCGGCGGCGAGGCCTTCAACGTCATCCCGCCCGAAGTAGCGATGACCGGCACCATCCGCACCTTCGAACCCGGCGTGCGCAAAACCGTGCTCGAACGCTTCGAACAGATCGTCCACGGCACCGCCGAGGCGCTGGGCTGCAGCGCCGAAATCGAGCTTAAGCGCATCTCGCCGGCAGTCGTCAACGACACGAGCCTCGCAGCAATCGTACAGGCCGCCGCGCAGACCGTTTTCCCCGAAACCGCCATCGATACGGCCAATTACGTCACCATGGGCGCGGAAGACATGGCCTTCATCATGGAGAAGGTGCCCGGCTGTTATTTCTTCATCGGTTCGGCCAACGCTGAAAAGGGACTCGACTACGGCCACCACCACCCCAAATTCGACATCGACGAAGCCGCCCTGCCGCGCGCCGCGGCGCTGATGGCCCAAGCCGCGCTGGAAGTGTTGAAGGGTTAGGAACCCAGCGAACAAATGCCAAGGTGGACGCACTGCGACCCTTTGCTGTACCCAGGGCAAGAGCGCGTCCACCTTTTTGTATTGGCCTGCTAAAAAACGCAGCAGGGAGACTACAACACGACGACGGCAACCCCCCTCGTTACCAGCGCCGCCAACAAGGCGACGACCACAGTCAGCAGCGTGATGCTCAGCATGGCGCGCGTTCCAAGTTCGCGGCGCAGCACGCCCAGCGTCGCCAGGCAAGGAATGTAGAACATCACAAAGACCGTGAAAGTGAGCATCTGTTCCGGGGTCAATACGGCCGCGAAGTCCATCGAACCGAGCGCCTGGCCGAGCATCACCAGCGAGAGTTCCTTGCGCAGGATGCCAAAGATCAGCGGCACGCCAACCTGCAGCGGCAGCCCCAAAGACCACGTCACCGGGCGGACAAACCAGTTGAAGAACCCGGCCGCGTTGTAGTAATTAAGCACCGCCAGAACAATGCTTCCGACGATCAGCAGCGGCCAAGCCTCCACGACGAATTCACGCATCCTGAACCAGGTTTTTTGCACCACCGTGCGCAGCGTGGGCACACGATATGGAGGGATCTCCAAAATCAGGCCGGGCGTATCCTCCGGCAAAAACCGGGTCAGCAAACGGCCCGTCACCGCGATGACGAACAAGTTAAAGACGTACAGCAATACCGCTGCTATCGGCCCCAGATAAAACGCGACCAGCCCAAAGACAACGGACAAACGCGCCGCACACGGGACAAACGTCGCCAGCGCAGCGGCCATATATCGCTCGTGCGGCTCATCGAGCGTGCGCGTGGACATGATCGCCGGAACATTGCAACCATACCCCAGGATAAAGGGCACAACAGCCTTGCCGTGCAGCCCCATGCGGTGCATCAAGGCATCCATCAGGAAAGCCACGCGCGGCAAATAGCCCACATCTTCAAGAAATCCAAGCCCCAGCAGGAAGGGCATCAAATAGGGCAAAACAATTGCCACGCCGGCGGAAACGCCCTGGATAACCCCCACCAGCAATTCCGCGAGGAACGCCTGTTCGCCCACCAGGGCCACGACCTGGACGCTCAGCCCATCAAAGAGCGCCAACAATGGCTGCTCAATGAACCTCCCCAAGCCATAGACCCCTTCGAAAAAAGCCAGCAGAATAACCGCCAGCCCCAGGTATCCCCAAACAGGATGCAGCAGCACGTCGTCCAGGCGGTCGCGCCAGGAAACCCGCCGCTCGCCGTGTGCCACAAATGTGCGCGCCAATTCACCAGCCACAGCATGACGCCTCGACGCCTCCCGCACATCGGCGACCAGGTTTCGATTTGGGCGCAACGACCGACTGGCAATATTTGCGGCAGTCAGAAAAAGGTTCTTGACGCCGCGCCCCTTGCTGGCAACCAGCGGCAGCACCGGCACGCCCAATTTTTCCTGCAAGCCCAGCCCGTCGATGTGCAATCCGAGACGGGACGCCTCGTCCATCAGGTTCAGCGCGATGATCAACGGCTGTCCAAGCGCCAGCAGTTCCAGGGTCAGTTCCAGCCCCTGTGCAAGATGGGAGGCGTCCACCACGTTGATGATGGCATCGACCGGGTTGGATGTCAGATAATCCAACGACACCCGCTCGGCAGGGTTCGTGCCTGCCAGCGTGTAGGTGCCGGGCAAATCAACCAGTTCGATGACCTTGCCGCCCACACGCACCTTGCTCTCTGTGTAGGTGACGGTCGTGCCGGTGAAATTGCCCGTCTCGGCCTTGTAACCGGCCACCTGATTAAAAAGTGTACTCTTGCCGCAGTTTGGCTGACCGATTAAGGCAACTCGCATTCCGTTTTCTCCACGATGATTTTCTGCGCGACGCCTCTTCCCAAAGCAATCTCGCGTCCGTTGACTTCCACCAGCAACGGGCCGCCCAACGGGGCCGCGCGCAGTACGCGTACACAGTCATTCGGATACAAGCCATGCTGGGTCAACTTGTCACGCAGGTGTTTCCCCCCCTGCATGCCAACGATTTTCACCCACACCTTTTGTTCCACATCTATAAGGACCATATAACCTCATCACCATACAGGCTTTAATTTTTTTATTAAACAGCAGACAAGTTATATCCCAAATCGAGATTCCAGCCAAGTGATAATAATCACCACAGAACAGGGTAAAATTATCCACAAGGACTTTGTCAGGAAAACCGCTTATGAAATCTCACCCGCAATGGCGCCCCTTCGTTCTGCTTCCGTTCCTGCTCTTCGCTTGCAGGCCGTCCACGCCCGCAGCGCCTCCGCCCGCAACAGCCCCGCGGCCGACAGAGCGGCAAGCCACCTTCATCGACATCGAGAACGACGTCAGCGCACGCACGACCGCCAACGACCCATTCCTGCCCGTCAGCGTTGGCGAAAGTCTGTCCCCCGGCGGAACAGCCCAAAGCGGCGAAGACGGACGCGCCAGGCTCGACCTCATCCCGGACGGGACGGTCATCCGCATGGGGCCAAACTCGCTCTTCACGCTGGACGAATTGAGTCCGGAGCCGCGGCAGCCCTTCACGCGCCTGCAACTGCTGGCCGGGCAGATTTGGATCATCCTCTCCGGCGGCAATCTGGAAACGCAGACTCCCTATGGCACGGCCAGCGTGCGCGGCAGCATGATGGGCGTATCTTTCGACCCGGATGCGGATGGCCTCGTCGTGACCTGCCTGGAGGGACACTGCGCCCTCGTCAACCAGGCCGGTTCGGTCGAACTGACCGAGGGGCAGGCTTCCGTTGTCGCAAACGAAAACCAGCCCCCTTCGCCCCCGCGTCCCCTCAGCCCGGAGGAACTGCACGACTGGCTCGAGGCCAACCCCGAAGCCGCGCCCTTCGCGGCGGATGCCCCGCCCCCCCAGCCGCCCCCAGCCATGACGCCTCCCCCCTTTGATACGCCGCCGCCCAACGACGCGCCCCCCTCCAGCAGCGGCAGCAGCGGCCCGCTGACCTACTCCCTGACCAACAACTGCCCCGAGGGTGAAAACTGGCACTGGCAGTTCGTTGGGCCGGTCTCGCTCAGCTTTACGCTCGCGCCCGGCGAAAGCAGGTCTGGTCAGTTGCCCCCCGGAGACTACACAGTCACCGACTGGCTGGACAGCGGGAAAACGCACGGCCCTTATTACACCCCCGGCGGCGGCTCGTTGGACGTCGAGGCGTGCCCGGATTAGCAGGAATTTCCGATGAAAAGATTACTCGTCCTCCTGGGTCTCCTGCTGAGCGCTGCCTGCCAACCGCTGACGCCTCTCGCTCTGGGGGAAACCACCCCCGCCTCCGATACGCCTGCCGCAAGCGCGGAAGCTACCCGGCTCCCCGACACGCCCCCCGCAGACGTACCGTCCACACAACCTCCCTGTTACTTCGTTTGGGCCAGGCAGCCCCTGCCGGAACTCTCCGGGCAAGTCCAGCAGGCTGTCCAGTCCATTCAGCCCCAGGCCGCAGCCCGCGCCGAAGCCTACGGGGAAAATTGCGTGGACGAGAACGGCGACATCGTGTACTTCGCTGCCAAGGAAACCGACTTCTACGTCACGCTGGAGGTGGACGGCCTGAAGGACGAATCCGCCCTGGGCGAACGCCTGGAAGACGTGCTGACCGCGCTGGAAGCCTTCCCTTCTGACGAGACCCCCGGTCCGCAGCCCGGTTATATCAGCGTCACTTTCCAATCGGCCGAAGAGGCGCTCCGCCTGCGGTTTACGGAAATCCAGGTCATCGAATTCCGCCAGCAGGGTCTGCGCGGCGTTGACCTGTTCAAAGCATTAAAGAATCCATGAAAGTTTTCCGACAAGCGGCGCTGCATCACACAACCTCCCGCAGGTTCTGAACTTGCAGGAGGTTGTGTTAATTCTGCACCTTGACACAGAGCAAGACTTAGTATAAACTTTGTTTAGTAAGTTCTAAACGCACAAAACTACGGTTAGCCAAAATGGAGTTGCCATGCCAGCAGAACTTGAACCCATTAAACGGAATTTTATCGAAGGGCTAAGCCGCATCAGCCATTTCTGGGGCTTTCCCAAAAGCATGGGCGCGATATTCGCCGTGCTGTATCTCTCCCCCGCGCCGCTCTCGCTGGACGACCTGGTCGCGCAAACCGGTTTCACCAAAGGCGCCATCAGCGCCAGCGTGCGGGCGTTGGCGCGCCTGGCGCTGGTTCATCGCCAGACCAAACTGGGCGACCGCAAAGATTACTACGTCGCCGAGACGGATTTCTACAAAGCCTCGCGCACGATCCTCAAGGGACGCGAAAACAGCGAATTCGACCGCGCCATAACCTCCGTGCGAGAGACGTTGACAGAACTAAAAGCCGCCGCAGCGGCTGCGGAAGACGCCGAGCTGCAATTCCTGCTGGAACGCGTGCAGGCCCTGCAAGATTTCTTCGACGCCCTGGACGCCCTGACAAGCGCCATCGCCAGGCTGCAAAATCTGGGGCTGCCCACCATCCAAAAAGTCCTCTCAATTCTCAAATAACTGGAGACACAATGAAAATCGCCATCACCGGCGCGTTTGGGTACACCGGCAAGTACATCACACGACGCCTGCTCGAGCAGGGACACGAGGTCATCACGCTGACCGGCCACCCCGACCGCCCCAACCCATTCGCCGGACAGGTACAGGCGTACCCGTTCAATTTCGACGACCAGGCGGCGCTGACCGCCACGCTGAAAGGCGTACGCGTGCTCTACAACACCTACTGGGTGCGCTTTTCCCGCGGCGAGAACACGCACGCCCGCGCCGTGGAAAACACGCGCGCCCTGATCCGCGCCGCCGAGGCCGCCGGCGTGCAGCGCATCGTGCACACCAGCATCACCAACCCAACGCTCGATTCGCCCCTGCCCTACTTTCGCGGCAAGGCCCAACTGGAAGAGGCCATCCGGGCTTCGCGGCTGAGTTACGCCATCCTGCGCCCGACGGTGCTCTTCGGCGCGGAGGATATTCTGATCAACAATATCGCCTTCCTGCTGCGGCGGCTGCCCTTCTTCGGCATCCCCGGCGATGGCACCTACCGCCTGCAGCCCATCTGCGTGGAAGATTACGCCGACCTGGCCGTGGAGGCGGGCGCACAGACCGAGAACGTCGTCACGGACGCGGTCGGGCCGGACACATTCGCTTTCGAGGAAATGGTGCGCCTGATCGCCGGGAAAATCGGACGCCCGGCGCGGCTGGTGCACATGCCGCCCAAATTGGCGCTGCGGGCCGCGCAAGCCCTGAGCGTCCTGGTCGGCGACGTGCTGCTGACGTCAGACGAAGTGGACGGCCTGATGGCCGGGCTGCTGGTCTCATCCGAGCCGCCGCGCGGGGAGACGCATCTGGCCGACTGGCTGGAGAGCAACCATGAACGGGTCGGGAGGCGCTACGCTTCGGAGTTGGCGCGGCACTATCGCTAAAATGTGGTAACGGCTTCGCGCAGCATCCCGGAAGGGTTGGCCGTTGACAGCGACTGAAGTCGCTACTACGCATTTTTCGGATAGGTTCTAAATCAGGGATCTGTTCGGGAAAGGGGTCAGTCTTCGAGCAGCCGCTTCAGCAAAGCGGCCTCTTCTTCCTGCGTTTCAATTTCCCCATCCAGCCAGGCGGCGCGCAGGCGGGACAGGATTTCCTTGTAGCGCGGGCCGGGGGGCAACCCACGCGCCCGCAGTTCATTCCCATCGACCGTCGGCCAGACATGCCGCCAGCGCGCCAGATAGGCATCCAACGATTGGCGGAGGGCCTCGTCCGCGGCGCACAGGTACACCGCGTAGACAGCCATCAGCGGCAGACCATCCAAACGCGCCACCCAGGCGCTGGGCGGCGCAGCGCGCAGCACAGGCAGGTCCGCATACAGACGGCTGGCGGCCAGCAAAGCGCGCTGCAGCGCCGCGTGGAAACGCAGACGTTGGGCCACGGCTTGTGCGCTCTGCGGCGCAAGCGCGGACAGCCAGACGAGATAGCCCAGCGCCCGCCGCCGCGGGACCCCGCTCACGCCGGGCAGGCCGTCGAAACGCGCCGGCGGCGGGGCGTCGAGGGCGGCGGTTAAACGGTCAGCCAGCCCATCGTCCCAGGGGAGAGACGGATGGATGGCGCGCAGCAGGCCCAGGTCTGCGAGACGGGCCAGCATGGCGACCGCGCGCGGCTCGTCCAGCATCAAATCCAGTTCGTGACGGACGCGCTCGCCGCTCAATTTCTCCAGCAGCGGACGGGCTTGATCCATCAGTTGCAGCGTGCGGCTTTCAATCTCGAAATCGAAACGCTGCTCGAAACGAACGGCGCGCAGCATGCGAGTGGGGTCGTCCACAAACGAGAGCGAGTGCAGCACGCGCACCAACCCGCGTTCCAGATCGGCCAGGCCGCCCCAGTAATCGTGCAGTTCGCCGTAGTGCCGCCCATCCAGGCGGATGGCAAGGGTGTTGATGGTGAAATCGCGGCGGTGCAAATCCAGCTTGATGCTGCCGCGCTCGACGGTCGGCAAGGCGGTGGGCCGTTTGTAAAACTCGGTGCGGGCGGAGATGAAATCCAGAAAAGTTGGCAGGTCGGCAGGTTGCGGGTTGGCAGGCTGTGAGTTTTCGAACCTCGAACCCGCCAGGAACCATTTGGCCGTCCCAAAGCGGGTGTGGACGGTCACCCTGCCGCCATGTTTCGCAGCCAAGGCCCGCGCCAGCGCAATGGCGTCGTCTTCGACCACGATGTCGAAATCCAGGCTGGGACGCTCGAGCAGCAGATCGCGCACGAAACCGCCCACCACGTAGAGCGCCACTTTTCGCGCCGCAGCCTCTTTCGCCACGGCGCGCATCAATTGCAGGCGCGCCGGCGGCAAGGCCGCTGCCAGGCGCTCGGCCAGGTTCCTGCCCAGCGAGCGCGAGGGGTGCGGCGCAAGCGTCTTGAGCAGGTCGGTGCGGGTGACGATGCCAATCACCTGCCCGCTTTGCGGGTCCACGACCGGAATCTGCCCCCAGCCGCTGTCGGTCATACGCGTCTGCAGCACCTGCAGCGGGTCGTCCGGGCAGACGGTGACTTCACCGGCCTCCATCAGGCTGGCCGCGGTCAGGTTGAGTTTGTGGGAGATCGCGCGGTCCACCGCGCGGCGGGTCAGCAAGCCGATCACGCGGCCATCTTCGACCACCGGATACCCCTCGTAGCCATAACGCTGCATCAACTGCGCGGCCGCGTGAACGGGCGTCTCCGGCGTGAGCAGGTGCGGTTCGCGTGACATGATCTGCGCCACAGTGACCGAAGGCTGGACGTAACGCGGCAGCAAGGCCAGCAATTTCTCGCAGGTCGCTCCCAGGACTTCGGAGTCGCTCTGCCCGTCCCGGGCGCGGATCAACGCCGCGGCGGCGCGGCCGTGACCGCCGCCGCCGAAACGCGAGGTGACCGCAGCCACGTCAATCTGGTCGGTGGTCGAGCGCGCCACCAGACGGACGCCTTCGCCCGTCCGCACCAGCACGAAAAGCGCGTCCGGGTCGAACAGGTCGCGCAATTTGTGCGCCAGGGAGGAGATTTCCTCGTCCAGCGTCAGCGCCTCGCCGCAGGTCACCACGATGTGGTGGCCGTGGATGTGGTGAGTCTGCGCGGCCGCGACCAGTTGGTCGTACACAGCGCGCTGCGCCGCCGAGAGCGGCGGATTGAGGAAGTCCACCGCAACTCTCAGGCTGGCTCCATGCTCCAGCAGATAGGCCGCGGCACGGACGTCACGCGGCGTGGTGCTGGCATAGGTCAGCGAGCCGGTATCCTCGTAAATGCCCAGGAGCAGCAGCGTCGCCTGGATGACGGAGAGATGCCCGTTGCGCTCCTGCATCGTCTCGACCAGGAGCGTGGTGGCCGCGCCCACTTCTTCGACGGTAACCTGCCACTCGTCCGGCAGGCTGCGGCGCAGCGGATGATGATCCACCACGCGGATGGCGGTCGATTTTCCCATCCCCTTGAGCGTGATCAGCGACTGCGTATCCACCAGCGTGGCCGACTCGATCTTTTCAGCCGGCAGATCGCGCGGGTCCACAAAGGGGAACTCGGCCCCGTAGAGTGTGACGAAGGCGCTCACATTGCGATTCATGCGGCGCGGCAAAACCGGCAGCGCTTTCTCGTCGAGAAGGTACGCGCCAAACAGCGACGCCAGGGCGTCGAAATCGGCTTGCTCGTGGGTCAAAATGACGTGCATGAAGCGTCCTCGTGTGGTCTGCGGAATGCAACGAGGTGATTCTATCACAGGGAGTTGGAGTAAAATAAGGAAATGGAAAATGGAGGATAACATGAAGAAAGCCACGCTGATTTTCGCGCTCGTGTGTCTTGTGACCCTGGCCGCCTGCACATTGCCAACCTCAACAACGGATACACCATCGCCCGTTTCCGAAAGACGCTGCGGCGACAGCGTCTGTGACGGCCCGGAGAACGAGGGCAATTGCCCGCAAGACTGCGGCGCGGCCGCGCCGGTCACATCCCTCCCGCCCGTGGACGGCGCAGCCCCGGCGGATGACATCCTGCCGGCCGGGCAGCCCAACACATACTGGGTGACCAACCCAACCAGCGGGGCGCGCCTGTACGTGCAGGCCTTCTATCCGACAAGCGAGGCCGAGCGCGCCCTGCCGACCCTGATCCTCGTCCCCGGCGGGATCGGCACCCTGGAGGCCGGCAAAGCGCAGCGGCTGGCAGACGAGGGCTTCGCGGTCGTCATCTTCGACCCGGACGGGCGCGGCCAAAGCGAGGGCGAGGAGGACTACGACGGATTCGTCCAGCAGGATGGGCTGGCCGCCGTCGCCCGCGCCGCCGCGACCCTGCCCAACGTGGACGCCGGGCGCATCGGGCTGGTTTCGTTCTCCTACGGCGTGACCATGGCCACCGGCGCCCTGTCGCGTTATCCCGACCTGCCAATCCGCTTTTACATTGACTGGGAGGGGCCGGTCAACCGCTTTTACACGACGGTCGGCTGCAAGCCCAACCCGACAGGCAGCATCCCCTGGCTGCCCTGCGACGACGACGGCTGGTGGGCGGAGCGCGAGGCGTTGACCTTCATCGGCAGCATAGGCGTGCCCTATCAGCGCCTGCAGTCGCAAAGTGACCACGTCCAGCCGAATAACAACCACGCCATCGAGATCGTCAACGCGGCGGTAGCCGGCGACGTGCCCTGGGTGCGCCTGAACGATTATCCGCCCGACCAGACCTATGACGTGGACAATCCGCCCGCCATGTACCCGGACTCGATGGACAGAGACCTCGAAAGCCTGATCGGCCGTCACGCACTGGAGATTTTGGACAGCGTCCTTCCCAATCTCGAATAATCGGTTATAATCCCGCCATGTCAATGACCCCGGCCCCTACCCCTGCCCCGCAGAATATCCCGCCTGCCACGTCTGGATAGGTTCGTTTCGTCACGCCACCAACGGCTCCCAGACCCGGCGAGCCGTTTTTCTTTGTCCTTCACCCCCGCGCTCCCTCTACCCCTGCGGGGCACCTCGTCCCAGCGGGAGAGGGGAGGCCGGAGCGCAACGATGAACGGGGT
>JAADGN010000026.1:10977-48638 GCA_013152325.1 Chloroflexota bacterium
AGCCCTCGTCCACAGACGGCGCGCAACCTGGCCATTTCGCTCGATCTCGAAGCCGCCGAAGTGCTGGAACACTTCCAGTGGGACGAAAGCTTTGACCGGGACAAGCTGGCCGGAGAATTGGCCGACGTCGCGCTCTACCTGCTGCAACTGGCCTCCATCGCCGACATTGACCTGGAAGAAGCGATACTGAAGAAATTAGAGACCAACGCATCCCGTACATGGGAATGATTTGCCACAAAGCGACAATATTGGTCCGGAATCCGACGACTCCCCTCGTCGGGTCCGAAGTCTGGCCCCTCAGAGGTGCTTCGCGAAGACTTCGGAATCCGCATCTCTTCATAACTAGGCACGAAAGACACAAAGAAACCTTACTCATGACTAGCGACTCGCAACTAACGACTACCTTATGAGAATCACTGTCTTTGGCGGCTCAGCGCCCAAACCCGGAGAACAAGCCTACACAGAGGCCCTCGAACTGGGACGTCTGCTCGGCGAGCGCGGTCACACCGTGCTGACCGGCGGCTACATCGGCACGATGGAAGCCGTCAGCCGCGGCGCGGCCGAGGCCGGCGGACACGTCATCGGCGTGACCTGCGACGAGATCGAAGCATGGCGTCCGGTCAGACCCAACCCCTGGGTACAGGAGGAGATGCGCTTCCCCACGCTCAAGGCGCGGCTCAATGCGCTGATCGAATCCTGCGATGCGGCCATCGCCCTGCCCGGCGGCCCCGGCACGCTGGCCGAGATCACGCTCACCTGGAATCAACACATCATCGGAGCGCTGCCCCGGAGGCCGCTCATCCTGGTTGGAGATGGCTGGCAGACCGTCTTCGATCAGGCTTTTACCGCTCTCGACGAATATTTCGCCGCATCGCAACGCGACCTGCTGCAATTCGCGCCCGATATCCGCTCTGCTGTGGACATGTTAGAAAGTTGGAATGCTGCAAGTTGAAGGCTCCAAACTCGTAACCAAAGAGGAATAATGGCAAAAGAAAAACTCCCATCCCGAAAAGAAAACTTCTCCGACTGGTACAACCAGATCGTGCTCAAGGCCGAGCTGGCCGACTACGCCCCCGTGCGCGGCTGCATGGTCGTGCGCCCCTACGGCTGGGCGCTCTGGGAAAATATCCAGGGCGGCCTCGACCGCCGCTTCAAGGAGACCGGCCACGTCAACGCGGCCTTCCCGCTGCTGATCCCCAAGTCCTTCCTGGAAAAAGAGAAGGAACACGTGGAGGGCTTCTCGCCCGAACTGGCCGTTGTGACCATCGGCGGCGGCAATGTGCTCGAAGAGCCGCTCATCGTGCGCCCCACGTCCGAGACCATCATCGGGTACATGTACGCCAAGTGGATCAAGTCCTACCGCGACTTGCCCGTGCTGATCAACCAGTGGGGCAACGTCGTGCGCTGGGAATTGCGCACCAAACTCTTCCTGCGCACGCTCGAATTCTACTGGCAGGAAGGCCACACCGCCCACGAGACCGCCGAGGAAGCGCAAGAAGAGACCCGCCGCATGTTGGACGTCTACGCCGATTTCGCCATCAACGACGCGGCTGTGCCCGTCATCCAGGGCGTCAAAAGCGAGAACGAAAAATTCGCCGGCGCGATACAGTCCACGACCATCGAGGCCATGATGGGCGATACGCGCGCCCTGCAATCGGGCACGTCCCACTTCCTGGGGCAGAACTTCGCCAAAGCCTTCGACATCCAATACCTGGACAGGAACAACGAACTGCAATACGTCTGGACGACCTCCTGGGGACTCTCGACCCGTTTCGTCGGCGCGATCATCATGACCCACGGCGACGACCAGGGCCTGATCCTGCCCCCCAAGGTGGCTCCCATCCAGGTTGTGATCGTGCCCATCCATCGGGACGAGGCCCAAAAGTCCGCGGTAATGCCCGTCGTGGACCGCGTCTTCGCCGAACTCAAGGCCGCCGGTATCCGCCTGAAAGTGGACGACCGCGAGCAAGTCTCGCCCGGATTCAAGTTCAACGACTGGGAGATGCGCGGCGTCCCGTTGCGGATCGAGATCGGCCCCAAGGACGTCGAGAAGGGTTCCGTCGCCCTGGCGCGGCGCGACATCCCCGGGCGCGAGGGCAAGTCCTTCGTCCCGCAAGACGGGTTGGCCGCTGCCGTTGCCGAAATGCTGACCACCATCCAGGCCGCGCTGCTCGAACGCGCAACCGCCTTCCGGGACGCCAACATCCACGACCCGAAAGATTACGCCGAACTGCAGGAAGTGGTCCAAGACGGCTGGGCGTTCTCCTGGTGGTGCGGCGACGCAGCTTGCGAGGCCAAAGTCAAAGAAGACACCAAAGCCTCCACGCGCTGCATCCCTTACGACCAACCCGGCGGTTCCGGCAAGTGCATCGTCTGCGGCAAGGATGCAAACAAAAAAGTGTATTTCGCGAGAGCATATTAATCCCATCGGGGCGTGACGTTGCCACGCCCCCACGCAACCCCATGCCCGCAATAGATCTCGCCCAACTCAAAAGACAGACCGCCCGACTGGCCAACATCTTCGGCCAGCCTGCGGTCTTCATTCGCGAGTTACACGAAATGCTCGATTTTTACGTCAATCGCACCCTGCGCACACGGCAGACGATCGCGCCGTCTTCGGTCTTGCCCACCTACCGCACACCGACCGTCATCCTGCGCCGCATCGAGGTCGAATTGATCCCGCTCGCCGAAAGGAATGCCACGCAAGCGTTGGCGCTGGCCGACGAACTCTGGGACGCGGGCTACCTGGAAACCCGACTGCTCGCCGCCTTTTTGCTGGGACACATCCCGCCGCAAGAGGAACGCCTGCTGGCGCGGTTGACCGCCTGGACGCAAAAAGTACGCGCGCCCAGCGTGCGCGCCTCCCTGCTGACGAATAGTCTTGCCCGTCTACGCAAGGAGACGCCCGACCAGTTCCTCACCTTGGTCAAAGAATGGCTGTATCCGCACCGCAGAGAATTTTGGGCAAACGGGATACAGGCGCTGCTGCCCCTGATCAAAGACCCCGATTTCGAAAACCTGCCGCCCGTCTTCGAGCTCGTCGAGCCGATCATCGAAGCCGCTCCCGCCACCTTGCAGCCCGACATCGAGGAGCTCATCCTGGCGTTGTACCAGGCCTCGCCCACGGAAACCACCTACTTCATCAAACAAATCCTGGAAAAAAGCAAAAATCCGCAAACCGTCATCACCATGCGGAGAATATCGCCCGCCTTCCCGCCCGCGCTGCAAGAAAACCTGCGCCCGCTCTTGCGAAGAAGGGCGACCGGCAAATTGGAGAAGAAACCATGAGCTTTCTTGAAGTCTTTTTTGGGACAGTCCTGCTCGCCTACGGACGCAAGGTATTCTGGCTCTTCGTCGGCGTGCTGGGGTTTTCCGCCGGATTGAGCCTGGCAGAAAACACGCTGCACGCGCCGGCATGGCTCAGCCTGCCGCTTGCCATCGCAATAGGACTTGCTGCCGCGGTCTTTGCCGTCGTATTGCAAAAAACCGGCATCGGGCTGGCAGGTCTGCTGGCCGGAGGCTATCTCACCCTGGGGTTGGTGCGGGCCCTCAACCTGAACCTGGGCAATCTCACCTGGCTGCTGGTCGTCATCGGGAGCATCCTGGGAGCCTTCTTGTTGCTCGCCATCTTCGATTGGACGATGATCATCCTCTCGGCGCTTGTCGGCGCGGGAATGATCGTCCAAACACTACACCTGCCAACGATTGGCGCGTTCGCGCTTTTCGTCGCGCTGGCAGCCGCCGGCATCATCATCCAGGGGAAAATGATGCAGAAAGATTGACGGGAGTGCAGCCGAAAACAGGAACGGCGCAGCCGCATGGCCGCGCCGTTTTGTTTTGCATCAAATCCTGCCGACTATCCGCCAGCCATCCGGATCAGGCTTTCAGGGACCCAGAACCCCCCGTAACCCATAAAAACGATTACCAACGCGCCAACCAGCATTAAAATTCCAAATGCGATCAGCAAGCGGTCTTTCAATTCGTAATGCAGTTCTTGCAGCCAGGTGCGCGGCCCAATGCCAAAGGCGCGCAAATCCATGGCATCGATGATATCCTCGCTGCCGATGATGGCATGGATGATGACCGGAACCATCAGCGGGCCGAGTTTGCGCACTTGCTCGATAAGGCCGCCGCGAATTTTTTCCAGTTCGTAGCCACGCGCTCGCTGCGCGTCCATCGTCAACTGGAAATCCCGTCCAAAGGTCGGGATGAAGCGCATCGTCAAGTCCATGGCATAGGCGATCTTGTCGGGCAGCCCCAGGCCGCGGAACGTCACGCCGTAGTAGGACGGGTTGAGCGAGTAGGGGATCAAAATGGTCATGACCGCGATGCTGAAAACACGCACCAACTGGCTGAGCGCAAAGAAGGACCGCTCAACGGTAACTTCCAGCGTCGGCTGCCAGCCAAAGATGGTAAAAGGGGCTTGCAGGCTGCGGATGAGGTGCTCTTCGTCGTACACTTCCATCCCGCCGCGACCGGTCAAAAAGGTTAGGAAAGCAAAGAAAAAAACAAAAGCGCCGATAAACAGGAAGGCGCGGCGGATCTCGTGCCACTTGATGCCGGAAGTCAACAAGACCACAATCGCGATGAGCATCAGCGGGACCAGGAAGCGCACATCCCAGAAAAAAAGCGTCGCAAACAGGAAGCAGCTGTAGAAGATGATCCAGGCACGCGGGTCAAACCATTGGATCAGGGATCTTCGTTTGCGGTAGCGCCAAGTTACGAGCATGTCATATCCATAACTGTCATCGCAAGGAGCGGAGCGACGGAGCAATCCCCATCCAAACGGGAGATTGCTCCGCCCCCATTCGCTACGCTCATAAGGCTCGCAATGACACTAAGAACCTGTCCGAAAAATGCGTAGTAGCGACTTTTAGTCGCTGCTTGACGGCTGAAGCCGTTACTACAAAAGAATTTTCGGATAGATACTAGCGCCCAGACTGACGCTGAACGGACGCGTAGGCCGCCACGAACAACGGCACCAGGATGGCCGCGAAGATCAGGTTCGGGCCAGCCGCAGGCAGGAATTCGCCGACAATCGCAGCCGTGGGCGAGAAGCCATTGATCCAGATATCCGAAATGGCTGCAAAGCCAATGCCGAGGATATTACCCAGCATTGCCCATGTCACGGCCGCAGCGACGTTCTCATCCTTGAAACCAAAGCGCACGGCCAAAACCAGTACAAAGCCGACAATGATCGAGATGCCCGCAAACATGGAGATGGTCGCATCGCCAAAAATGCCATTGTCTACATCGTAGAAGAGCATATTGGGCATGCTGCGGTTCAGGAAGAAGATCACCGCCGCGAGCAAAGCCAAAACGCCGCTCGTCCAGAGCACATTGTCCATGGCTTTTTTCCTGTCCTTGGCAAGGAAAGCCAAGCCGGCGATGAAACCGACCAGACCGTTACCGATGCTCCACTGCGGCGAGAGGCCAAAGCCGGTCAGCGCGTCGCCGAACATGTTGCCGACCGCGCCGGTAAAGAACCCAACCACCGGGCCAAAGGCGTAGCCGAAGAACATCGGGATGGCAATCGCCGGGCGCAGCGAGACCTGACTGAGCGATGGCACGACAAACACCGTCCCGTTGAACAGCCACGAGAACACCGCATACAGCGCCGCACCGATAGCCATGTAGACGACCTCGCGGGTGCCGATTGTCCAAGCTTCGTTCTCACGGCTAAAGTAATAGATCAAAAAGGCGATCAGCAGACCAATGGCTACAAACAGGAAACGCATTGGAACTGATGCTTGATCCAGCGGGAATTGCAGCTTGGGGTCAATGACGTAGACGCCAACCACAACAAACAAAAAGGTGGCTACAAGTGTCCAGAGTACAGATTGCAGTTTCTTGTCCATTCTCGTTCTCCTATTTTCTGAGTAGTCAACTTACATGGGCCAAAGCCTCAGCCCGCATGAAACGCCCCGTGAGCGGCAAACGCTCCAGGTTCGCGGCCAGAAGCGTCGTCGGAACCACGCGACAGGCTTTCAGCAGGTCGAGGTCGCTCAGCACCTCGTGCGGTTTTCCATCCGCTTCAATGCGGCCATTCGCCACCAGGATGACCCGGTTGGCATAAATGACCGCCATATCCACATCGTGGGTAATGAACAGGATCGATTCAAAGCCCGGCATTTGTAAAATAGAATCCATGAAACTCATGTAGTTTTGATAATCCTGCCCGGCGGTCGGTTCGTCCATCACCAAAATGCGGGAGCGCATGGCCAAGATCGCCGCGATGCTGACACGTTTTTGCTGGCCAAACGATAACGCCAGCGGGGGGTCTTGCTCTCTCTCTTCCAAATTGACAGTCTCTAGCGCTTCCTTCACCTCCTTCTCAATTTCTTCAGGGGAATGTTTGAGATTCTTCGGGCCGAAAGCCAGCTCATCATACACCGTCTGCGCAAAAAGCATGTGGCTGGGGCTTTGGAAAACGTAACCCAACGTGCTGGCAATCTCCGCAACGCTGGCATCCTTTGTGTCTTGTCCATTGACCAGGACGCGGCCGGACTTGGGCTTGAGCAGGCCAATGGCGTGTTTGACAAAGGTGGTCTTGCCCGCGCCGTTCGGCCCCAAAACGGCAACCACGTCGCCGCGCCGGATATCGAGATTGATGCCGTGCAAGACCTCGACATCGCGATCGTAACCAAAAGCGACGTCTTCAAAGCGCACCAGCGGTTCGGACTCAGGTCCCGCGCCCGCTCTCCCCGGCAGGACATCGATCTCAACCGGAGGCGGGTCCTGCGCCGCCCGCGCAATGATCACTTCTGCCGGAAGTTTGACCTCGTGGTAATTCACTACCTTACTTAACCCATCCAGCGGACCCAGGTAACGCACTTCCCCCTCCGTCATGAACATCACGCGTTCGGGGTTGACCTTCATCACGTCTTCAACGCGATGCTCGATCATCACAACGGACATCCCCTCATCGGCCAGCATGCGCACCATCGAGAGGGTCTCCAACGCGCTGGCCGGGTCGAGGCTGGCGAGCGGTTCGTCGAGCAGCAGAATGCTGGGACGCATGGCGAGGACACCTGCAAGGGCCACCTTCTGCTTCTCCCCGCCGGACAGGTTGAACGTCTCGCGTTCGCGCAGGTGGAGAATGTTCAAAAAGCGCATCGCGTCATCGGCGCGCTGATAGATTTCCGCCCGCGGCAGGCCCAAATTCTCCAATCCAAAAGCGACCTCGTTGAGCACCTTCGTGCCCAAAATCTGCCGCTCAGGGTCTTGCAGCACTGTGCCGATCTTTTGCGAAATGCGGGAGAGCGGCCACGTTTGAGGCTCCTCGCCATAGACCAAAACACGGCCTGTCACCTCGCCTTTGTAACTGCGCGGAATCAAGCCGTTGATACAACGGATCAAGGTGGTTTTGCCGCAGCCGCTAGCGCCGGCCACCAGCAAGATCTCGCCCGGATTGGCAGAGAACGAAATGTCCCGGATCGCGGTTTCCTGCCGGTCACGATAACGAAAGGTCAGATTTTCAACTACAAGGGGAAGGGGATTTGTCATATACACTCAAGAAAAAAGGGCTTCGATGGGATCGCCTGTCTTGGCGTTCAACTGTGCCGCGGCGTTGCCGTTGACGACGGAGACTTCCAGGTAACCTTCGCTGTTCATCAGAACGGTCAGCTCACCGACCTGGCGTTCGCCAAAAGCATCTACCATGCCGTTAATCTCAACGCCACATACATTAATGCAAATTTCGTCCTTCTTGTCAAGTGCCTGTCCCAAATGCTCGGCACGAATGTTGGAGGCCAGGTTGCCAAAATGGTCGATGTGGATGATCTCACCCACAAGTCCCGATTCTGTGCGTACGGGTTTGGGCAGCGTCAGCCGCACCGGATCGGCGATGGGCGTGCCCATTTCGTGCAGGGGAACACCACAAGCCAGGTGCGCCCCACAGGGGGCGAAAATGTCGCGCCCGTGGAAAGTGGTGCTTACCACCGGGAGATAATATTCCGGCTTGTCAAGGTGAACGATCGCCACCTCCCGACCTTCGGCCTCGGCGCGCTCATAGAGCAGGGTCAGCACACCGTTGTCCGGTGCGACGTAGATCTGCCCGCCGATACGGGCCGCGATGGGACGTCGCGCTGTCCCGACGCCGGGGTCCACGACGACGACGTGCACCGTCCCTTCGGGAAAGTATTCCGTCGAGCCCAAAAGAAGCAGGGCTGCGGAGCGCACATTCTGGGGCGGGACTTCGTGGCTGATGTCGGCGATCTTTGCCTCCGGGCAAATACCCCAGATGACGCCTTTCATCGTTCCGACAAAGCCATCTTCGGTGCCAAAATCAGTAGTAATGGAAACAATTGCCATGCTATACTCCACAAGACAGCCGCAAATAACAACACCCTTGCAGGCCAAAAGTTCTACACGAGGTCAAGAAACGCCGCCTCCGCCTGCTACTTGACACACAAGGTCGTTTTGTTGTACGCTAGACGCATACTGGCAAACCCAAGTACAAAACGCTGCGCAACCTGCCAAACCAAAAAAACAACCAACGACAGCCTGCGCCGATCCATCCTGCAGATCAGCGTAGATTTTACCTCTTTTGCCAAAGGAGAAAAAATGAGAAGGAGAATTTTGATCATCCCGTTGTTTCTGTTGTTGACCGGCTGTGGTCAAATCCCGTTAGCGCCCACACCTACCCTCACGCCCACCATAACAGCCTCGCCAACCATCACCTCCACGCCAACCGAGACTCCCACAGTCACCCCCACCTTCACACCGACCGATACCCCGCTGCCGACCGAGACGCCCACCCCAACCCCCACACCAACGCCCGAATTCCCGACCGTCACGGCAGACATGAACGCCTTCTGCCGTTGGGGGCCCAGTACAGCCTACATCACGTCCGGCGTCCCTCTGCTCGAAGGGCAGACCGCTCGCGTCGACGGCCGCGATTACGACAGCACGTGGTATTGGGTACAGGTTGAAGGCGTCCAGTGGCATTGCTGGGTCTCCGCCTCCACCGTCACATTGCACGGCGACCCCAAAGCCATCAAATACGTACAGACAAATGTCCCGACCAATAACAAAGTACCCTCGCCCAAAGGCGTATCCGCCTTCCGCAACGGGAACCTGGTCACCATCTCCTGGCTGGCCGCGCCGTCGGCCCCCGAGCTTGGGTACCTGATCGAGGCCGAGGTCTGCCTGTACGGCTCCCCCGTCGACATGGCTTACAGCACGACCAAGACCGTCATCACCCTGGAAGACAATCAGGATTGCTCGAAGAAGTCATCCGGCAAAGTCTACACCGTCAATAAACTGGGATACTCAAAGCCCGTAACCATCACATGGCCATAAAGGTTGCACAATGACGACAAACAAAGAAAAAAGCGTCCACCCCGCGCCGGAGGAGACTCTGGCAAATATCCTGTCCGGCCTGAAAAGCGCTCAGGCCGAGACCCGCCTGAAAAACATCGAGGCCTTGGGCAAACTCTCCTACAGCAATCGGAGCATCCTGCGCCAGCTGGAAATGCTGGCCGCCACAGACCGGAGCAAAGCCGTGCGCGCCGCCGCGTTGGCGGCGCTGGATTCACGTATTCACCGCCAGATACAAAAGAAAACGGCCAGCCTGCCATTGTTCACCCGTCAGGTGCTGGTCGAAGAAATCGAACGTTGGCAAAAGGAAGGATTGCTTCAGGAGCAGCAGGCCGCGGCGCTCAAACAACGGTACACCTTCGACGCGTCGCCCCCTCCCGCGGCCAAACCGGCACAAGCCGCGCCCAAACCTGCCGCGCCAGCGCCAAAACAGACGCCGCCCCCAAAGCCCGCCCCCACGTTGGCCCAAACGCTGCTCAGCGAAACCAGTATCAAGATCGCCCTGTACCTGGGCGCGTTCTTCGTCATCGCCGCGGCGCTCATCCTGGCCGCGCTGGTCGAGTCGATCCGTCTGCCCATCCTGCTCACGGTAACAGTCTTCTTCGGCTTTGGAGCTGTGGTTATCCGCAAGAAACTGCCGCAGCCCAGTTTTACCCTCTTCATCGTCTTTTCGACGCTGATCCCCATCGACGCCAGTGTACTGGCGAACATGCTCGATATTGACGGCGCTGCCGCCAATGGTTACTGGTCGCTGGTCCTTACCCTGACAGCCCTGCTGTGGGGATTCAGCACCTGGCTCTACCACTCCCGCTTTTTCAGCCTAGCAGCATTCGCAGCAGCAGTCGCGGCCATCCTCAACTTTGCGGCCATTTTCGACGCGCCGATCGACCTGTCCCTGCTGCTGGCCTCGTTGGTTGTCCTGGGCGGATTGTTCAGCGCGAAAATGCTCCGGCACTGGAAAGACCGCAAATTTGCGCTGCCCCTGCTTGCGCTGACAAAAACAACCCAAAGCATCCTGTTGTTGGTCGCCTTCTTTTCGATCTTCATCCATCTCGCGGATGGGTGGGGCAACTGGCGCGATGGCTGGTGGTTGGTCAGCGCGCTGATCTGGCTGGTCGCTGCGGCAGATTTCGCCGCGAGCGAAGAACTCTTCGCCTTCAAACCCTTCGCCTACCTGTCGGCGGCCGCGCTCATCCCCGTCCCCTGGCTGTTCCTGAACGTGCTGGGAGATGCCGCCAGCACGGCACAAATCACGGTGTCCTGGCTGTGGGGCGTGTTCTTTGTCGCCCTCAGTACGCTCGCGCCGCGCACGAAATGGGAGAAGCTGCAAAAATACGCTCAACCCTTCCTGCTCGGGTCGGGAGCGGTCTTCCTGGGCGCGCTTCTGCTCAGTCAGGTCAAAGCATTCGACATCGGGAGCATCACACCCACCTTCCTCGTCCTGACAGGCACCGCACTGACCTACACCGCCCTGCACGTTTACCGGCCGCGGGTTTTCGTCTGGCTGACAGCGCTCATCGCCGCGCTGGGTGCGTACTTCTCCTTCTTCGCGCTGCCCTTCATGGAGGGGTACGACGTCTTCGCCGGCTACCAACTGGCTGGCGCCAGCCTGCTCCTGCTCACCCCGGACTTGTTCAAAACAGCCAACCGGAATGCGGACAGGAGTTGGCGTTGGCCGCTCCTCGGGCTTGGGTTACTCCTGACCAGCGTCAATTCCGTTTACCTGCTCGGCAGCGGGATGGATCACGCGGCCGAAGCCGCACTGATCTTCGGCCTGTATACACTGCTAAGCCTGGCATACGCCCTGCGGCAAAAACGGCCTGCCCTGGGATATCTGGGCACAGCCTACATGCCACTCACAATTTTGTTCACGCTACAGGCCGTGGAACAAGACCGCTGGCTAGGCCCGCTGATCGCCCTGGCTGTGCTGTATTACTTCCTCGGGCTGGGGGCGCGCGTAAAACAAAATGACGAATGGGCAAACGTGCTGCGCTACAGCGGATTGGGCCTGGGCGTGTTGGTCTCGATCAGCGCGCCATTTGAAGGTTCGGGGTTGGCGGCCAGCATTCCGGTCGTCATCGCGGCGACGCTGTTCGCCGTCGAGGCCTTCCGCCGGCGCAACGTCTGGCTGGGATTCCCGGCCAATGCGCTCTACCTGATGGCCTACTTCATGATCCTGGCCAACCTGAACGTGGACGAGCCGCAATTCTACTCGGTCGGCGCGGCAATGCTGGGGATGGTCATGCACTACCTGCTCGTCCGCAGCGGGAGCAAGACCGGCGCATTCCTGACCGGTATGTTCTCGCAACTGGTGCTGTTGAGCACGACGTACATCCAGATGATCGCAAATGAAGATTTCATCTTTTTCGCGATCCTGTTCTTCCAGGCGCTGGTCGTGCTGATCTACGGGATCGTCATCCGCTCACGCAGTCTGGTCATCGCCCCGATCATCTTCGTTGTGTTGGCGGTTGCCACGGTTGTCTTCAATATCCTGCAGGGCCTCTCAACCGTCATTTTGATCGGCTGCACGGGCATCTTCCTGATCCTGCTCGGCATTCTGGCGCTGGTACTGCGAGAAAAAATAGCCACCCTGCGCGAACAATTAAGCGACTGGAACGCGTAGCCGCACAAAACCCAAAAGAGCACGGGCCTTTGCCTGTGCTCTTTTCTTGTTATCCCGCTGCCAAATACTATCCTAGCCCCATGCCCGCTTTATCAACGCAGGCAAAACATCGCCCGACTTGCCGTGCAAGGCAAATTCGGCCTTTCCACTGAGCGGCGTCGGCTCCAGGTTGATTTCGACGACCACCGCGCCGCGATTTTTGGCCTCGTAAGCCAGCGAAGCCGCCGGCTGGACAACTCCCGACGTGCCTATCGAAAAGAACACATCACACGCCCGGGCCGCCTCGACCGCAGACTCCAGCGCCCCGAACGGCAGCGACTCGCCAAACCAGACCACGTCCGGGCGCAGGTACGCGCCGCACGACGAGCAGCGCGGCACATCATCCGTTTCTTCCCATGTTTCAACGACGCCGCAGCCATCGAAACATTTCACCCGCTGAATGTTGCCGTGCAGTTCGATCACGTCCCGGCTGCCAGCCTGGACGTGCAGACCATCCACGTTTTGCGTGACAAGGGTGAAATGCGGCACATGCTGCGCCATCTCAACCAGGGCGTAGTGACCGGGATTCGGCTCGACTTCGGCCACCCTGCCGCGGCGCATGGCGTACCAATCCCAAACCAGTTTGGGGTTGCGCCGAAAAGCCCCGGGAGTGGCCAGCTCTTCGGGACGATATTGCGCCCAGTGTCCGGTCTGGGCATCGCGGAAGGTCCGCAGACCGGATTCGGCGGAGATTCCGGCCCCGGTCAGGGCGGCGACGCGCCGGGCCTCGCGCAAGATGCGGATGAGTTCAGGGGAAATGTCCATGTCTCCATTTTGCCAAACAGGTTATGCGCCGGGAAAAACACCATCGGCCCTTAACGCTCCGGCTGTTCCCGGTCCAGCCACAATTCGCGGTATTGGCGATTCCAGTCAATCGTGAAACGCGCTGCGATGACCAATCCGGCCGCGGCCATGACCCATAGCTCGGCGCCGCGAAGCCCCAGCAGCCAAAAGACCAGCGGCGCGGCAAGCCCGGCAAACAGGCTGGCGCGCGCCGCGTGGCGGATCGTCAACGTCAACACGAGCAGCGTCGCCAGCGCCAGCAGGAATCCCAACGGCGAGACGGCCAGCAGCGTCCCGGCGGTCGTCGCCAACCCCATCCCGCCGCGGAATTGGGCGAAGAGGGGCCAGCAATGACCGGCCACCGTCGACGCCGCGGTCAGGGCAACGGCCCAGGCAGGCAGCCCGGCGCGGGCCGCGAAATAGGTCGGCAGAAACCCTTTGCTGATGTCCAGCAGAAGCACCAGTACGCCCGGCGCCCAGCCTGCCTGCCGGATCGTGTTGGTGGTGGTGACGTGCCCCGACCCGCCATCGCGCACGTCCACACCCTTGACCAAACGCGTGACCCACAGCGCAAAAGGCAGCGAGCCGGAGAGATAGCCGACAATCCAGAAAACAACGGGGGAAATATTCATTGTCCATCCATTCTTAAGTTTTTTCAATTATACTGTCTCATCATGAGGCGAACAAATCTTTCCCTGCTCCCCCGCTTGCTGCTGGCGTCCCTGCTGCTGGCAGCCTGCGGTTCGACGGCAGACGCATCCCCCTCGCCCCTCCCCCCGACACCGGAGGTCGCCATGGAACCTGCCCAATCCCGCGCAGCCAATGCAGACGTGATCCACGTGCGCGCCGTACAAGACCCGGAAAGCACCTGGACGTTCTACGTGACCGTCCAGCACCCTGACACCGGCTGGGATGATTACGCCGACGGCTGGGACGTGATCACGCCCGGCGGGACGATACTCAAGCCCGACCCCGGCAGCCCCTTCACGCGCCTGCTGCTCCACCCCCACGTAGACGAACAACCCTTCACGCGCAGCCAGCGCGGCATTGTCATCCCGGAGGGCGTCACGCAGGTCACCGTCCGCGCCCACGACCTGGTGGACGGCTTCGGCGGACGCGAGGTCACCGTCGATCTGTCATCGGAAGCCGGGCCGGACTTCGAAGTCGAACGATAGCTTTTTCTGGTATAATCTGCTGCGCTGTGACTGGTCCTGCCCGCGGTTTCGGCTGCGGACACGGAGACCTGCAAAAATACACCAAGGAGAAAGCATACGTCATGCCGCTCGACAAAGAAACCAAGACAAAAATCATCGAAGACTTTCATCGCCACGACAAGGATACCGGCTCGCCAGAGGTGCAAGTAGCCATTCTCACCCGCCGGATCAACCAACTGACTGACCATTTGCGCGCCAACAAACACGACGAGTCCTGTCGCCGCGGGCTGCTCAAACTGGTCGGACGCCGCCGCCGCTTGCTGGCCTATCTCAGGCGCACCGAGTACCAACGTTACCTGACCCTGACCGACGAGCTAAAATTACGGCGCAAGTAAATCACATGCTTGGCCCGAGTAGATGGGCGTCAGCCTGTCTACTCTTCTTTTTATACCGGCAGACCGCGTGTCTGCCCCAGTCGTCTCGCCGGTTGGGAATTGAAACGTGCTGACAAACCCGGGTTGTCGCCACGATTCAGTCCCTAACCTGGCGGGAAATGGAGAACAAAATGAAACCAGAAGTAAAACGCTACACCGCAACGGTGGCTGGCCGCACGTTCGTTTTCGAAACAGGCAAGCTGGCCCCCCAGGCTGGCGGCGCAGTGACCGTGCAGTTAGGCGATGCGGTCATATTTGCCGCCGCCACGATGAGTCCGACCGCGCGCGAGGGGATAGACTTCCTCCCCTTGAGCGTCTTCTACGAAGAGCGCATGTACGCCGGTGGACGCATCCCCGGTTCGTTCTTCCGACGCGAAGGACGACCCCACACTGAAGCCACACTCATCGCCCGGCTGACCGACCGTCCGCTGCGCCCGCTCTTCCCGAAGGGCATGCGCAACGACATCCAGGTGCTGATGTACTCGCTTTCAGCCGACGATAACCCCATCGACATCCTGGCGATCAACGCCGCCTCGGCCGCAGTGGCCATTTCCAACATCCCCTGGGATGGGCCGGTCGGCGCGGTGCGCATTGGACGCGTCAACGGCGAATTCGTCGTCAACCCCACTTTCTCGGAACTAGAACAATCTGACCTCGACCTACGCGTCGCCGGAACACGGGAGGCCATTTTGATGGTCGAGTGCGGGGCGGACGAAGTCCCCGAAGACGTCATGGTCGCCGCGCTGGAGCTGGGATACAAGTCCATCCAGCCGTTGGTAGACGCCCAGGAAAAGATGGCCGCCGAAGCTGGCAAAACCAAGAGCGAGCCGATTGTTACCATACTCTCCGACGAGCTGAAACAGAAAGTCTTCGACCTCGTCAAAGACCCGATGAACGCGCTGCTCTCCAAACCGCTCTCGAAGGATGAGTTTTACGGCGGCATGGACGAACTGCGCGACAAGATCATCGCCGAACTGACCGCCGAGGACGAAGAGATAACGGAAAAAGACGTCAAGAACGCCTTTGGGGAGGCGGAAAAACGCATCGTGCGTGAACGCATCTTAAGCGAGGGCAAACGTCCCGACGGGCGCGGCCCGAAAGATGTCCGCCCCATCTGGTGCGAAGTGGACGTCAGCCCACGCGCCCACGGTTCCGGCATCTTCACACGCGGCGAAACCCAGGCGCTGACCCTGGCTACGCTCGGCACCCTGCGCGAATCCCAGGAATTGGACAACCTGACGCCGCACGATCGCAAACGCTACATGCACCACTATAACTTCCCGCCCTTCTGCACAGGCGAGGTAAGACCGTTGCGCGGCCAGTCCCGCCGCGAGATCGGGCACGGCGCGCTGGCTGAACGTGCGCTGCTGCCTGTTATTCCGCCAAAGGAAGATTTCCCCTACACACTGCGCCTGGTCTCCGAGATCATGTCGTCCAACGGTTCGTCCTCGATGGCCTCGGTTTGCGGCTCGACGCTGGCCCTGATGGACACCGGTGTGCCGATCAAAGCGCCCGTCTCGGGCGTGGCGATGGGGCTGGTCACGGACGGCGAACGTTATCAGATCCTGACCGACATCCAGGGCAGCGAAGACCACCTCGGCGATATGGACTTCAAAGTCGCCGGGACGGAAAAAGGCATCACCGCCCTGCAAATGGACATCAAGATCAGCGGCCTGAGCACCGAACTGATGGCCGAGGCGCTTGAGCAATCGCACCAGGCGCGTATGCACATCCTGGAAAAGATGATGGAGACCATCGACAAGCCGCGGCCCGAACTCAAGCCCCACGTGCCGCGCGTGACCACCGTCACCATCCCGGTGGACAAGATCGGCGCCATCATCGGACCGGGCGGCAAGACCATCCGCGCCATCCAGGAAGAGACCGGCGCGCGCATCGACATCGAAGAAGACGGCACCGTCTTCATTGCGACCGCCGACGGCGAGAGCGAAGCGATGGCCCGCCAGCGCATCGAAGCCCTGACCGAAACGCCAATCGTTGGACGCATCTACACCGGACGCGTCGTCCGCACGACTGACTTCGGCGCCTTTGTCCAAATCCTGCCCAACACCGACGGGATGGTACACATCTCGCAGTTGGACAGCGAGCGCATAGAGAAGGTCGAAGATGTCGCCAGGGTTGGCGACGAGATCACCGTGATGGTCACCAACATCGACCCGATGGGCAAGATCCGCCTGTCCCGCCAGGCCGTGCTCGAAGGCTGGACGGCCGAAGAAGCCTTGGCCCACGACCGGCCGCGCAACAGCGGCGGCAGAAACCGCTCAGGCGGCAGGTCGGGAGGCAATCGAAATTCGCGGGGCGGCTCCAACCGACGACGATAACAGCCATTCAGACGGGCGGTCATTAGCGACCGCCCGTTTTCGTTTACCCCACACTCTCGCGCCTCCACAGCGCCCACCAAACCTGCCCCGGTCAATTCCGGCCGTCGGTCCCATCTCGGCGTTCGGCCCGCCACTGCCCCTCCGGCAATCAAATCACCCCACCGTAATGTTTTGACCGTTTACCCGGTATGCTATAATGGCAAAACACCGCTGCGGGCGGCAAAGAGACCTTCACGAAAAGATTTTCCATCCAAACAACCGGAACATCTCACAAGGAGGCAGCCAAATGATCATCCTTTTAGTTGCGGGCACGCTTTCCCTGATTTACGGCGCGCTGATCGCGTTCGCCGGGGTAAAGCAAATGCGGCGGCAAGAGATCTCCATCGGCGCCGCACTGCTGATGTCCCTGACGGGCGCGCTGATCATGTTCGCAGCGACCCTGCTCGTATTCCGGATATGGCTGGCGTTCTATCTGCTCATCGCAGGCTTGATTGCCATGCACTGGTTGGCGATCAAAAACGGCATCCAAATGCACGGCAAGCTCAACCCGAAGCATCACATCGCCCGGCTGATCGTTTCGTTGGTGATCGCCAGTCTGGCCCTTTGGGGGATGATTCTGTAAGCGCAGTAATCACCCGATTCGACTTCTTGTCACTGAAAGCACGGAGACCGCCATGTTTGCCTGGATTCTCTCCGTGCTTTTTTCCATGCTCCCTGGCGCTGAAATTTTACAAATATCTTACACTGCCATAGCACCCCTGTCACAGGCAAAGGCTAAACTAGCGATAGTGCACATCACGCTCAGAAAGGGAGTACACGATGAAACGCATGCAAATTTCACTTGCCCTGCTAGTTTTACCGGCGCTAATTCTTTCCGCCTGTAGTTTCCGAACGGGGAAAACATCTCCGGCAACACAAGCCAGCCCCTCCACGATCGTCCCCGCCGGCCAGACGCCGGCAGCCCCGTCCTCGCCGGGAGGGATAGAAACGCTCCCCGACGGCGGCGCGCGCCTGTCCACAAACGACGGGCTGATCCTGACGCTGGACGCCGCCGGTCAGGTCACCGCACTGACGCTGAACGGCGTGGCGCAACCCATCACCCCATCCTTGCCGCTGGTCATACGCGACCTGACGGACGCCAACGCACCCGACGCCCCCAACCTGCTTGCAAATCCCGGTTTCGAAGACGGCGACGCGGGTTGGAGCCCCATGCTGGTGAAAGGCGTCACGTTGGAGGTCGCCAGCGACGCCGCCCACGCGGGGACGAACGCCCTGGCCCTGCGCGGCGAGAACGGCAGCGCGGGCGCGGTCATCAGCGATCCCGTCCCGGTCGCGCCGGGGAAACGCTACCGCGTCTCCGGCCATTTCCAGGTCGAATTCGGCTACGTGAATTTCGCCGGTCCGCCCACCATCTGGCAGGACACCCTCTACCGCGGCAGCCAGACGCCCACCGGCCTCTACCTGCAATGGCTGGACGCAGCCGGGCAGCCGCTGGAGGCCTCTCCCCAACTGGCCGCGCCGCTGCACTGGAACGCCCAGGACTGGCACAAAGTCACCCGCGAGGTGACCGCGCCGCCCAAGGCCGCTTCCGTCCAGGTCATCGCCGGCGCGCGTCCCGTCGAAGGCGCGGTCTGGATCGACGACCTGGCCTTCGTCGAAAGCCCCGAAGCCGACCAGCCGCTGGCGGGCGCGCTGGAAATCGCCGCCGACCGCGTCATCCAGCGCGGGGAAGTGGCCGGGCTGCAGGTGTCCGTCAGCTACCGCCCCTACGGCGACCACATCGCCGTCACCACGACCGTGACCGACCCCAGCGGCGGCCCGCGCGCCCTGGATGTGGGCTGGGGGCTCCCGCTGACCGCCGAGGGCTGGACGTGGTGGGACGGCCTGCGCGAGAGCCGTCCGGTCATCGCCGGGCTGGATTTCGCCCGCGCCGTCAGCGCCGACATCACCGGCTATCTGCCCATCTCGCTCTACCCCTACGCCGCACTGGAAAACGGCCAGGCCAGCCTGTCGCTGGCGATCCCGCTCGATTCGCCCCGCTACGTGCTGCTGCACTACGACGGCGAGAGCGGACGCTACGAAGGCCGCGCCCATCTGGGCATCAGCCCCAGGGCAACGAAACTGAACGACAGCGCCGATTTCACACTCCTGCTCTACCAAAGCGACCCGGCCTGGGGGCTGCGCGCCGCGGCGGAAAAACACGCCGCCATCGGCCCCGACTGGTACGACACGCCCGGCGAAGCAGGCGATTTCACCGATTTTGCCCAGGACCACTTCAGCGCGAGCGGTAAAGGCGGCCAGACGCTGCGCGCCTACAACGAGGCCAACGTATACGCGGCGCAATACACCGTCTTCGAGCTGAACGCCAAGATAGCGGACAAAGACGCCCCCCGCCCGACGTATGCACAGGCGTTGGAATACATACAAAGCCAAAGCGGCTCGGAGAACATCCAGCAAGCCACGTTCTCGGCCTCGGTCGTCTGCGATTCGGCCGGCGAGGCGCATCTCAAAAGCGTCAACGTCTACCCCTGGGCGGCCAGGTACTGGTCGTCGATTTGGATCGCCAACGTCGACCCGGACGTCGCCGGCGGCTACGGCCAGGCGCTGCTGAACAAACTGGGAGATCTCTTCACGGAAACGGCGCAGGCCGGGTTGACCATCAACGGCGTGGAAATCGACAACTTCATTTCGGTCACCACCGTAGACCTGTGCCCCGAACACATCGCCGCGGCCGACCTGCCGCTGACCTACGACCCCAACACCTACCAACCGGGCGTCCATGTGGCCTCCGCCGCCTGGGAATACCTCGTCCAACTGCGCGCCCTGCTCGACGCCCAGCCCGAACCCTATCGCGGCATCAGCGTCAACTTCTGGGGGCTGAACATTCCCAACCTGCTCTCCCCCTTCATCGACGGCTTCGCGGGCGAGGGGAAGGTCGCCACCGCCGGCGCGAGCAACTGGACGCCGCCCATCCTGGACTACCGCCGGGCGACCGCCATGACGCGGCTGCGCATGTTCTCCATTCAGGAGCCTGACCTGACCCGTTCACAAGTCGAGACTGCCGCCCACGAGGCCATCTTTTACGCCACCCAGGTGGGGCGCGGCCCCCATGCCGCCAACTGGTCGAGCGAACTGGAGGACATCCTGGCCTGGGCCAACACCCAGAGCAAGCCGCTGGCCGCGCTCGGCTGGCAGCCCATCCCCTACGCATCCACCGACCAGCCGGATGTGTGGGTGGAGCGCTACGGAACGCAGGCCTTCGCCGTCCACAACTGGGGCGACGCGCCGCTCGACTTCACGCTGACAATCGACCTGTCCGCCATCGGACAAAGCGCGGAGGGGCTGCTGGCAACCGAATCGATCAGCGGCGAAAACGTGTCCATAACCATCGCCTCCGACGGCTCCATCCAGATCAGCGGCCGTCTGGAACCCGGCCGCACCGCCGTCTATTGGCTGGGCAAATAGTGAGCCAAGTCCCTCCGAGGTTTCCCATGCCTCGGAGGGCTTCCCATGCTATAACCAGGCGCTCGAAAACAGCTTATCCTGAAAAAGAAGTAAACAATAGACCTCTTGCATAAGTGCTCATATCGCCGTTCCCGGCGGCGAGACGCCGCCTGGAGCAAGTTGGAACGACCTGCCCCGATAAAGGAGGGAACAAACAATGCGTGCCTTCGCCTTTTTGTCGTCGATCGGTCTGCTGCTAATCCTGTCACTGACAGGCTGCGCCGCGCAGACGTCTCCGGCGGTCCCCCAGGCCTTCGAATTCTCCAGCGGCGGCGCATACCACTTCGAAGGCTTCGGAGAGTGGCAAATCAGCCTGGATCGTCAGGGCGAACTGAACATCGCCCACAACGTACGCGGCGACGTCACAAACTACGGCGTATTCCCGCTCAGCGAAGCGGAAACCGCCCACATCTGGGCGCAGATAGAAGCCGCCGACCTTCGAAACCTGAAGCCCGCCCGTGAGACAGGTTTGCCAGACGAAGTGCAATATATCTTCGTGCTCAAAGACGGCGATACAACGCAAGAAGTGAAGGTTTGGGTTGGCGAAGCGCAGCAAATACCAGAAATCGCCGCCCTGGTCGAAAGCATCGGCGCTCTGATCGAAAAATACACCCAGCAAAAACCGGTCTTGCGCTGAACAAAACCGGTCTGCGCCAAAAAGAAAAGAGCAGCGCATTTTTATGCACCGCTCTTTTTTCTTTGTTGCGCTACCGGTCGAGCAAGCTTCTCAAACGCGCTTTCACGTCCGGCCATTCGCTCTCGATGATGCTGTAATAGATCGAGTCGCGATAGGTTCCGTCCCAACGGATCATGTGGTTTCGCAAGACGCCTTCTCTCGTCGCGCCAAGCCGCTCAATGGCCCGCTGCGAAGGGGTATTGCGAATATCCGTCTCGAACTGGACACGGATGCATCCCAATGCCTCGAAAGCATGTTTGAGCAACAGGTATTTGCACTCCACATCGACCGTCGTGCGCTGATACTTCACGCCATACCACGTCCCCCCAATTTCCAGGGTCCGGTGCTGCACGTTGATGTTCATGTAACGCGTCGCGCCAATGGCGCGGCCGCTCTCCAGATGAATGACCGCAAAGGGCAAGTCTGTGCCGCTCATTTCGCGGGTCAGCATCTCCTCTACCCAGGCGTACATCTTCTCCTCGCTCGTAACCATGCCGAAAAGCATATTTTTCCAAATCGACTCGTCCGCGCCTGCCACGCTCAAATCGGGAACATGCTCGACCGTCAGCGGTTCCAGACGGACATTACGTCGGCTCAGGGTAACCGGGTGAATATTCATTTCGTCTCCTGTGTGGGCAAATAAGGCATCCGCTCCCCGGCAATGCCCAAATGCTCGGCCAGCGCGGCGCGCATGGCTGTGCGATCATCCCAGGGATACTCGGTCTCGCCGAAACACATCGACTGTTCATGACCTTTTCCACAGGCCATGATCAGGTCGCCGGGACGCGCCAGTTGGATCATGAAACGGATGGCCTCGCCCCGGTCGGGGACGCGCCAGAAGGTCTGCCCCTCGACCCCGCCCTTCGACGTTGCGCCTGCCGCCATCTCGTCGAGGATTCCGTCCAACGACTCGGTGCGCGGGTCTTCGGCGGTCAACACCGTCAGGTCAGCCAGTTCTGCCGAGACCTCGGCCATCATGCGGCGTTTTTCGCGGTCGCGCAGGCCTGCCGAGCCAAACGCCACGATGACGCGGCCCTCCGTCATCTCGCGGGCGGCCTGTATGGCTACCCGCAGGGCGTTGGGCGTGTGGGCAAAGTCCACGATGGCGGTGAAAGCCTGCCCCAGATCGATGCGCTCCATGCGGCCAGGGATGCCCGGCATGGCCGCAATGCCGCGCGCCGCGGTCTCCGGGTCAACGTCCAGGCCAACGACCGCCGCGGTCAGCGCGGCCAGGCAGTTCGAGACATTGTACGCGCCGACCAGCGGACTGGTCACCGGGATGCTGAAACCTGGACCCAGCGCCGTGAAGTGGATGCCGCGCGGGCTGTAAACCACGTCCGCTGCACGGACGTCCGCCGCCGCGTCCAGGCCGTAGCAGGCCTGGGGGCCGGGGGCGATGCGGGAGAGATGGTCATAGGAGGCGTCGTCGCGATTAAGCACCGCCAAACGCGGGTTGCCGGACGGCTTGTCCCTTGTCTCCGCCAAAGAGGTAAACAGCCGCGCCTTGGCAGCGCGGTAGGCCTCGTAGGAGCCGTGATAATCGAGGTGTTCGTGGGTGATGTTGGTGACCACGCCGATGTCGAACTCGCAGGCGTCGACGCGGTGCTGCGCCCAGCCGTGCGAGGTGGTTTCGAGCACGACGTGGGTCAGACCGGCGTCCACCATTTTCGCGAGGTAGCGCTGCACGTCGGGCGGGTCGGGCGTGGTGACGTGGAAGCCGGTGTCGATGGTCTCGCCGCCGATGACCGCGTTGACGGTGGAAATCAGCCCTGCCTTGAAACCCGCCGCCAGCAGGATGTGGTAGAGAATGTTGCTGGTGGTGGTCTTGCCATCCGTGCCGGTGACGCCGATCATGGTCAGCTTGCGGGCCGGGCAGCCGTAAAAAGCCGCCGCCAGGTAAGCCAGCGCCCGCCGCGAATTTTCGACCTGAACGTACGGCACGGGGAGGTCAGTCTGCGGTCTCTCTCCCACCACCGCGACCGCGCCGTTTTCGAGCGCGTCCGGAATGAAGCGATGCCCGTCGAATGCGCCGCCCGCCATGGCGACGAAGAGACAGCCGGGCTGCACTTTGCGCGAATCGGAAGCGACGCCGGCAAGCGGCACGTCCGCCGGTTGGCCGGAGATGATCTTTAGGGGAAACTCAGCAAACAAGTCGGAGAGAGTGGGCATGGAGGTCAGAAGATGGAAAATGGAGAACAGAGGATGGGGAATGGGGGTTGGAAGTCGAGGGTGAAATTATAAAACAAAAAAAGGGTTCTGACGACGCGCGTCGCCAAAACCCTTTGCAATTCAACGAACGGGTTAGCGTATGCTCTGGCGCAGGCCTTCGAGTTGACCGGCCACCGAGCCGTCGAGCACCTTGTCGCCGACCTTGATGACCAGCCCGCCCAGGATGGACGGATCGACACGGAAGGTCACGTCCTGTGCGCCGACCTTGGCCAAGATGTCCTTCTTGACGGCATTTTGTTCCTTATCGGTCAGCGGCAGCGCGCTGGTGACTTCAGCGGAATCGCCGCTGAAACCGACGTCTTCCAGCACAACGACCTTGCCCGACTTGACGCCGGAAAAGAATTCGTCCAGCAAAGCGTGCTGACGTTTCTCATCCAGCGCCTCGCCGACCAGTTTCTGAGCGCCGGCAATTGCCAGCGCGGCCACCTGACCACGCAAGTCGCCCAAAATATTGTTGCGCTCAGCCTCAATGTTGGCCATCGCGTCCTCGCGCAGCTTGACGATCTCGGCATCCACGGCAACCTTAAGATCCCTCGCCGCGGCTTCAGCGCGCTCTGTCGCATCGCGAACGATCTTGCTGGCCTCCACCTGCGCCTCCGCTCTGATCTTGGCCGCTTCTTCTTCAGCATGGGCCCGGGCTTCAGATGCCACGCGGGCATCTTCGAGTCCCTGCGCAATCGCTTCGCGGCGCTTGTCCAGCAACCCCAGGATGGGTTTATAGACCCATTCCTTGAGCACGACAAAAATTATCAGGAAGTTGAAAATCTGGACGAGCAAATAGCCCAGATTAAGTCCTAGTTTTTCCAAGGTAGTCTCCTCCTGTCTAGAAGACGAACAGGATCAAGAGCGCGACCACCAGACAATAAATGGCAACCGCTTCGGCAAACGCGATGCCGAGGATCATGTTGGTCTGAATATTACCGGCCGCATCTGGGTTGCGTCCCATGGCCTGAACCGCACCGCTGGTAACGATGCCAATGCCTGCGCCTGCGCCGATGGCTCCAATCATGGCCAACCCAGCGCCGATCAATTTACCGAGAATAGTTGCAGCTTCCAAGTCCATTTCGAAAAATACCTCCGTATCAGTTTTTCGGGCGGGAGAACCGCCGCTTGAGATGGTTTTACCCGGGCGTCTTTTTTTCTCGCCCGAAATTTACGCGTGCGCCTCTTCGTGGTCGCCGTGGCCTTGTGTGGCCTGCGCCATGAAGGTCATGGTCAGCAAACCAAAGACAATCGCCTGGATCAGGCCGACAAAGAACTCCAGCATCAAGAACATCGATTGAGCAAATACCGGCACAAGTGAACCGATAACGAAGAGCAGAACCGAACCGGCGAAAATATTGCCAAACAACCGGAAGGCAAACGACAATACCTTTGAAAATTCCGAGATCAACTCAAGCAAACCAACGCCAAAATCAATCACGCCAAAGATGGGTTTGCTGAACAGGGTACTGGTATACCAGAACTTTTTAAAGTAGGCCCCACCCTGCGCCTTGATCCCAATGACCTGCACCATGAACACCGCGATCAACGCCAGCGCGACGGTAAAATTCAGGTCAGTGGAAACGACGCGCACAAAGGGAACCAGCCCGAAAGCCTCGGCGCCATGTTCCACCTCGCCCTTGACAATGGTCTCGGCCCAACCCAAGTCCTGGACGGCGTATCCGTGGGCAGCAGGCTCCAAAATGCCGACGCTGTCCACGGCAGGGATCAATTCCGTCCAGTTGGCGATCAGCACCAGCAAGGTGATCGTCGCAAACCAGGGGAAGATAAAGCGAGTCCACTTGCCCGCCGTGCCCTCGGTCAGGTTGTAGAGGGCCTCCAGCAAGGCTTCGATCGCGCCGGGCATGCCGCCGGGCACCAGTTCCCCGCCTTTGATAGCCCGGTAAACGCCGAAGCCCATCAGCAGCAAGATGATGTCGGCAATGACCAGAGCGGTGAGCGTATTGACCCAAACAAAGCCCGAAAATAGCGGCAGTGCGGCCAGGACGCCAAAGAACGCGGCCATCAGCAATCCTTCCCAGCGTTTGATGAGCACCGTCAATGCGAGAGTCAGGACGGCAAAAACAACCAGCAAGGTGGTAACCGGCGGGACAGGCTCCGCTGGCAATTGGACGTGCGGCTGGATAGGCGCATAGTACTTCGCCGCGATGCCACCGCCGACGATAAACAACAGCACCAGCCAGCGGTTGAAGCCCCAGCGCCATCCTTTCTTCTTAGGAGTTTGTTCCACTATTATGTTCCTCCTCAGGAGTTTCGTTCTTTTCTACCGGTTTAATGCGGTCGGTGGCCACCTTAACCACGCGGAACATGGCGAAGAGGGTCACCGGCACACTGCCAACCAACAAGCCAATCGTAAAAAGCGGCTTGCTATCAAACTGTTTGTCCAGCCACAACCCCGCAAACAAGGCCACAAAAATGATGACCAGGGTCAGACACCCAACCTGGCCAGCTGCGCTGGCCAAGGTGAGGTTGAATGCATATTGCAGGCCTTTTTTACCCTGGTCTTCTGGCTGGTTCATGGTTGCGGATTATATCACAAGGCGTTAAGGTTCGTCAATTAGAACAAGTTGACTGCTGCCGCACCCGAAAAACCGAACCAGGGGGCAAAGATCGTGCCGATCAGCAAAATACCAATCGAGAGCACGACCAGGGCGATCGTGTATGGACGCGAAAGCGGTATCGGATGCTGGTCTTCGTCCTCGTTCTCCATGCGGTACAGATAGACGTACTTGAGCACCGTCAGATAGTAGTACACGCCAATAATCGAGTTGAGCACACCAACGATCGCCAGCCAGACCATGTCGGCCTTGACCGCCGCTGTGAAGACGAACACTTTGGCTACAAACCCGCCAAAAGGCGGCATGCCAGCCAGCGAGAGAAAGGCTACCATCATCGCCAGCGCCAAACCGGGCGCACGGCGGCTCAAACCAGAATAGGCCGTGATTTCGTCGGACCCGGTCTCGCGTCCAACCGCGACCACGACCCCAAAGGCCGCCAAGTTGGTCAGGATGTAGGCCGCCAAGTAGAAGACCACACTGGCCACGCCCAATTGCGAAACCGCCGCCAGGCCAATCATGGCGTAACCGGCATGAGCAATCGACGAATACGCCAGCAGGCGCTTGATGTTCTTCTGAACCATGGCGACCAGGTTGCCCAGCGTCATCGTCAGCGTCGACAGAACGGCCAACAGGAGCGACCACGAAGCCGCAACGTCCGGGAAAGCTATCAGGAAGAGCCGCATCAGCACCGCGAAGCCCGCCGCCTTCGAAGCCGTGGACAGGAAGCCCGCCACCGGCGTGGGCGCGCCTTCGTAGACGTCCGGCGCCCAGAAATGGAACGGTACGATCGAGACCTTGAAGCCCAGCCCGACGATGATCAGGAATATCAGGCCAACAGCCAAACCCAACGATACCTGCCCAGCCGAGAACATAGCGCCCAGCTCGTAAATACCGGTCGTCCCGGTGAAGCCGTACAGCAGGCTGAAGCCGTAGAGCATAACCGTCGAGGTCAGCGCGCCGAACAAGAGGTACTTGAACCCGGATTCAGTCGAGTGGTCGTCTCCGGTCATGAACCCGGCCAAAATGTAGAGCGGGATCGAAGTCGTCTCGATCGCGATATAAAGCATGACCAAGTCCGCAGCGGAAGCCATCAGGCTCATGCCAAGCGTGGAGGCCAGCAGCAACAAGTAGGCCTCGCCGCGATGTCCCAGATTCTTGTGGTCCATCATGAACAGGGCTGTGATGGCGGCAGCGAACAGGAAGAGCATCTTGAAGAAGAAGCCCAGCCAGTCATAGCGCACCATTCCGCCGAAAACCATCTCGGGGTCGCCAGGGCGGGCAAACATCAAGCTGGCGGCCATGATCGCCAGCAACCCGCCAGCGGTCAGCCAGCCCAGGCTGCGGCGCTTTTCCTCTTTCAAAGCCAAATCGACAGCCAGCACCAAAAGGCCGAGCGCCAGCAGCAAAATCTCCGGCAGGATCGCCATAATCATTGAAGAAGTGTAGGTTACGGTCACTTACGCACCTCCCAGAAGGCGCAGCACATTTTCGACGCCGCTCTGTACCATCGGGACCATGAGCGCCGGGAAGATGCCGATGCCGATCATGAGTACCGAGAGGAGAGTCAGAGCTACCTTGTCCAAGACAGTCACGTCATGCGTATGGCCGACAAACTCTTCCGGCATGTCGCCAAAGAACACCCGGCGAACGACCAGCATGATATAAGATGCCGTGATGATGATCGAAATCGCGGCCAGGATGGCGATCCACGGTTTGACCTGCCAGACGCCCATGAAAATGGGGAACTCGGCCACAAAACCGGAGAAGCCAGGCATGCCCATCGAGACCAGACCGCCAATGATGAAGCCGATCGCCGTAAAGGGCATCACTTTCGCAAAGCCGCCCAATTTTGGAATCTCGCGGGTGTGCGCCTGGTTGTAGACCATACCAACCGCAGCAAAGAAGAGCGCTGTCATCACGCCGTGCGAGAACATCTGCACGCCAGAGCCGGTCAGGCCCTGTTTGGTCAGTGTGGCAAAACCCATCATCACCAATCCCATGTGCGAGACCGAGGAGAAACCGATGACATATTTGAAGTCAGTCTGCACCATGGCGATGAACGCGCCGTAGACCACATTGACCAGCGCCAGGAGCATGATCAGCCACGCCCAATGCTTCGCACCTTCCGGCAGGAGCATAATGCCAACGCGCAGGGCGGCGAATGCACCCAGCTTCATCAACACGCCCGCGTGGAACATGGAGACAGCCGTCGGTGCAGCTACGTGACCATCCGGGCTCCAGTTGTGGAAGGGGAAAATACCGCCCAAAACCGCGAAGCCGATGAACACCGGCAAGAACCAGGTGCGCTGGAAGGCTTCCGAGAAACCGGCCTGCTCCAGCACCAGCATGTCGAAAGATTGAGCGCCGGCCGCCCAGTACATCGCCAAACCGCCGACCAGGGCGACCACCGAACCGATGAACAGGTACAGGGTCAACTTCATGGCCGCGTATTCGCGGGTCTTGACCCAGCCCCAGATGGAGATCAGCAGGTACATCGGGAAAACGGCAATTTCGTAGAAGAAGAACAATTGGAAAAGGTCGAGCGCAACGAACACGCCAAACACGCCGGTCGCCAGGATGAACAGGAAGGCGAAAAACTCGCGCGGGCGGTCGTCAATATTCCATGAAATCAACACTCCGGTGAACATGACGACGCCGGTCAACAACACCAGCGGAGTGCTGAGCCCGTCCACGCCGACGTGGTAACCAATGCCCAGCGCAGGCAGCCAGGAGTACTGTTCCTGGAACTGGTAACCTGCCGCAGCCACATCGTAGGAGAAATAGACCCAGATGGACAAGAGCAGGGCAAAAGCCGCAGCAGCCAGCGCTGTCATCCGGATTTCCGTCTTGCGCTCCCCGGGCATCAACAGGATTAACATGCCAGCGACAAACGGTGTGAAGACGATAACGCTTAGTATCGGAAATGTCATTTGCACACCTCGTTAGAACAGCATCGTCACGGCCTTGTTGATCACGTCCAGCAACCAGGCCGGCCAAATGCCGAGCACCAGGAACAGGGCCATGAGCGGGGCCATAACAATAATTTCACGCGTGTTGATCTCGGTCAAGTGACCAACCCACTTTTCGTTCAGCGGGCCGTGTAAAAGCTTCTTGATCCCTTTCAGGATGTACGCACCCGTGAAAAGCAGACCAAGCATGCCTGCGGCGGTATAGACCGTGAAGATCGGCCAGGAACCCCGCACGACCAGGAATTCGGAGACAAACCCGTTCAACGCAGGCAGCCCCAGTGAAGCCATTGACGTGAAGATCAGGATACCGCCGTACACCGGCACCAGCGAGAACAAGCCGCCAAAATCATTCAGGTTGCGGGTGTGAGTGCGTTCGTAGATCACGCCGACCAGGAAGAACATGCCCGCGGCAGAGATGCCGTGATTGAACATCTGCAAGACCGCGCCATCCAAGGCGATGTGCGCATCCAGTGTGCCGGCGGCTTTGGCGGCCGCGGCGATGCCCAACACGACAAAGCCCATGTGGTTGATGGACGAATACGCCACCAGACGTTTGAAATCATCCTGACCATAGGCGCCGAAAGCGCCAAAGATGATCGACATCACCGCCAGGAAGGCCAGCACACCGGCAAAGCGCGCCGATTCAACCGGATAGAGCGGGATGACCAGACGCAGGAAACCATACGCGCCCAGTTTCAGCAGCACGCCCGCCAGGAGCATGGAACCGGCCGTCGGCGCCTCGGTATGGGCATCCGGCAGCCAGGTATGGAAAGGCCAGATCGGGACTTTGATGGCAAAGGCAACGGTGAACGACCAGAAAGCCACTGTCTTGACCGTATCGACCGGCAGTCCCATCACCGTGCCTTTGATGCTCGTCCACTGCTGGTACAACGTCGGCAGGTCGTAGGTCTGGAAAAGCACGCCCAGCATCTGAATGGACAGCAACAGACCCAGCGATCCGGCCATGGTGTATATCATGAACTTGAGCGAGGCATAATTACGGTTGGCGCCGCCCCATTGGTTGATCAGGAAGTACATCGGCACCAGACCGATCTCCCAGAAGACGAAGAAAATCAGCAGGTCGAGCGCCAGGAAGACGCCCAACATGCCCGTTTCCAGGAACAGGAACAGCATCATGTAGGCTTTGACGCGGTCAGTGATGCTGAACGAAGCCAGGATAGCCAGCGGCGTGAGCAGCGTGGTCAGCAAGACCATGGTCAGCGAAAGCCCGTCCACGCCGACGTGGAAGGTGGCGTTGATCGCCTCGTACCACGGGTATTGTTCCTGGAACTGGAAGCCCGCGGCGCCCGAATTGAAGTTCGTCCACAGCAAAACCGTCAACCCGAAAGGTACCAGGCTGGCGATCAATGCCGCCCAGCGAATGAGTTTCACCTCGTCCTTCGGCAGGAACAGGATAACCAGCGCCGCCAGGGCGGGGAAGAACAAGATAGATGTCAACAAGTGACTGGTAATGAATTCCATAGTTCTCTCCTGTCTGCCTTAGGCCAGGAAGAAATAGTACAACAACGCGCCGACGACGATCAGGGTGCTCATCGCTGCGATCATGTACTGTTGAATGCGGCCAGTTTCGACGTAACGCAGTTCGGAACCCGCCTTGCGCACCACCGCGGCCGAACCGTCGCCGACGAAGCGGTTGATGAACGGCAGATCGAAGTAGTTGCGCAGTGCGCTGCCCAGCCACGTAGCGGCACGTCCAAACGAGTGCAGAATGTTGTCGATCAGACCACGGTCGATCCACTTGTAAGTGAACGTTTCCGCCAGCCAGTAAGCAGGCTTCACAAACAGGAAGTCGTAGGCCTCGTCGAAGTAATACTTATTCTCGAGCAATGTGTGGACCGGCCCCAAGACCTTCTTGAGCGGGTCAACCGCGCCAGCCTGGACTTTACGATAAACCAGCCAGCCGAAGAACAGACCACCCAGGGCCACGCCCAGCGAGGTCAGCAGCGGAGCCATGCTGAACGCAACTGCTTCCGGGCGCACGGCCAGCGTGCCGCCGACAAATTCGTGGAACCAGTTGGGGAGCAATCCGCCCAGGCCGGGGAAATGCTCGGGGATGCCGACCCAGCCGAACGTCACCGCGAAGATCGCCAGCACCATCAGCGGAACAGTCATCGTCCAAGGCGTCTCCTGGGCATGCTCGGCAACTCCCGTCCGCGGTTTTCCCAGGAAGGAGAGCGTGATCTGGCGCATGGTGTAGAAAGCGGTCAGAAAGGCAGCCAGCGCCAACGTGATGAAGACCGCCATGTGACCATGCCCAAAGGCGTCCGCAAAGATTTCGTCCTTCGACCAAAAACCTGCCGTCACCAGCGGGAAACCGGAGAGGGCAAAACCGCCGATCAGGAACGTCCAGAAGGTGACGGGCATCTTCTTGTAGAGACCGCCCATGTTGAACATATCCTGCGGGTCAACATCGTGATCGCCCGTGTGCAGCACGCCGTGCTCCATGCCGTGAATGACGGAGCCGGAGCCGAGGAAGAGCAGCGCCTTGAAGAAGGCGTGTGTGACCAGGTGAAAGGCCGCAGCCACGTACGCGCCGATGCCGATGGCCGCGATCATGTACCCCAGCTGCGAGATGGTCGAGTAGGCCAGCACGCGCTTGATGTCGTTTTGCGCCACGGCGATGGTCGCCGCGAAGAGCGCCGTGAACGCGCCGATGAAGGCGATGATGCTCATCGTGGCGGTCAGTCCGTGCCCGTCCCAACCCGCGGAGAAAAGCGGGAAGATGCGGATGGTCATGTAGACGCCCGCCGAGACCATGGTCGCAGCATGGATCATGGCCGAGACCGGGGTCGGGCCTTCCATCGCGTCCGGCAGCCAGACGTGCAGCGGCCACTGCGCCGACTTGCCCACCGCGCCGATGAAGAGCAGCAGGCCGATCATCCCCGCCGCCGTCAAGCCAAAGAAAGCCGGTGTGGTCGCCAGCGCGTGCAGCACCCGCTCCGAAAAGACGACGTCATAAGAGAGCGAACCGGTCGCCGTGTACAGGAAAGCGATGCCCAGAAGCATGAAAACGTCGCCAATGCGGGTGGTCATGAAGGCCTTGATGGCTGCATCGCGCGCCGACTTTTTCCCGTACCAGAAGCCGATCAACAGGTACGAACACAAGCCCATGATCTCCCAGCCGACGAACAGGGTCAGCAAATTGTCGGAGACCACCAGCGTGTACATCCCGAAAGCGAACAAACCGATAAAAGCGAAAAAGCGCGAGTACATCGGCTCGACGGACGGCACGGCGTGTTCGTGTCCATGCTCGTCGGTGGCGGTCGCGCCGTGCGGCGGCAGGCCGGGACGATCGTGATCGCCTTCCGGCTGACCGTAGTTGTGATAGCCAACCGAGTACAGGAAGATCATGAAGACCGTCCAGCCGACGAAGAAAAGCACCACCGCCGAGAGCGGGTCGATCCGCACGCCGATCTTGAGCCAGGTGTCGCCCAGCGGCAGCCAGTTGATCGCAGACGCGAACGGGTGCTCGCCGAGATGCTCCACGCCCAGCGCGCGCACAAAAACGATCATGCTCCCCAGCCAGGAGAGCGCGGCTGCGCCAACCCCAATCCAGTGGCTCAACGCCTTATTGCGGTTGGTAAACAACACAATCAGGAAGAAGGCCAGCAGCGGCGGGAGAGGGAGTAACCAAATCAGTGTTTCAGTTGCCATAACGTGTTCTCCTACCACTTCATCATGTCGATTTCGTCCGCGACAACCGTCTTGCGGCGGCGGTAGATCGAGATGATCAGCGCCAAACCGACAGCCACTTCAGCCGCGGCGGTTGCAAAGACGATAATGGCAAATACCTGCCCGACGATCATCGCCGGGTCTCCGTAGCGCCAAAACGCCACCAGATTAATGTTGACAGCGTTCAGCATCAATTCAATGCCGAGCAAAATAGCGACCGCGTTCTTGCGGGCCAGCACGCCAAACAAACCAATGCTGAACAACCCGGCGGACAGGGTCAGGTACCAGGAAAGCGGGATCATTGTTGCCTCCTATTCCTTGTTGAACGCGACGTATACCGCGCCGATCAACGCCGCCAGCAGCAATATCGAGGCCACCTCGAACGGCAGCACGTAAGCGTCCGGGGACACCAGGGCTATTCCCAGCTGCTCAACCGCATCCAGCCCCGCGGGGATTTCAGCGGCTGTCTTCGAGAAGCCGGCCCAGTTGGAGAGCAGCCCAAACAGCCCGCCAAAGGTCACCACGCTGATCAGCGCCGCCATCCACCAGTTCTTGTTCAACTGCGGCCCCTTGTCACGCATCTCGCGGCGGGTCAGCATGACGGCGAAAATGAACAGGATGGCGATCGCGCCGATATACACCACCACCTGTACCACCGCCAGAAAACCAGCGTTGAGCAGCGCGTACACCGCCGCGACCCCAAACAAGGCTGCGATCAGCCATAACGCCGCGTGGATCATATTGCGCGTGGTCACGACCATCAATGCGGAGCCGAGGATCACAGCGGCGAATAATAGGAAGATAATTTGCAAGAAAGTCATATCGTCTCGCTCCTCGTTCGGCTAATGCTGCGCCGCCTGGACAGCGGGCTGGGCGGGCGTCTCTTCCCGCTCCCGCTGGCGGCGGGCATGTGCCTTCAAAATTTCAATGGTCAGCCATCCGACGACCACATTCGCCAGGAACAGCCCGGCTGCATGCCACCCCGCGCTTGCCCCGGCCAACAATTTGCTGACCAACGCCGTGACCATCAGCAAGACAAAGGCCAACGGGGTCAGGAACTTCCAGTTGAAGGCCAGCATGTGGTCGATGCGAACACGCGGCACCGTATACTTGACCCACATGATGACCCAGTAGAAGAACAGCGCCTTGAGCAGGAAGATCACGGCGGCAACGATCGGGCCAAAATTCTCCAAGCCGAAGAAACGGTAACCGCCGAAGAACAGCACCGAGATGAAACCGCCAAACGTGAAGGCGTGCAGCAACTCGCCCGCATAGAACAGGCCGAATTTCATGCCGGTATATTCGATGTGGAAACCGGCCACGATCTCCGATTCGGCCTCGTTCAGGTCGAACGGCGAACGTCCCAGCTCGGCGATGGCGCTGATGACAAAAATCAGCGCGCCGAGCGGCGAAAGCACCACAAACCAGATGCCCTGTGATTCGACGATGCCGTTCACGCCCATCGTCCCGGCCAACAAGGTCGGGATGAGCAGCGCGACGACCATCGGGATCTCGTAGGAGATCATCTGCGCTACCGTGCGGAACGCGCCCATCAGGGCGTATTTGTTGTTCGAGGCCCAACCGGCCATAATGATCGAGAGCGTCCCGATCGCGCCGGCGGCCACGATGTACAACAGTCCCACGTTCAGGTCTACGCCAAATATCTTCGGAGCGAAAGGCAAGATCGCCCACAGCAGCAAAACCGACATCAGTGAAAAGATGGGCGCCAGATTGTAAATGATCTTGTCCGCGCCGATCGGGGTGATGTCTTCCTTGATAAGCAGCTTGACGATATCGGCGAAAGGCTGGAAGATGCCAAACGGGCCTACCCGGTTCGGACCCAGGCGATCCTGGAAGCGGGCCACCACTTTGCGCTCGACCCACACCAGCAGAATGTCGAGCAACATGGCGAAGGTCACCAGCGCAAAGATGCCGATCAGGGCGATCAGAACGCCCGCCAGGCCTTCAGCCATGCCCCAGCCTGTAAAAACGCCCATCAGCCAATCGGCAACGAAATTGATTGGATCAGTCCAAAAGGTCATGGATCACTCCTCACACACAAAAAAGGCTGAAAGGAATTTTCCTGTCAGCCTTCTAGATTGTCTCCAATAAATTACATCCACTCCAACGCACCTTTGCGCCAGGCGTAAACCAGGCCGGAGATAAGGATCAGGATGAAAAGGATGCCCTCCAGGGCGGCGAACAATGGCAATTTATCGAACGCAACCGCCCAGGGGAACAAGAACACGGTTTCCACATCAAAGACCAGGAAAACCAGGGCAAAGATGTAGTACTGCGCCTTGAATTGCACCCAGCTATCCCCCACAGTTTCGATACCGCACTCATAAGTGCTCTGCTTGATCGGATTGGGTTTGCGCGGGGCGATCAAGCGAGCGATCATCAGCGCCATCGCCGGGATCATCATCCCAACGAGAATAAATAGTCCGATGTAAATCCATGGATTTTGCATAGACTCTCCAAGAAAAAATGGGGTCAGTTTACAAAGCGACAAGAACGGGCGAATTTTACCATAAAGGTCTCTAAAACCCTACTTACCCACGTCTGCTTTTCGCATGATGTTTGTCATATATCTCCAATGGGGGGAACTTTGCACGCCTGGGGCCGTTCCCAATCCCCCCTAACTAACCCAAAATCACGGGACAAGTTGCTTTTTTGGCGCAAAGACGTTTTTTCGTCCCCGCTCCTGGACTTCGGGAGGCTACCGTTTCAATTTGCGCCACAACCAGCGAAAAACATCATCAATGAACGGGAACCCCAGCACCGCGCCGACAAATGACCCCACCGTCCCCGCGAAGCGCGCCGGGCCGGCCGTCAACCCAAACAGCGTCACAGCCTGGATTTCGATCACCTGCGCCGAGAGCGTACGCCGCATCTCCTCGCCGCCCTCTTTTGGGATGAAACGCAGATAAAGCCAGACCGTGCCGCGGTAACGTCCCATTTCCGCGGGGCGGACGCTCCAATAAAACGTGACCGGCTTCCCCGGCAGCAGCGGTTCGCTGACCTGTCCGGCAGGCGTGACGATCACACCCGCCATATCCAGGCGCGCTTCAGCGATCACGTTGTGCGTCTCGTATAAATTCGGGATACTGACCGTCTCCCCGCTGATCGCGTGCCCCTCGATCTCCGCCGTCGGGGTGAGGTTCCCCATCTCGTCCACTTCCAGCGTCAGGCGGATCACGTCCGCATCGCCGGCGCGGATAGTAGGCGGCCACTCCAGCGTCAGGCGGCGCTGCTCGGGGATGGCTGGCAGCGCGGTCGGCTCCAGCAGCGCCACAGCAGTCGGCGTTGCCGGAAAGATTTGCGTCGCTGCCGGAGCGGCTGGCTCTTCCGGCCCCGCGCCCTCCGTCCCGGGTGGAGGGCCATAGGCGGCTGCGCTGCAAGCCTGGATCACCCCTGCCAGCACCAGCCCAGCCAGGAATAGCAGGAAATGTCTCTTGTTCATCAGAAGTACATCCGCAAACCGGGAAAGAACGTCTCCGGCGTCGGCAGTTGCAAGTCCGCGGGCGGGATGGGCAGCACGCGGCTCTCGCGAACCAGCGGCCAAAAGGCCCAAATCAACACCGCCAGCGAGAGCGCCAGCACAATCACCGCCAGAAACAAGCGCACCTTTGATTTTGCCATATAATCATTATACACGCTACAACAAACAGGATAACCCAGTTTGAAAAAGACTCATTTCATCATTCTCTTTTGCTTCGCCGCCGCCCTGCGCCTGGCCTTTATCTGGAAAGCGCCGCTCTGGTATGACGAAAACTTCACCTACCTGCTTTCGCAATTACCCTTTGAGAATATGATCCGGGCAACGGCGGGCGATGTCCATCCGCCATTGTTCTATATCATTTCGTGGTTGGTCCAACGCATGGGCGGCCCACCCTGGTTGTTGCGCATGCCCTCAGCAGCTTTTTCGCTTTGGGCGTTGTATCTGTTCCGCCGCGTACTCCAGGTTTTGAATACCTCCCCTCGCATTCAAACCGCGGCATTATTTCTCATGGCTGTGCTGCCATTCCAGTTGTGGTTCGCGCAGGAAGCGCGCATGTACGCCATGCTGGAGGCTTTTGTTCTGTTGGGGGTGCTCGCGATCCACAAACGACACTGGACAACGCTCTTTCTGGCGTCTTTGGGGATGCTATACACACACAACCATGCTGTGTTCTATTTGCCGTTCATTGTACTGTCCGGGCTGCTCTCCGGGCAAAAACAGAAGGATGCCAAACGGATGCTCTGGGTTCCAATCCTGGCATTTCTGTCGTGGCTTCCCTGGGCATCAGTCGTCTTCTCGCAGATCAGCCAGATCGACAACAACTACTGGATCACGCCCATTCACCCAGGCATGATTCTGGACATGCTCAACAAACTGTTCTGGATTGCCGCCCAGCCAGATTCTCTCTACCTGCCCGCCTATCTGCTTGTGATCTCCGCTTTGCTGATCGGATGCTGGTACGCGCTCCGGTATCGGCCTGCCGGCTGGACAACCATCCTTTTACTTGGCTTTGGGCCAGCCATCCTGGCAACACTGGTCTCCCTGTTATGGCAGCCGATCTTCCTGTACCGTCACCTGGTTGGGTCAGCTCCTTTTCTTTACCTGCTGGTTTCCCTGCCGCTGGGGAGCCTTGAAAAGATAGATGTTGTAAGCCGGAAAAGGTCGCTCGTTTATCTGGGCCTTGTTGTCGCTCCGCTGTTGATGACCGGGCTTGCCGGATACTACCTGCGCACGCCGGACATGAAGCGCAACCAATCGAGAAAACCATATATGCGAAGCGCGTTGACCGACATCGAGAAGAACTGGCAGCATGGCGACATCTTCTACCACATAACGGACGCGTCCCTGGTCAACACAATGGCATACACCCCCGACCTGCCGCATTACAAAATGCCCAACTGTGAACCCGGTTCCGGCGGGCTTTCAGAAGCGACCCGCACGGCGATGGGCGTCCGGACCGCGCCGCTCGACGAGATCGAGCATCAGCGCGCCTGGATCATCGCGGCGGTGCCAATAAAAGACCCGGCATGCTATCCGGACAGTCTCGCTGCCATCCTCGATGAGGCCCCGCTCATACTGATCGACAACAACCCGTCTGCCATGTACGGAATTTGGGTGAAGTGACCGGCTCCTGCGAGGCGCCGGTCACTTGATTTTGTTGTAAACCTGAACATTGGGCGCTTTTGCTTTTTATGGACAGGAGCTGTTTCAGACTGAGCAGGTCATTTGGACGGCTTTTTACTCTTTTTACTTGACACTTTCTTTAAACGGTGGGCTGCATCACCTCAGGTAGATATTTTTTATGTGGCTCAAATCAAGTTCTATTAGGCGTTTA
>JAADGN010000091.1 GCA_013152325.1 Chloroflexota bacterium
AATTTCTCCACCGGAATATCGCGCGTTGGCGAGAGCAGCCCGCGTTTGGTGATGTCGCCGCGCAAGACCATTTGCGCGCCGATGCTGGCCGTGTAGCCAACGGTGCGCTGCATCGCCAGCAGCCCGGTCTCCAGGTCGCGGCGGTCGATCATCTGGTAGATGATCCGTTTGCAGTTCCCGTCTTTGAGTCCGCGCGCGTCAATGCGAATGCCTGCCACGTCGCGCTCGTTGGGAGCGTAGTGCAGTTGCGGCTCAAGCAGGTCGTGCACGAACTGGCGCGGCGAAACTTTCTGTCCGCCCACCGTGATCGGCTCCTCGCTCAGGAATCCCAGATCGACCATCTTCTTCCAGAAAGCGGCATGACCGGGCCAACGCAGCGAGTAGCGCCCCGTGCTGACGGTCGTCTTGGCGATGTTCAGGATGTCGAGGTACTTGACCGCGTCGCCGTTGTAGTAGGCTTCCATCTCGCCCAGCGAATCGAGCGTGATCGTGTGCATGTTCTCGGGCGAGAACATTTCGCTCGGCGAAAGGTGGATCACTTTCCCGTCCTTGAGCATTTTCGCGGGGCGCTGATACGCGCTGAGCACGCCCGCAAAGGTCCACGAGATTTTGTATTTGATGGGGTTGTCCGCCGCGGCAGGTTCGGGGACGCCCGTCCCGTAGGCGTGCAGCTCGTGGACCTCGTCCAACTCGCGGATCGCCTGTCCGGCCAGAACCAGATCGATGCCGGGGTCGAGTCCGCATTCGGGCAGGATCGTGATCCCTCGCGCCTCGGCAAGCGTCCCCAGGTGCGCATACTCGGGCAGGGCATAGGATGTTTCGATGAAATGGATCCCGTTTTCGATGGCGAGATTCAGGATGTCCAGCCGAAATCCCTGCGGCAGCAGGACGATGACCGCATCGACCTTTTTCATCTGGGCGGACACAGCGTCCCGCTCGCGGACATCCAGCCTGATCGGCGTGATTTTGGCGTTGTCCAGGCTTTGGGCGTAGGCCTGCAAATCGTCAAAATTTGCATCTGCAGCGATGACTTGGGTCACTTCGGGGCTGTTGGCGAGGTCGTGGAGGGTGGCCTTGCCTTGCATTCCGACTCCAAGAAGCAGAATCTTCATATTTTCTCCTGTTTGTTTTTTTGAAATGATTTGTTTGGTTATACTCCGGCTTTGTTTTTCCCGCAAGGTGCTTGTATTTTCTCCATAAAAACTGCATAAACTTATGTAGGTTGTGCTTGCACGATTAAAGTATATGCCCTATAATTGGCAGAACGTTTTTACACAAAAACTTTCCTGCTGAACGACATGAACAATGTTATAAAAAAGGAGGTGATGCTTAGCATAGTATTTGCCAAGTCTTGCTAGACTTTTTCGTTTAGCATCTGATGTTTCTGTGTAAAGTAAACCTTTTTCCTTGGAGGAGTAAGAAATGTCCCGTAAGTTGTTTCCCGTTTTTGCACTTTTGATCGTTTTGAGTCTGGTGCTTGCCGCTTGTGGCGGCGCCGCTGCTCCCGCAGAAGAAGCTCCTGCTGCCGAAGCCCCCGCTGCTGAAGCCCCCGCCGAAGCTCCTGCTGCCGTTCCGTCTGGCTATGGCGAGACGCTGGCCACTGTAAAAGAGCGTGGCTATGTGATCTGCGGTGGTAACGCCAGCGTCCCTGGTTTTGGCTACCTGGACACCGAGGGCAACTTCTCCGGCTTTGATATCGACTTCTGCAAAGCCGTTGCCGCTGCCGTTTTCGGCGATGCTACGAAATTTGAAATCCGCCCGCTGAGCTCCCAGGAACGCTTCACGGCTTTGCAGAGTGGTGAGATCGATGTTTTGATCCGCAACACCACCTGGACGCTTTCCCGTGACACCGACCTTAAGGCTAACTTCGCTGCCACCACCTTCTATGATGGTCAGGGCTTCCTTGTCCGCAAGGCCGATGGAATCACCACCCTCGAAGACCTCGAAGGCGGCACGGTTTGTGTTCAGACCGGCACCACCACCGAGGCCAACCTGGCCGACACCATGGCTGCCCGCGGCATCAACTACGAACCTGTGGTTTATGAGGATGTTGAAGTTGGCTGGACGACGTACGAAGAAGGCCGCTGCGATGCCTACACCACCGACAAATCCGGTTTGGTTTCCCGCCGCACTTTGCTCGCGAACCCCGATGATCACATAATCCTGGACGAGACCATCTCCAAAGAGCCGCTCGGACCTGTTGTCCGCCACGGCGACGATCAGTGGTTTGATATTGTTCAGTGGACTGTCTTCGCGACCTTCTTCGCGGAAGAGCACGGCATCACCTCCGCGAACGTGGACGAGATCATGGCCTCCACCGTCAATCCCCGCGAGAAATCCTTCTTCGGCACTGAAGGCCAGTTGGGTTCCTTCCTGGGTCTTGATGGCGACTGGGCTTACAACATCATCAAGCAGGTTGGTAACTACGCCGAGATCTACGACCGCAACCTTGGTCCGGACACCCTGACCTACATTCCCCGCGGCCTGAACAGCCTGTACACTGATGGCGGCTTGCTTTACGCTCCGGCATGGCGCTAGTCTAAGTTTCTAATAAAGACAGGGAAGGGACTCTCCTTCCCTGTCTTGTTAGTGCATATTGGGTTATGAACAGGCTGGGGATGTAATGAGCTTTCTTTCCCCGGCCTCAGTTTATCCATTGCCAAGGCCTTTTGCCTTGAAGGGGACGGTTCCGTTCATCCCAGCAATTCTCTCTGGGGAGTTTGCCTAATGGAAAAAACTACGTACAGTACAAAGGATGCCATTCCTTTCTGGCGAGACGAACGTGTCCTGCGCGTTTTGGGACAGGTGATCTTCCTCGTTGCTGTGGTCGGCTTCTTTTATTATATTTATAGCAATATGATTACTGCCCTTGCCAGACAAGGGATGACGCCGAGTTTTAAATTTCTGGGGCACACCGCCGGTTTTGATATTGGTGAGCGTCTGATCGAGTATTCCCGTACCGATACCTACGGCAGGGCGCTCCTTGTGGGCATCCTGAATACGCTATACGTCAGCATTGTTGGTATTGTCTTTGCGACCATCTTTGGCGTTATCCTTGGCGTAGCCAGACTCTCAAGAAACTTTTTGGTTGCCAAACTTGCCAGCATTTATCTTGAAATTCTCCGCAATATTCCTCTCCTGGTTTTGTTGGTCTTTTGGTATGGCGGCATTTTCATTACCTTGCCGCGCGTCAAGGAAGCGATAACCATTGGCCCGGTTTACCTGAGCAACCGCGGCGTCGCGGTGCCTTGGGGAGTTCCAACAGAATCTTGGTCCGCATATCTTGGCATCCTGGCTTTTGGCGTCGTGGCAGCGGCCGTTCTTGCCTGGCGCTTAAAGATCATCGGGGAGCGTACAGGACGCCCGCCGCTGATCAGCCTTTGGAGTACGCTTACTTTCCTTGGCATAGCCTTCGTTGGGTGGTTCGTCTTGCCGCAGGCGCCCCTGACCATGGAATACCCTTCTCTCGATGGATTGAATTTCTCCAGCGGGCACGTTTTCTCCCCCGAGTTCATGGCGTTGCTCTCGGGCTTGGTGATCTATACGGCCGCCTTCATTGGAGAGATTGTCCGCGCCGGCATTATGTCGGTCTCGAAGGGACAGACCGAAGCCGCCAAGGCTTTGGGCTTGACCGGTTTCCAGACTTTGCGGCTGGTCGTCTTCCCGCAGGCGATGCGAGTTATCGTCCCGCCGTTGACGAGCCAATACCTTAACCTGACCAAGAACTCCTCGCTGGCGGTCGCGATCGGTTACCCCGACCTTTTCTCTGTCGGCGGAACAACGCACAACCAGTCTGGGCGCGCGGTCGAGGTCATCGCGTTGATGATGGGGCTTTATCTCTCGAGCAGCCTGATCACATCGGCGTTCATGAACTGGTACAACAAGAAAATTAAATTGGTGGAGCGATAATTATGACGACATCTGCATCTAGAGTCCTTCCGCCTCCCACCGAGCGATATACCATTTTGGGATGGCTAAAGCGCAATCTCTTTGGTTCATTTTGGGATTCGCTTCTCACCATTTTCGCGCTTTGGTTGACCTATGCCATGCTCAAACCCTCTCTCGCCTGGGGGTTTGGCGAGGCGAAGTGGCAGGTGATTGCCGACAACCTGAAACTCTTCATGGTCGGGCGTTACCCCGCCGAATATCTCTGGCGCGTTTGGGTGGTGCTCTATCTGCTTGCCGCCGTGACGGGACTTGCCTGGAGCGTTTGGGTCAAAAGCAAGGAGAGCGTGGGTTATGTCCTGCTTGGGATCCCGGTTTTCCTGGCCCTGCTGCCTTTTGGCATGACGACCCGCCGCCTCCTGATCCTCGCGCTCGATCTGTTCGGTTTCCTGGGCCTTATGCTGGGGCGCAGCAAGCATCCTTCCACCACGCGTTGGACGGTTATCGCACTGCTGCTTTTCTTCCCGGTCGCTCTTCTCATGATCAGCGGCTTTACGGGAGAAGGCGGCTTTATGCCCACGGTCAAGCCCGACTTGTGGGGCGGACTCATGCTGACCATCCTCCTCGCGGTGATCGGCATCATCTTTTCCTTCCCGATCGGCGTCGCGCTCGCACTTGGACGTCAATCGGATCTGCCCATCGTTAGCTGGATTTGCGTTGGCTTCATCGAGCTGGTGCGCGGCGTCCCGCTGATCACCATCCTCTTATGATGGATTTGATGCTGCCCCTCTTCTTGCCTGCCGAGGTGCGTATCGAAAGTGTGATCCGTGCGCTTGTTGGTATTACCTTTTTCAGTGCAGCTTACATGGCGGAAAATGTGCGCGGCGGTTTGCAATCCATCGAGAATGGGCAGTACGAAGCCGCTTACGCTTTGGGCTTGAGTCACTTTGCGATGATGGCCTTCATTATTTTGCCGCAGGCTTTGAGAGCCGTCATTCCCATTCTCGTGAGCCAGTTCATTGGCCTCTTGAAGGATACGACCCTCGTGATGATCCTGAGCCTCTTTGACGTCTTGGGCATCGGGAAATCCGTCTTGGGGAATCCCAAATACATCGGAACGTCGAAAGAAGTGTATATTTTTATCGCGGCGCTGTTTTGGGTGTTGAGCTATGGCATGTCTTACGCCAGCCAGCGACTGGAAACGTCTTTGGGCGTTGGCGAACGCTAAAAGGAGATATAAGGTATTATGGACGACAAACCAAAGTACGAAGAACAAGAACCGATCATTGTTTGCCGTGGCGTTCAGAAATGGTACGGCGATTTCCACGCCTTGAAGGGGATCGACATGGAGGTGCACAAAGGCGAAGTGATCGTGATTTTTGGCCCATCCGGTTCAGGGAAATCCACCTTCATCCGCACGATCAATCGCCTTGAAGAACACCAGGGCGGGCAGATCATTGTGGATGGGATCGAACTGACGCACGATGTTAAAAATATCGAAGCCGTCCGCATGGAGACTGGCATGGTCTTCCAGCAGTTCAATCTCTTCCCGCATCTGACTGTGATTCAGAACATCACCCTGGCGCCCATCCAGGTTCGCAAATGGGAGAAGGAAAAAGCGGAAGAAGTGGCCATGCAGTTGCTGGAGCGCGTCGGCATCCCTGAACAGGCCTACAAGTTCCCCGGCCAACTGTCTGGTGGACAGCAGCAGCGCGTCGCCATCGCACGTGCGCTGGCGATGCAGCCCAAGATCATGCTCTTCGACGAGCCGACCTCGGCCCTCGACCCGGAGATGATCAAGGAAGTGCTGGACGTGATGATCGGGCTGGCGAAAAGCGGTATGACCATGTTGGTTGTGACCCACGAGATGGGCTTCGCTCGCGCCGTTGCTGATACGATGTACTTCTTCGACGAGGGCAACGTTGTCGAAAGCGGCCCGCCGAGTGCCATCTTCCACAATCCGCAGGAAGATCGCACCAAGCTCTTCCTCTCGCAGATTTTGCAGCACTAAACAAGTTCTGACCACTGGACAGTTTGCCGGTAGATGCCTGGGCTTGTGATTTTTTCTTGACCATCGTGCGGGCTGATCAGGGAGTCGGCTTCAGCCGACTTTTATGAACTGAGGCCGGACTTTAGTCCGCCGAATGGCTGGCGATGTCCGACAGTTCAACTGTCGGACATCACAGGGGCTTGTCGCCCAAAAGTGTCCGGTGGCTAGAACAAGTTCGCAGCACAAAATAAACCACGGAGGCGGTAACCCTTGACCGCCTCTGTGGTTATTTAAAGTACCTGTTCATGCGCTGGGCGCAGGTCTTTTGGTCGGGCTGCCGCTGCTACGAATCGAATTCGCCGATCATCTCTCCGTTGACCACGATCGTGTAGTGTCCGGGCGGGAAGCTTCCCAGGGACACGTTGGCGTCGAAGGCCCGCAGCACCTGCACACATTCCATTTGTGCGTCCACAACGGAATAGACGGTCACGTTGATGTAATTCTGCCCGTCGGGAGCGGCGGTCGTCACGCGCAGTTCGTGGCAGGGCGTGGGCAGATGTCCGCTTATGTGAAGCATGATTTGGATGGGGTAGCTTTCCATCAGCAGGATGTCGACCGAATCGACAAAGGCCGAACTGCGTTTCAGCGCCTGGTCGCCGGGCTGCGGCGCGTAGTCGGGGAGGGTATCGTCAGGCGGCTGGCCGGGCGGCGACGCGACCGGCGTCTCGCTGTCGGGGGGCGGGGACGGCGTCGGCAGTATGTCCGCGGCGCCGCTGCACGCGGTCAGGAAGATGGTCGCGAGCAAGAAAGTTGTGAACAGTCCCTTCATGTTTGACTCCTATTCTCTGGTCTCTGTACACCTTCAGACGTCTTTCCTGCGCCGAAAGTTCCCGCAAATCCGTCAGGTCTGCGACGGGCGATTACAGGATGGTGATCTCTCCGGTGCTTCCGTTCACCCGGATTTTTTGCCCCGTCTCCAGCCGCGTCGTGGCCTGGTGCACGCCCACCACGGCCGGGATGCCGTACTCGCGCGCCACCACCGAGCCGTGCGTCATCATTCCGCCGACTTCCATCACCAGCCCGCCCGCGGCCAAAAAGAGCGGCGTCCAGGCAGGGTCGGTGCCGGGGCAGACCAGGATCTCGCCGTGTTCCAGTTTCGTCTCGTGCGGGTTGAGCACCACGCGCACCGTTCCCTCGACGACTCCGGGCGAGACCGGGTCGCCGACGATGGCCTCCGCGTCCCCGGATGCGGCGCGCATCCCTTCGTAGTAGGCCGTCCCGTCGCTGAGCAGGACGCGCGGCAGTTGCTTGCGGCGCATTTCCCGCGCACGCGCGGCGCGGCGTTCGCGGATGGTCTCCCTGGTTTCGGCCGGAACCGTCCTGCGCGCCGCGATTTCATCCAGCTCGCGCAGATACAGGAAGAACAGGTCGTCGGGTTTTTCGAGCAGCCCCGCGTCGACAAGGGCCTGGCCGCTTTCGAGCAAGCCCTGGCGGGTGATGCCCATCATGCGGATGGCGAAGAACTTGGGCGCTTCGCGCATCCCGGCCAGGGCGCGGTAGCGTTTGATCGCCCAGCGGACCAGGCGGGACTTCAGCCTGCCGCCGCTCATTCCGCGGACAGCCCTCTCCAGCCGTGACGCGGCCTCCTGCGCGGCCTCGGCCCCGCGTGCGAAGACTGTGTCGGGGGCCTGCGCCGCATCTTTGATTGTCATGTAGCTTTGGAGGACTTGCATGATGTGCGTCGGTTCTTCGCGCCAGCGCGGGCGGCCGATGTCGATCTCTCCCAGGCCGCGCATCCCGTATTTGTTCATGAAAGCCCCCACCGCCTGCTGGGCTGCCGGGGGCAGGACCCCGTTCAGATACCGGGCGGTCAGTTCGCCGGCGTCCACGGACTCGAAAAGCGCCGCGCTGGCGTGATCCGCCTGCAGGGTTTGGGCGGTGCGCCAAAGCGCCAGGTCCATCTCGGTGGTCACGTTGTGGGGCAGGCCGCGCGTGATCTCCAGATACAGGTGCGAAAGCGCGGGGTCGTTGGCCGCCTGGGCGGCTTTTGCGCTGAAACGCTGCAGGATGCCGAAGAAGGGGGCCATCCCGGCGACGATGGGAGGGATGCCTTGCGGGATGACCATGTCGGAGAAAAGGGTTTCGGCGTTGTGGAGCAGTTCTACCCGCCGGGCGAAGGACGCCCACATCTCTCCGCGGACGGCAGCCTGTGCCTGTGCGCGGGCGACCTCGTCGTCCAGCAGTTGCAGGACGCGCGTTCGTTCGCGCTCGGGATGCCGCCAGATTTTGAATATCCGCCCCCAAAAGGGGACCACGAAACGCAGCGTGCGCCAGGTCGTCTTGAGCGAGAATTTGGGTTTGACGGGGGCCAGCCGGGGGTCGTTCAGCAGTTCCTGGAAGATTTGCGAGACGGCGGGGTCGATGGACTTGATGCCGGTGGGATACACTTTGCGCCCGAAGGGGTGGCGGATGATGCCCGTGACGTTGATCCACAGCCGTTCTCCGGCGGAGAGGATGGCAAGTTGGGTCTCTAGGTTGGGTTCCAGGCCGAAGACGCGTCCGCCGCCGAGTAGGATGCTGATGACCACGTCTCGTCCGAGTGGGGTGATGGGTTCCATCACGCCCTGCACAACGTGAAAGCCGATCATCGTACGCAGCGGCGCGGCGGGCAGGTTTTCCGGCAGCGGGAAGAGCGAGGTGATCGGGCGGGATTGCAGGATGTAGAATCCCCCTTCTCCCTGAGGGAGAGGGGATGGGGGCGAGGGGGGAATGTAGGCCCATTCGATGTCCTGCGGAAAACCGTACAGCGCGGCGATTTCTCGGCCCATCTCGGCCAGTTGCAGGATGGCCTTGTCGGGCAGGGCCTGCTGGTGCGCATAGCCAGAATTAGAGGCGGCATGCTCTGTGGAAACCCCTCCGCTGGATTGGCCGCGGATGATGGTCGCTTTTGCGCCGAGGGTCTTTTTGGTGATGACCAGCCTGTCGCTGCGGGGGCGCGCGGCGGGCGGGGCGATCTCCGTCTTGGGCGGCGCGATCGCTTCGACCCCGCTGGTCGCCTGCAATGACACGAGGTAATGATCCGGTTCCACCAGCCCGGAGACCAGCGCCTCGCCCAGGCCCAGCGTGGCGTCGATCACCGTTTCGCTGCGTTTGCCGGTCAGCGGGTTGGCGGTGAAGAGCACGCCGGAGGCCTCGGCCGGCACCATCTCCTGCACCACGACGGCCAGACTGACCTCGCGTTGGTCGATGCCGTTGCGGGCGCGGTAACCGATGGCGCGCGCCGTCCACAGGCTGGACCAACAATCCACGACCGCCTTTTCGAGCGCGTCCGCCCCGATGATGTTGAGATAGGTATCCTGCTGACCGGCGAAGGACAGGTCGGGCAGGTCTTCGGCGGTGGCGGAGGAACGGACGGCGACGGGCGGCGCGCCCAGCCAGCGCCAGGCGATTTCGAGGGCGTCGCCCAGCGTCGCCGGAACGGAAGCTTGCCCGAACCGGGTCCGGATGCGCTGCGAAGCGGCTTCCAGCGCGGCGGGATCGTCCTCGTCGAGATGCTCCAGCGCGGCGTGAATCGCCAAATCCAGTTTATTCTCGTCCACGAAGGCGCGGTATACCTCGGTGGGGATGAAAAAGCCGTTCGGGACGGGGAAGCCGGCCCGTTCGAGACGCGCCAGGTTGGCGCCCTTGCCGCCCACGGATTCAAGGGCGGCGGCGGGCGAGCCGAGCGGCAGGAAGGGACGGGGGAGGGGTGCGGGAGAGGTCATGGTTATCCTTTGATGACGGCCAGCGGACGCAGGCGGGCGACCTTGCGGGCGATTTTTGCCGCGCTGACGGTTTGCACGACGGCGTCCACGTCCTTGTAGGCTTGCGGGGCTTCCTCGGCCAGGCCGCGCATGGAGCCGGCGCGGATGTGGATGCCGTCCCTTTCGAGTTGGCTGCGCAGGGCGTCGCCGCGCACTTCTTTTTTGGCGCGCGAGCGCGACATGGTGCGTCCCGCGCCGTGACAGGACGAGCCGAAGGAGCGCGTCATGCTTTCGCTCGTCCCGACCAGCACCCAGGAGGCCGTGCCCATGCTGCCGGGAACGAGCACCGGCTGGCCGATGACCTGGTATTCGGGCGGCAGGCCGGGCGCGCCGGGGCCGAAGGCGCGCGTCGCGCCCTTGCGGTGCACGCAGACCTTGACGCGCCTGCCCCCGATTTCGTGCGTCTCGATCTTGCCCATGTTGTGGGTGATGTCGTAAACCTGGCGCAGTTCCCAGCCCTGGAGTTTCCCCGCGAAGGTCTCCTCGAAGGCCCGCCGGGCGGCGTGCGCCAGCAGTTGCCGGTTGACGAAGGCGAAGTTGGCCGCGGCGCGCATCGCGCCCAGGTAGGCCGCGCCTTCGGGCGAATCCATCGGCGCGCAGACCAGTTCGCGGTCGGGCAGGCGGATGCCGTAGCGCTGCACCGCGCCCTGGAACTCGCGCACGTAGTCGGAGCAGACCTGGTGTCCCAGCCCGCGCGAGCCGCAGTGGATCTGCACGGCCAGGCGGCCGGCGCGCAATCCCATCACGGCGGCGGCCTGCTGGTCGAAGATCTCGTCCACCACGTCCACTTCGATGAAGTGGTTGCCCGCGCCCAGCGAGCCGAGCTGGGTGCGCCCGCGCTGTTTGGCGCGCTGGCTGACCTTGCGCGGGTCGGCGCCCTTGAACGCGCCGCCTTCCTCCGTGCGGGCCAGGTCGGCCTGGCTGGCGTAGCCGTTCTTGAGCGCCCAGCGCGCGCCGTCACGCAGCACGCGTTCCAGTTCGGGGATGGACACTTTCACCATCCCGTCCTTGCCGACGCCGCTGGGGGAATATTGATCCAGCCGCGTGGCGAGCGCATCCAGGTGCGGGGCGGCGGCTTCGGCCTCGATGGACGAAGCCAGCAGGCGCACGCCGCAGTTGATGTCGTAGCCGATCGCCCCCGGCGAGACCACGCCCCCCGGGAACTCGGTCGCCGCGACGCCGCCGATCGGGAAGCCGTAGCCCTGGTGCATGTCGGGCATCACCACCACCGCGCCGACCAGCCCCGGCAGCGTGGTCGCGTTGACCGCCTGTTCCAGCGATTTGTCGTTGACGATCTGTTCCAGCAGACGCCGCGTGGCGAAGATCCGCACCGGCCCGCGCATGTCGCCCCGGAAGGACTGCGGGATCTCCCACTCGTAATCGCTGATCTTGACCAAATCCTGGATATTCATTTCGTACCTCCGGCCTCACTGTCCCCCATTGCCCTGTGGCAGGGGGAGTGAGGTCAAACGTCAAACACGATCTCGACTTCCAGTCCCCTCGCTGTTTCCTTGATTTGTAGATTGTGATACGTCACAGCTTTGATTTCCTTCCCAATTGAGCGCAAGGGCGCGCCTGTCATCTCGACCTGCAGCCTGAACCCTTCAACCTGCAACCTGAAACCTTCGACCTGCAACTCATTTAATTCATCGAAGGCCAGACGTTCGGATTCGACGAAATACAGCAGCTCGCCCAGGAAATCGACCAGCAGACCCTCCGCGTCGGGGGCCTGGATCTCCAGCCGCCGCGTCACGCGCGGACCCTCGGCCTGCCGCGCGTCGGCAAGCGCGTACATGCCCCGCGCGGCTTCCGCCAAAAGCCCCGGCAGATCGTCCGCCCAAACGCGCAGCGCCCAATCGGCGGTGTGGGGGAGCTCCTCGAACGGCATGTTCCCGCGCCCTATCCCCTATTCCCCATTCCCCATTCTCTATTCACCATTCCCTATCCCTCCCCTTCATCCATCAGGTCGCGGTAGCGGCCGTCCTCGAAGAGATGCGGGGCCTCCACGTACACGCCGCGCCCGCGCACGGCGACGGTCCCGTCGGGCAGGAGGATCTCGCCGGCGGCGTAGATGCGGCGCTCGTCGCGCTCGGTGAAGTGCGCTTCCATCGTCAGTTTGGTGTTCAGCGGCAGCGGGCGGCGGTAGCGGATCTCCAGGTCCACGACCGCGACGTTGAATCCGGCGCGCCAGACGGCGACGCCCATGCCCTCGTCCAGGATGGCCGCCGACGCGCCGCCGTGGGCGTGTCCGGGCGGGCCTTGCTGGCGCTCGCTGAGCGTGAATTCGGTGTGGATGGAGCCGTCGTCCCTGGCGTACCAGGTCAGGCCGATGCCGCAGGGATTGGTCGTCCCGCAGACGTAGCAGGGACCGTGTTCGGGGATTTTTTTCATGGGCTCTCTTTCTGTTTAATATCTATCCGAAAATTCTTTTGTAGTAACGACTTTAGTCGTCCTTTGGATATGCAGCGACTGAAGTCGCTACTACGCATTTTTCGGACAGGTTCTTATTCGTACCGGCGGACTGAAGTCCTGCCTCGATTCGTGGAAGTCGGCTCAAGCCGACTCTTTGTCCAACCCGCACACACCCCGTTTGGGGCGCATAAGAGACTTCCGAAGTCTGGATATTCCGCCTCTATTGTAATGCGTTTTGGGCGTTTGCAGCACGCTTCGCTTTACCGCGCGGCTTGTGTTCCCCATGTCCGAAAATTCTCGTCCGTGTTAGAATCACGGCATGAGAATCAGCGTCAAACTGATCGCCACCTACCGCGAACTGCTGCCCCCCGGCGCGCAGGGCAACAGGATCGAGATCGACGTGCCGCAGGGGACAACGGTCTCGGACGTGATGACCCGGTTCGGGGTGCCGCTGGACGAGCGCAGCGTGATCGTCGTCAACGGAGCGACCGTGCCGCTCTCCACCGTCCTGGCGGAGGGGGATGTGGTGAGCGCTTTCTCGGCAATTGCCGGAGGATGAAAAATATTCACCACAGAGCGCACAGAGTGCATGGAGAAAAAACTTAAAAAAACTCTGTGATCTCAGTGCTCTCTGTGGTGCAACATAAAACCTTAGTGTCACTTTGCGTCCTTTGTGTTTAGAAAAAATCAAGGAGAAGAATATGTACGGCTGGCACGGCAAAATCTTGCGCATAGACTTGACCAACTTGAAAACGTCCGTCGAAGAGGTGGACCCGCAGATGGCGCGGGATTACCTCGGCGGCCGCGGCTGGGCGATCCGCTACCTGTACGACGAGGTGGACCCGCTCGTGGACCCGCTCGCTCCGGAGAACAAACTGATCTTCGCGACCGGCCCGCTCACGGCGACGACCGCCCCGACCGGGAACCGCTACATGGTCGTCACCAAGTCCCCGCTGACCGGGGCGGTTGCCCACTCCAACTCGGGCGGCGACTTCCCGACCTGGATGAAGCGCACCGGCTTCGACATGTTCATCTTCGAGGGGCGGGCGGAGAAACCCGTCTACTTGTGGGTGAATGAAGACCAGGTCGAGATCCGCTCGGCGGAGCATCTCTGGGGGAAGGACGTCCCCGCGACGACCGACGCTCTTTTGGCGGAAACGAATCCGAAGTCCAAGGTCGCCTGCATCGGCCCGGCGGGCGAGAACCTGGTGCTGATGGCGGCCATCATGAACGACAAGCATCGCGCCGCAGCCCGCTCCGGGGTCGGCGCGGTGATGGGCAGCAAAAACCTGAAGGGCGTCGTCGCTTACGGGCGCAAAAATCCCGCCTTTGCCGATGACGAGGCGATGCGCAAGTTGAGCCTGACCATCGCCAAGGAGGTCGGCGCGGACATCAAGAAAGGCTCCTCGCTGCGCGAATACGGCACGGCCTATGTGCCCCAGGTCACCAACACGATGGGCATCCTGCCGACGCGCAACTTCCAGAGCGGCGTTTTCGAAGGCGCCGACCGGATCGACGGCGTGGCGCTGAAGGAAAAATATTTGATCCGTCCCAAGCCGTGCTATCGCTGCCCGATCGCCTGCGGGCGTTTGACCGCGGTGGACGACGAGAAGTACGGCGGGAAGGGGGAAGGCCCCGAATACGAGACCATCTCCTCGCTGGGGTCGGCCTGCGGCGTGGACAACCTGGCCGCGCTGACCAGGGCCAATTACTGGTGCAACGAACTGGGCATGGACACCATCTCCGCGGGCATGACCATCGCCGCGGCGATGGAGATGTACGAAAAGGGCTACATTCCCGAGGAGGATATCGGTCAGCCGCTGCGCTTCGGCGACGCGGACGCGGTCATCGCGATGCTCCGGAAGATGGCCTACCGGGACGGATTCGGCGACGCGCTGGCCGAGGGCAGCTACCGTTTGGCGGAAAAATACGGCCACCCGGAGATCGCCGTCACGACCCGCAAACAGGAATTCCCCGGCTACGACCCGCGCGGCTCGCAGGGCATGGGCCTGCTCTACGCGACCTCGAACAAGGGCGCGTCCCACATGGAGGGCGACGTGGCCTACGAGGAGGTCTTCGGCGTGCCCGTGAAGGATGACCCGCTGACGACCGACGGCAAGGCGGAGCTGGTGGCTCGCTTCCAGAACGCTTTTGCGCTGATCGATTCTTCCGGGTTGTGCGTTTTCCTGGCGGTGCGCTACGTCTTTAGCAAAGACCGCATGATCTGGCCGACCCGCCTGGCGCAGTTGATGAGCCATACGACCGGCGTCGAATATGCGCCCGAAGAGGTCTTGACCGCGGCCGAGCGCATCTACAACCTTGAGCGGCTCTTCCTGCTCAAAGCCGGCTCGACGGTGGACACGCTCCCGCCGCGCATGTTGAACGAGCCGCTGCCCGAAGGTCCCGCCAAGGGGCGCGTCGCCGAGTTGGACAAGATGCTGCCCGAATTCTACGAAGTGCGCGGCTGGGACGAGAACGGCGTCCCGACCAGGGAGAAGTTGGCGGAGTTGGGGTTGTAATCACGAATTGCACGAATTAAAAGCAAGCCCCCCTTCCTTTGCAAGGAAGGGGGGCTTTTGTGTGGACTTTCCAGCAATGTGAGACGGAGGTGACCGGCACTTCGGAAGTGCCGGTCACCTGAAGTTGCGCAAAAAACAACCCCGCGCTTCGACTGCGATTTCGCTATCGCTTCATCTCCGCTCAGCGACTGTCTGCGACAGGAAGAAGAATTTGGAAGACTCCAAAAGGCGGCTGATCTCGCAGGGGCTTCGCAACCTGGCATGGACGTTGAGCGAAGCGTCCTTTTTTAGCGCAGCAGTCCCTCCGCCTCGGCGGCGCGGAAATGCGCCCGGTAGGCGGCGGTCTCGGCGAGGAGGGCTTTGATGGCGGTGAGGAGTTCGGCCTGGGCGAGTTCAGATACCTCGGAGGTCTCCGAGACCTCCGAGGTATCTGAACTTGGTTTGGAAAGCGCCACATCATCCCCTTCCACCGCTACCTTGACCTGCCCTCCCGCGGCGAGCCACTCCAGCCCCAGGCGGACGGTCGTCTCGCGCTGGGCGGCGGCGGCGGCGAGTTCGGGCAGGGTCGTCTGTCCGTTGTGATGGTTGAGGGCGTATTTCGCCAACCCCGCCAGGCGGGACAAAAATTCCCTGGGCGTGGAGGCCGCCGGGGAAACGGCGACCAGGACGACGGTCTGCGGGCGGACGCGTTCCAGCGCGGCGCGCAGGGCGGCGGGTCCCGGCGGCGTCGTCCAGATGACGAGCGTCCTGGCGGGTTTGAGTTCGTGGCGGGAGAGACCGGGGAGGTTCTTTTTTGCAGGGCCTTCAGCCCAAACGACTGTTGACGGACGGCTGACGATTGTCTCCAGTTGCTCGAGCGGCTTCTGGCTGTTTCGCAGGTCCCTGATCTCTGTCTTCTTCCTGCCCGTCACTTCCACCGGCGGCTCTTCGGTGATGCGGAAATCCACGAACTCCAGTTGGACGTGCCTTTCGCCGCGGAAGTCGCTGGTGCGCAGGGTGTAGGCCAGGTCGAAGCGGGCGTCGGGGGCGGGCAGGTCTTCGCCTGCGCCGTTCCACCAGAGCACCTGCCGGGTCTCCCCGTCGGGGTCGGCGACGGTCAGCTTGAGATGGTCCTGGCGGCGTCCGATGGCGGCATGGCTCTTGATCCGCAGCCCGCGCGTGGCCAGCACCAGGGGCGGATTGCCCGCGCCGAAGGGCGCCAAACGCTCCAGCTCCCCCGCCAGCTCGAGGCTCAGGTCGGGCAGGCCGAGCCAGCCGTCGATCTGGACGGTCGCTTCGGGCAGGCGCGCGACGGCCAGCATCCCCTCGACGGTGCGCGCCAGGGCGCGGCGGAAGGCGGGGATGTTCTCCGCGTCCAGCGACAGTCCCGCCGCCATCGGGTGGCCGCCGAATCCGTGCAGCAATTCCTTTTGGGCGGCGATCGCCGCGGTGATGTTGATGCCGTCCACCGAGCGCGCCGAGCCGCGCGCCGGCCCGTCTTCCGGCGTGGTCAGCAGGATGACGGGCCGGTGGTAGCGTTCGACCAGGCGGCTGGCGGCGATGCCGATCACGCCGCCCGGCCAGGCGGGATGCGCCAGCACGATGACGGGCTGGGCCAGCAGGGACGGGTCGGCGCGCAGCTGCGCCTCGGCGGCGGTGTAGACCTGGCTGGTGAGCAGTTGGCGCTGGGCGTTCAACCCCTCCAGTTGGGTGGCCAGCACGCGGGCGCGCGCCGGGTCGCGGGTGGTCAGCAGTTCGACGGACGGATTGGCGTTGCCCAGACGCCCCAGGGCGTTCAGGCGCGGGCCGAGCACGAAGCCGATGTGTTCTTCGTTGATGTTGGACGGCTGCAGGTTGGCGAGTTCGCAGATGGTTTGCAGGCCGAGCCGCTGCGTGCCGCGCAGCATCTCCAGGCCGCGCTGCAGCAGGTACCGCGCGTCGCCGCGCAGTTCGGCCACGTCGGCGACGAGGCCGAGGGCGACGAGATCGAGGAGATTTTCAATTTCGGATCCGTGATTTTCGATCAGGAGCGCTTCGGCGAGCTTGTACGCCACGCCCACGCCCGGCAATGCCGCCAGCGGATGCTCCGGCGGCAGGAATTTGGGGTTCACGACAGCGACGGCGTCGGGGAGCGTTTCAGGCAGATCGTGGTGATCGGTGATGACCACGTCCACGCCGCGGGCGCGGGCGTAGTCCACGGCCTCGCGGGCGGAGATGCCGGTGTCGCAGGTCAGGATCAGGCGTGCACCGTGGTCGATGACTTCTTTTAAGTGGGGGATGTTGACGCCGTGCGACTCGACGGCGCGCACCGGGATGTGGTAAGTCACGTCCGCGCCCAGGGCGCGCAGCGTTTGGACGAGGACGGTCGTGGACGTCTGTCCGTCCACGTCGAAGTCGCCCCAGACGCAGATCGGTTCGTTCTGCCGGATGGCGGTTTGGATGCGCGCCGCGGCGGCGGTCAGCCCGGGCAGTTCGGACGGCGGGGACGGGGTGTACTCGTCCGGATCGAGGAAGGCGCGCGCCGCGTCCGACGTGGTCACCCCGCGCCGGACGAGAGTCTGCGCGGCGAGCGGATGCAGGCCGAGGTCGCGGAACGAATCGGGGACCTCCACGGGGGCGGGGTCAAGCCAGCGAGTCATGGGTCCTTCCTTTTTTGCGGCGGACGAGTTCACGCGTCGACCAGATGAGCAGGGTCAGGTTCAGGATCAACTGCGCCGGGCCGTAGAGTATCCCCTGGAAAAACCGGTCCCGAACGAAAACCAGGATGATGAGTCCGATCAGGTACAGGAGGGGGGGCAGAAAGACCCAGAGAGAGACCAGTTTTTCGGGCAGTTCGTTCTTGAGATAAAGATGGAGCAGCGCAGGGATGAGAATGACAGCCATGTGGGCGTGGGAATGCCAGGTCGCCAACCCTGTGGCGGCGAAGGTGGCGGTTACAAGAAGGATAAAGCCGCTCCCTGTCCCCGAGGGTGTGGCTGCAAACAGCCAGAGATACAGCGCCCAGAGGATGGTGATCGCAGCGGCCAGGACGGTAAAAACGCCCCCAAGGTTCGAATTGGTGAAGCGGTCGATGAAAGCGCCGACCATTCTCCAGTTGCCCATCGCTTCGGGGCCGCTTGTGGCGATATTGTTGGCGTATCCAAACCAGAGTTTGGCCAACGAGGAGATGCCTTCGGCTCCCGCCATCAAAAAGGAGCCGCCCACCAGAAAAACCGCGCCAATCGCTGCGCCCAAAAGGGGTTTGATTTTTCTGGTCACGAGCAGCGCGGGGATGATGACAATGAGCGTCTGCGGTTTCAGCAGGAGCGCGCCCAGCCACAGCCCGGCGAGGATCCCTTTCCTGTTTTGCATGGCGCGGATGAATTCGCCGAGGAAGATGAGCAGGAAAATATTGATCTGTCCCCAAAACAGGCTTTCGAAGAATGGAAAGGAAATGACGAACAAAAACAGGATGCGGTTTTTCCCCGGGCGGCTGATATTTTTGGTGAAATAAACAAGGTAGAGAACCCCTGCCAGGAGGTTGAGAAAGGTCCAAAGATAAAAACTGGTCGCAGGGGGGAGCAGCGCCAAAACCTGGAAGGGCAGCACGAATATCGGGAGGTATGCCATCGGCAGGGGGGGGAAGTAGACCTCCGGAAGGACGTTCCCAAAAAGCATCAGGTGCTGGGTCTTTTCGATCAGGGACAAGTTGTATATCTGGGCGTAGCCCCAATGATTGGCTATGTAGCCCGCGCTCCAATAGGCCATAAAGTCTGCGCCCAGGAACCAAAACAGCCTGAGCCTTTCTGACCACAACTGCATCAGGTAGAGCGCCAGGGTCGCGGCGACAGCCAGGTTTTGCCAGTTTTTTGCGCTCAGGCTTTGAAAAGGGAGATGGTTTTTTTTGTCCATTGGCTTTTGTCGGTTTGGGCGATGGTGGTGCAGCGAGGCACAGCCCTAGTTTACTGCAAAAAATGAAAAGCCGAGTTCCTTGTCGGAACCCGGCTTTGACGGCGTGGTGGGGCGATTCCCGGGGTCGCTCCTACAGCGGCTCGAACCTTGCCGTGAAGTGCTTGAGCAGTTTCGGCGCGTAGGTGAATTTGTAACCGCGGATCTGGTCGGCGCGCTGGACGATTTTCGCCAGCGTGTCGGCGACGTAGTCGAGATGGCTCTGGGTGTAGACCCGGCGCGGGATGGCCAGCCGCACCAGTTCCAGTTCGGGGTAGACCATTTCGCCGCTGTCGGGGTCCTCGTGCATGAACATGACCGAGCCGATCTCCACGCCGCGGATGCCGCCCTCGCGGTAGAGTTCGACGGCCAGGGCCATGCCGGGGAATTCGGCGTGCGGGATGTGGGGCAGCAACCGTCCGGCGTCGATGTAGACGGCGTGCCCGCCCGGCGGTTCGATGATGCCCAGCCCGGCTTCCTTGATGCGCTCGGAGAGGTAGGCGGTCTGGCCGAGCCGGTATGCCAGGTAGGCTTCGTCCAGCCCTTCGCGCAGGCCGACGGCCATCGCGTCCAGGTCGCGTCCGGCCAGGCCGCCGTAGGTCGGGAAGCCCTCGCGCAGGATCAGTTCGTTGCGCGTCTTTTGGAAGATCACGTCGTCGTTCATGCACAGCAGGCCGCCGATGTTGACGATGGCGTCCTTCTTGGCGGACATGGTCATGCCGTCGGCCAGGGAGAACATCTCGCGGGCGATCTCGAGCGGGGATTTGTTCCCGTAGCCGGGTTCGCGCATTTTGATGAAGTAGCAGTTTTCGGCGTAGCGGGCCGCGTCGATGAAGAAGGGGATGCCGTATTCGTGGTAGGTTTCGGAGACGGCGCGCAGGTTTGCCATCGAGATTGGCTGCCCGCCGCCGGCGTTGTTGGTGACGGTGATCATGCCGAAGGGGATGTTCTCGACGCCGGTCTCTTCGATGAAGGCTTTCAGCTTGGCGATGTCCATGTTCCCCTTGAAGGGATGCGGGTCCGCCGGGTCGAAGGCTTCGTCGATGACCAGGTTGATCGGGCGGCCGCCGCGGGCGCGGATGTTGGCGTCGGTGGTGTCGAAGTGCATGTTGGAGGGCACGTACTGTCCCGGCTTGACCAGCACCGCGCTGAGGATGTTCTCGGCGGCGCGTCCCTGGTGGGTGGGCATGAAATGCTTGAAGCCGAAGATGTCTTCCACGGCGGCTTCCAGGCGGACGAAGGAGCGCGCGCCGGCGTAGGATTCGTCGCCCTGCATGATGGCGGCCCATTGATGGTGGCTCATCGCGCCGGTGCCGGAGTCGGTCAGCATGTCGATGAAGATGTCTTCGGCTTTGATGGTGAAAACGTTATAGCCGGCCTCTTTCAGCGCGGCTTCACGCGCGGCGCGGTCGATCAGGCGGATCGGTTCGACCATTTTGATGCGGAAGGGTTCGGGGGGGTAGTGGGGCATAGAGGTCTCCAGTGGTTTGATGTCTGTAGCGTTACTTGCCCCTTCATTTTACAACAAAATCGAGTGACCGCCGCGATGATCCAGGCGCGCTGATGCTCGATCTCGTCGAGCGGCGCGGTCCGGACGCCCATCATCCGCGCCTTTGCCCCGTTCGTGGCGGGCGCGGGACGGATGTCGCATGGGCACTTCTTCTCGTACAATGTGATCGGCGGCCTGGTGTGGGCGGCGCCCTTTTTGCATGCTCCCCCTTGCGAAACGCCGCTTGACATGGAAGCGCAATCGTTGTACAGTAAGCCCATGATGTCGTAATGGGAGGCGATGTGACGAGGAATTTCCGCTTTTAAGGTATCGCAGCCTAACCGGCGAAGTCAGTTCGGCGCTTATACGGGCCGTATATAATCCCTTATGCTGGCAGTCTAAGCAATTTTAGGTGGTGGCTTATGACGAATACAATACTGGCTATGTTTAAACCCATGACTCAGCGTAAAATTGAATGATGGACGAAAAAAACAAATTTTATACATTTTTCGCCATCTCCGCGGCAATTGGACTGGGGTTTGCGGCTATTGTCTATT
>JAADGN010000014.1 GCA_013152325.1 Chloroflexota bacterium
CTTTTTCTTCCGCATAGGCGCGGCTGGCGACGACGACCGCCGAAGCGCCGTCGTTCAGGCCGGGCGCGTTGCCGGCGGTCACTTTGCCGTCCTTCTGGAAGGCCGGGCGCAGTTTGGCAAGGGCTTCCAGCGAGGTATCACGGCGCGGCCCTTCGTCCGTGTCCACGATGGTGATTTTGCCTTTGCGTCCCTTGACCTCGACAGGGACGATCTCATCCTTGAATCGCCCCTCATCGATTGCGGCGACGGCTTTCTGATGGCTTTCGAAAGCCAGTTTGTCCATGGCCTCGCGTGAGACGTTGTATTCCTCGGCGATGAACTCGGCTGCATCGCCCATGCCCCAATTCTCGAACGGATCCCACAGCCCGTCGTGGAGCAGGGCGTCGGTCAGTTGGGCGTGACCGTAGCGCAGTTTGCCGGTGCGCCCGTCGACCAGGTAGGGAGCCTGGCTCATGTTCTCTTGTCCGCCAGCGACGTAGAGCTTCCCGTCCCCCGCGCGGATGCCTTGCGCAGCCAGCATGACGGTCTTCAGCCCGGAGCCGCAAACCTTGTTGATCGTCACCGCGCCGACCGTGGCGGGGATGCCGCCGAAGATGCCGGCCTGGCGGGCGGGATTCTGTCCCAGCCCCGCGGTAACAACGTTGCCCATCAGCACCTCGTCAATTTCGGCCAGGTCGGGCAGCGCGGCGCGTGTTGTTGCAGCCTTGACTGCCAGCGCGCCCAGCTTGGGCGCCGGGATGCTGCCCAGCCCTCCCTGAAAACGGCCGACAGCGGTACGGACTGCGCTAAGGATTACAGGTTCAGTTTGATTGGTCATGTCTCCTCCAAATCGGAATGCTTGCTATAAGTTTACGGGAAATTAAGCGCCACAACAAATGTCAATAGACCTTTTGTGTTGCTCAAAAAGTCATATTTGTTTGTCCTGACAGTTTTTTGGAGAGAAACTAATATTCTCCTGCTCCCGGGGGGGAATAGAGACGTAATTTCCAGCGTTCGGGTGACAGTTCGCTGACCACGCTGTATGGCGTCGCGATGAGAATCCAGGTGCGGCCGGGACGCAGCGAAACGGGATTCCCGTCCAAGTCCTGGAAGGCGATCGGACGGCGCAAACCGGTCGTTCTTTCGTATTCGCCGGCGCGCGTGCTCCACTTGATGTTGTACATCCGTCCATCACGGAACAGGAGCGCATTCTCAAGCTCGCCTTGCTGCAGGTACATGTCGATAATGAGCGGTTTGATGACCTCGTGCTCGGCGAACAGGACGATGACGTTCTCAAAGACGAGTTGGCGTCCGGTCAGACGGTCGGTGTCAACGTGGAAGCGGGTCTCTTCGCTGGTGTTGTCAACGTAGCGCAGCCAGCCCTGACGAAGCGGATCGTAGACCCACCTGGATTGGTTCAGCTGCGAGACAAAAACGTCAAGCTGTGATGCGGGCTGACCGCCCGAGGGGGGCTCTTCTGAGAAGCGATTGCTGGCGTAGTTGAAGTCGCTCCCCGTTCTGGCAGCATTCTTTTCAGAGATTTCGACCATGCGTGAAACGTCCAACATGCCGCCCGCACCGCCGTTCCCTTCTCCGAAAACCAACGCGCAGGCGGGAATCTTGTCCACGATTTCGTCCGTAGCTCCGGCAAAGATCAGGCAGCTGTTTTGGAAGAGTTTCTGGATGTGTATATGGACCAGGCGCGCTGAGCGCACCGGGCCAACCTGGCCGCCGGGAGACGCTGTTTCGTCCGAGGTTGCACTGGCTGGCGGGATCAGGCCTGCGTCGTAGAGACGGTTGTCGGCGGCGATGGTCAGGAGGTCGGTCAGGCCGGTTGCCGGGTCTGCGTCGCTATCGTGGTTTTCGTCGCCGATATTTTGCAGCGTGAAATCCAATCTTTCCGGTTTAACGAATTCGATCTTGTAGGTCTTTCCCGCTTCGACATTGAATCCGTAGTAGCCGTTGGAATCGCTGGTCGTCTGCTGGACGAGTTGACCATCCGCGTCATACAAGTTGACACACACGCCGCCCACGCCCGGTTCGCCGGGGTCCTGGATGCCGTTCTCGTTTTTATCCAGCCAAATGAAATTGCCCAGGATGACGCCATCCTGAACGAATGGCTCCTCGCGCACGTCACAATCGCCGGTGATTGGGAATTCCTGGGAAGGGAACAGCCCGTAGAAGACGGCCAGGAAGCGCGTGGTGCCTTCGCCGATCAGATATTCGAATACCCAGGGCGCAAACGAAAGTCCGGCCTGCGGACGCGCGGTCGGCGGAAAGTGCGGAATGGAAACCAGCAAAGCGGGCTGCTTCAGCAAGGCAGGGTCGGCGACAGGAAGTCCGGTCAGCGGGTTGATGTTGTCGGGAAAATCTTCCTGGTCGGGGCCATAGGCCGCCGGAGTGGAAATCGGTTGCGGTGTGGGCGTGAACGTCGGCGGCGGGATTGGCAGGTCAGGGACGATCAGCGCGGCTTCGGGGTTGTTGTCCAGCCATTCCCGGATATCTTCACTGCTCATTTTGCCGTCGGTGGGCGTTTGACTGATGTTCTGGACAAAGGCCGCTTCCCCGGCTACCAGGTCTACGCTGCCAGCGTCGTTGCCCAGATGGCAGTGTCCGTCCAGGCAGGTGACCTTGACCAGGCCGTCTGACTGCAACTCGACAGACATGTATGAACCGCGCACCGAGGCCAGGCCGGAGGGGGTTTCGACTTCCAACAAGCCGCCGTTCAGGATGATCCAGAGTTTCCCGGCTTCGAGCCGAAGACGGGTGGCCAGCCCGTCATCCTGCTGTTGGTTGTCTTCCAGCGTGAACAGCGAGGACGGCGCGACACGGATGATCGTGCCGCTCGAAAGGTCGAGCCGGGCGCGACCGTCTATGCCTGTTTGAACCTGTCCCTGGATTTGCAGCGTCATGCCTGCAACCGCCTCGCTGAACCCCGCATCTTGCGGCTGCTTGATTTTTACTGTCCCCTCGAGTTCGCTCAAGGATGCGCTCAGGGGGGGAGACGTGGGTGTGGAAGGCGTCTGTGGTGTATTGCAGCTGGAGAAACCGACTGTGATGACGACCAGCAGAATGCCCTGAAAAAAACCTCTAAAACGTTTCACTGTGTTACTTCTCCTTGCGTTTATTTGTTGCTCGTTCCCTCTCCCCACGCGTCTTTGACACGCTGGTATGTCTCCTTCAGCGCTTCGGGCAGGACGCGTGTCTCGGCCAGCGAAGACATGAAGTTGGTGTCGCCAGTCCAGCGCGGCACAATGTGGATGTGGACGTGTTCCGCGATCCCTGCGCCGGCGGCCTCGCCGATATTGGCGCCCATGTTGAAGGCTTGCGGGTGATAAATGCCGCGCAGCACAGACATAGCTTGTGTGGTCAGCTCCATCATTTCGGCGCGCGTTGCGGCATCCAGTTTTTCCAGGTTGGGCTTGTGTGCAAATGGCACGACCAACAAGTGCCCGCTCGTGTAGGGGTAGCGATTAAGAATCACAAAAGCCCGCCGGCCGCGAAAGACAATCAAATTTTCGGGACTGTCGGGCTGCTGTTGAACCTTACAGAAGACACAACCTTCTTCTCTAATATGATTTTCGATATATGTCATGCGCCAGGGAGACCAGAGATATTTCATAAGTATCAATGTGCACAAAGGATTGAAAACATTGTAGCAGAGAATTGGTATTGGGGGAATGGTTGACAGTCGTTGCTGCGTGGAGTATCCTCTCAAAAGATTTATGGACCAAATACCGCTTTTTGCTTCCGTTCGTTGGACAGTCTCCGATCTGACGCGCTACTTGCGTCAATTGTTCGAATCGGATGAGATGCTGCGTGATGTCTGGGTGCAGGGCGAGATTTCCAATCTCTCGCGCCCGCGTTCCGGACATATCTATTTCACGCTCAAGGATAGCGGCGCTTCGCTGCGTGGCGTCATGTGGCGCAGCAATGCCGCCCGTCTCAACCTGGACCTGCAGGACGGCATGGCCGTCGCCGTGCATGGTCAGATCAGCGTCTACGAAGCGGGCGGGCAATATCAGCTCTATGCGGATCAAATCCGACCCGTGGGCGAGGGCGCGTTATATCAGGAATTTCTGCGTCTGAAAGCGACGCTCGAAGCCGAGGGCCTCTTCGACCCGGAACGCAAGCGTCCCATTCCGGAACGTCCGCAGCGTATTGGCATCGTCACCTCCGCGACCGGCGCTGCCCTGCGGGACATGCTCGACACCCTGCGCAGACGTTACCCCCTGGCGGTCGTGATTTTGGCCCCCTCGCCGGTGCAGGGCGACGCCGCGCCGCCAAAACTGGTCGCCGCGCTGGAGGGACTCAACGCCCTCGACCCTGGCCCGGACGTGATCCTGCTGGCGCGCGGCGGCGGTTCCATCGAAGATTTGTGGGCTTTTAACGACGAGCGTGTCGTGCGAGCTGTGGCCGCTTCCTCGGTCCCGGTCATCACCGGGGTGGGACACGAGACCGATTTTACCCTGGTCGATTTCGCATCCGACCTGCGCGCCCCGACCCCGACCGCGGCGGCGGAACTGGCAACCCCCGTTACCGTCCACGATTTGCGCGCCAATGTGACCGACTTGGCCGGTCGGCTGACGCTCGCCGTTGCAGCCCTGCTCGACCGGCAGCAGGCCGACGTGGGGATGATGCAGTCCCGCCTGCAATATGCCTCGCCCCTGCGGCGTGTGCAGAACGAGCGTCAGCGCCTGGATGAGCTGGCCCGCCGTCTAAACGCGGCGCAGGCCCATCGTCTGGATTTGACGCGGACGGGCCTGAAGGGGCTGGGTCGTCGTCTGGACGCGCTCAACCCGCAGTCCGTGCTGGCGCGCGGCTATGCCGTCGTCACTCGACAGGCGGATGGACGAATTGTCTCGCGCACGGCGCAGGTCGCTGCCGGTGATGCGTTGACCGTCTGTGTCTCTGACGGTACATTTGATGTTGACGTGAAATGATTAGCCTCCTGCAGGATTAAAACCTGCGAGATGTTGAAAGTGAAAACAGGAGCCTCTATGTCGAAACAAAAACCGGTCGAAGATTTGACCTATGAAGAAGCCTTTACCGAACTTGAATCGGTCGTGACAGCGCTGGAATCCGGGCAGCGGCTGCTGGATGAGTCCATGTCCCTTTTTGAGCGCGGACAGGCCCTCATCCGGCGCTGCGCCGAATTGCTGGAACAAGCCGAACTCAAGGTGAAGCAGCTTTCCGGTGAAGAGATCACGGACTTTTCGGAAGATCGTGTATGAATAACCCGTTGGACATTTTCAAAAACCCCGTCTTGCTCAGCGCGCTGATCGCCTGGGGGCTGGCGCAGGGTTTTAAAATCCCCCTGGAATATCTGCGCACCAAACGCTGGAACTGGGCGCTGTTGATCAGTGTGGGGGGCATGCCCAGTTCGCATTCTGCGCTCATGACCGCGGTCACGCAGGGGATCGGCTTGTATGTCGGATTCGATACGCCGCTCTTTGCGCTGGCGGTGGCCATATCGATGATCGTCATTTACGATGCCACCGGCATTCGCCGCCAGGCGGGCATCCATGCGCAGAAGATCAACGTGCTGATAGGTGAGCTGCTTTCCGGACATCCGGTTTCCGACAAGTCATTACGGGAAGTTCTTGGTCACACGCCGTTGGAGGCTGTGGGCGGCATGGTGCTGGGTTTGGTCGTCACGCAATTGTTGTGGTTGGTGTGGAGATAAGTCATTTGAATTCGGGATGAGAGAACTTGTGGGTGGCGCTTAAGTGGCAAGTGATGGTCTGTCATTGCCACGTCAGGCCGCCGCCTTCCTCGCAATGGCTTAAGCGTGGAGGCTTGCGCGAGCGTCGAACGAACCGCGAATTTGAGCGGATCTTCGCGGGAACCCCCCAAAGCATTTGGAAATCAGCGAAGATCAGCGGTAAAAAAATCAGACCACGTTCAAGTACCGTCCTGCCATTCTGCTTGCTGCTCGCAACAGGCTTTTTATTTCCGGGACTTTGAGAACCCAGACGCCCAAAACATAGGCCGCCCCGCCCAGCGCGATGCCTCCCAACGCGACCAGCCACGCGGCGGACTCGGCCTGAGCCTGCATCCACCAGGCAAGCGTGATGCCCATCCCCAACGCGGCCAGTGCGGCCTGCCCGAAACCGCGCACGACGCTTGTTCCGTTGAGCCCTTTCAGGCGGCGGCGCATCAAGACCATCAGCCCGACCATCTCCAGTGCGGTCGCCAGCGAGTTGGCCAATGCCAGCCCGCCGTGCGGCAGCCAGCCGAGGCGCGTGAACAATGCCGAGAAGCCGAAGCTGAAGACCACGTTCAGGCTCATGGCTGCCGCGCCGACCAGAACCGGCGTCTTTGTGTCATGCAGGGCGTAAAAGGCGCGCGCCAGAATCTCCACGACCGAGTGGCCGACCAACCCCGCCGCGTACCACAGCAGCGCCCAGGCGACCAGCGCTGTCGAACGTGAGTCGAATTCCCCGCGTTGATAGAGTGCGGTGACCAACGGTACGCGCAGCATCATTAACCCAACCGTCGCCGGGACGGAGAGCAGCAGCACGCCGCGCAGCGAGGCGGCCAGCGAAGCGCGCATGTCGTCCAGTTTGCCGAGCGCGTATTGTGCCGCGAAGGTTGGCATGGCTGCCGTCGCAATCGATTGGGCGATGGCTACCTGTGCCATCAGCATCAGCGCAAAGCCAAATTCGATGCCTGCCACCGAGCCTTTTTCCATGCGCGAGGCCAGCCATGTGTTGACCCAGAAATTCAATTGCACCACGGCGACGCCCAGCAGGCGCGGCCCCATCAGGCGGATTACTTCGCCGACGGCCGCGTTGCCCAGTCCCAGCGTGAAGGTGTAGGTGCCCTTTTGCTTTATCAGGATGGGGATTTGCAGCAACAGGTGGAAGAATGCGCCGACCACAACGCCGTAAGCCAGTCCGTAAATGCCCATGCTTGGCGACAGCACCAGCACGCCGAAGATCATGCCAAACTGGTACATGGATGGCGTCAGCGCGGGGATCAGGAAAACCTGGTGCGAGTTCAGGATGCCCATTACCAGTCCGCTCAGGCCAAATAATATGGATGCGACCAGTTGGATGCGCAGCAGGGAGACTGTCAGCGCGAATTGGGCCGGGTCGGCGGAGAAGCCGGGGGCCAGCGCGTAGCGGACGATTTGGGGCGCGAAGATTGCCGCCAGCACGGCCAGCAGGCTGATGATGAGGAAGACCAGGTTGGCAACCGCGCTCGCCAGTTTCCAGGCAGACCTCTTGTCCTCTTTGGCGAGGAAGCCGGTAAACGTCGGGATGAAGGCCGAACCCAGCGCGCCGCCCGCCACCAGATTGAAAAGCGTTTCGGAGACGCGGTTGGCCGCGATGAAAGCGTCCAGCTCCGCGTAGGCGCCGAAGGCTTGCGCGACCAGAATGCGCCGCAACAGGCCGGCGATCTGGCTGAAGGCGAAGGCCAGCATCACCGTCCCGGCGGCGCGGGCGATCTGTCGGTTGGCGGAAGATCCGGTTTTACTCATTGTTCATGGGGTTGCCGCGAAGTGACGAAGAACGCGCGAAGAAAATCTGCAAGAGGCTTCGCGGTTCGATTTGGCTACTCGAGCGGGTAGCCTTTCACCGCGATCAAGTTGGTGTATTTTCTGCCGGGGAGACGTGTGATCAGGCTGTCCCATGCTTCGAGGGGCACGATCTTCCCGCGCGGTTTTTCTATCAATTCATACAACGTAAAGCCCAGATCAGCCAGGGTTTGCAGATAAGTGCGGGCATCGCCGCCTGCGGCGTGCAAGCCTTTGGGCCAGAATTCGGTCATCAGGATGACTTGCTCGGAGCGGCGCAGGGTTTCCTTGAAACCGGCGAGCACATTTTGCTCGTAACCCTGCACGTCCATTTTGACGAAGTTGACTTGCTCAATGCCCGCTTCTGCCAGCAGGGCGTCAAGGGACCTTGCTTCAACGGATACGCTTTGCCAATTTTCCGGGGCATCGGACAGGCGGTTGTCGGCTTTGTTGTCCGGGTTCATGGAGAGGTGCCGGGTCCCGTTTTCGGCTGAAGCGGCCAGCATGAACATGTCGACGCGCGGGGCCTGATCTGTGCCGCGTTGTTCGATGTTGGTGCGCACGTTTTTCTGGAGCAGCGCATGGGATTCGGGGTGCGGCTCCAGCGCGATGATCCTGCCTTTGGAGTTCAAGGTATGGATCGCCAGCGAACTGTACAGGCCGATATTCGCGCCGACGTCCACCAGCACCATATCGTCCCGGCAGTATTCCTGGAAAAAATGCAATTCACTGTGTTCGTAGACGCGCAGCGTCAGTGCGCCGGAGAGTACCGGGTCGTTGGGGTTGAGATAAAGCGTTGCGGAGCCAATCGACAATTTCTCCGGGATGATGCGCAGCAAAACAGCGTTGGTCAGCGCCCTCAGCGGCCTGGGTTTTAAAACTTCGGTGTAAACGAATTCTGCAAAGGACATAAGGGGATTTGATCCGCTTCTCGTGTATGCGGACGGTTAACCTTTCCGATAATAAGGGGATAATTCCAGCACGGTTTTCCTTCGGGCGGCAGCGTTTGTCGTATTGCGAACCGGGGAAGATTATACACTACGTATGCGGTGGTTTGGACTGCTATAATACTCCGCAGGATACGGTAGGGACGGTCTTGATTAAAATTCAGCGAGGCTAAATGCAGACATATTTTTCTAATCGGGCAGCGGTCACCAGGCGTGCAGTTGCCGTGATGTTCGTTTTTGTCCACTTGTTGGCTGCCTGCCGGCCGTTGCCCGAAGCGCAGACGCCGCTGCCTCCGGCGACGCTGCCGCCCGTGGCGCAGCAGTCCGCTGCGCTGGAAGATGTTCCCCTGCAGGCTGGATACGGGGTGAAGGGGGGCTGGTTTGAAATCTACTTCACCGACCCAACCGACCCGGACGCGGTGGATAAACGCGGCGGCCCGGACGGGCCGCTGGCTGCCGCGATCGACGAAGCGCGCCTGAGCGTGGACGTGGCCGCCTACAGTATGAGCCTGTGGAGCATCCGCGATGCGCTCATCCGCGCCCACAAGCGCGGTGTGGTGGTGCGTGTTGTCATGGAAAGCGACAACCGCGATCGCTCTGTACCGCAGGATTTGATCGATGCGGGCATATCCGTTTTGGGCGACCGACGCGAGGGCTTGATGCACGACAAGTTCGTGATCATTGACCGCTCGGAAGTTTGGGTGGGCTCGATGAACTTCACCGTCTCCGGTGCGTACAGCGACAACAACAATCTGATCCGCATCCGCTCGGTCAAAGTGGCCGAGGATTACGAGACCGAATTCGACGAAATGTTCGTGGACGACATGTTCGGCCCGGACGTGGTCGCCGAGACGCCGAATCCGACCCTGTCCATTGACGGCACGCGGCTTGAAGTCTACTTCTCGCCGGATGACGGCGTGTCGGACCGGCTGGTGGACCTGCTCGGCGACGCGCAGGAGAGCATCTTCTTCATGGCCTACTCGTTCACCTCGGATGATATCGCTGCTGCCATTACAGAGCGGGCGGAGGCTGGCGTGACCGTGGCAGGCGTCATGGATGAAGGCCAGGTCAAGTCGAACGTCGGCACGGAGTACGATCCTTTTATGCAGGCCGGATTGGACGTGCGCCTGGACGGCAATGATGGATTGATGCACCACAAGGTGTTCATCATCGATGGTCAGATCGTTGTCACCGGTTCGTACAACTTCAGCCGCAGCGCCGAGACGCGTAACGACGAGAATGTGGTCATCTTGTATAGCCCGGAGATCGCCCAGGAATATCTGGATGAATTCCAGCGCGTCTATGCCCAGGCGCAGGAATAGGGGCGGCATTGCCGGGAAGATTTATGCGGGCGACAGGTTCCTGTCGCCCGCATTTTTTGTTTGTCCGTAACCTTTTCTTCCCTCGAGCGACTACTTGGGTGAACCTTATTATCCATAACTCGGAGGTAGATAATGAAAAAACAAACTTTAGTAGTATTTGCTGTTGTCGTACTGGCCGGAATGGTCTTGAGCGCCTGCGGCGGTGCAGCAGCCCCGGCAGGCGAACAGTCCCGCCGCGGCGCCAAGGTGAACGCGGCCCAGGTGGCTTTCACCGGTATTGTCGAGGCCATTAACGGCAATGAAGTGACCATCGACGGTCAGGTCGTTACGGTAGACCCGGCCGTGATCGCGGCCGCGAATATCGCCGTGGGCGATGTAGTCAAGGTTGACGCGACCGTTGACGCAACGGGTGCGGTCACGGCCCAATCCGTTGAGCCGTTCGAGCCGGACGTGGACTTGCCGGATGACGCCCAATCCCCCCAGGCTTCGGATGCCGATGCCGACTCGCCGGACGCTCCCCACTCGACCGATGGCCAGGAAATTTCCGGTGCGGTCGAAGCCATCGATGGCGATACCTGGACAGTTGCAGGACAGACCTTTACGGTTGACCCGCAGACCGAGATCTCGGGATCGATTGCTGTGGGCGACAATGTGAATGTACACGTTACATTCAACGCGGATGGCTCCGTCGCCGTGGTCGAGATTGATCTTGCCGAAAACTCCCTCGAGCCGGGGAATGACGTGGTTGACAATAATGCTGCTGACAGCAGCCTGGAAATGACGGGTGCGGTTGAGTCCTTTGATGCGGATACGATCGTGATTGATGGACAAACCTATCAGGTCACGTCACAAACGGAGATGAAAGCCCTGATCGCAGCCGGCGACATGGTCAAGTTCGAATATGTTGTCAATCCTGATGGATCATTGACCATTACTGAGATCAAGCAGGCGAGCGGCACTGAGCTTGGCAACGATGGCGATCATCAGGCTGGATCGAGCGACATGTCCAAAGATTCTGCGGATGACGACTCGAGCCACGACTCAAATGACGACGCGGACGGCGCTGACGACGACAATTAATAGTATCTTTCTCGTCCGCCATTTCTGGCAGGTGCCGGAGGGGCGGAAGGAAAATGGTATACTGGCATGAACACACAGGAAACACTCTCCCCACCTGGATGCCGACGACGTATATCATGGTTTTGTCTGATGCGCAACGTGAACTGGATGGCCTGCGGAGACTTGATCCGCAGGTCACCAGCGCGGTATATGACCGTTATTTCCCCGATGTTTATCGTTTCGTCCTGTACCGGCTTGGCGACGAAGCTCTGGCGGAGGATATTGCCAGCGATGTCTTCGTCCGTTTGTTGGAAGCGGCGCAGAAACGGCGCGGGCCAAAGAAGAATCTCAAGGCTTGGTTGCTGTCGACGGCCTCCCACATTGTCAGCGACCATTTGCGCCGCATCTATCGTCGCCCGACCGAATCCCTTTCCGAGAATTTGACAGATGACACAGTATCCCCGCCGGATGAGTTCGACCGCCGCGGCCAATATGCCCTGACGCGCCAGGCGTTGGCCCAGCTGACCCCTGACCAGCAGGCCGTCCTGACGCTGCGCTTTGGGCAGGGATACTCGCTCGAAGAAACTGCCGTTGTAATGAGGAAGAAAGTTAATGCCGTGAAAGCCCTTCAATTCCGTGCGCTGGCTGCACTCCGGCGCACAATTGGGGAGGTGGCAAATGAGTAAGAACTTATATGAAGCTTTAGAAATCTGTCTGCAGGCTCTTGGGCAGGGCGCTGACATTGAAGCGTGCCTGGCTGATTTTCCCGGTCTGGCGGATGAACTTCGTCCGCTGTTGGAAGCGGCGATGCAGGCGCGTGCACTCGCTGCACCCGATATCCCGGCAGACGTGATGCGTCGCGGCCGGGCGCGCCTGCTTCAGCACGCCGCGCAGATGCGGGAAGCCGCGAATGCGCCGCGTCGCCGTACTTTTTCCCTGCAGCGGGCTACAGTTGCGTTAATGCTGGTGGTGTTCTTTACCTTGAGCGGTACCGGTTTGGTGAAGGCCTCGTCAACGTCTATTCCTGGCGACAATCTCTATCTCGTCAAACGGACATGGGAGGATGTGCGCCTGTGGCTTGCCCCGGAAGTGGAACGCGAGACGCTCGAACACGAATACGAAAACGAACGCCTTGAAGAAGTCAACGAATTGTTTGAACATGGCCGTGCGGCGGACGTTGCCTTTGCAGGCGTGGTCACGGAACAAAATGGCGACCGTTGGGTTGTTGCCGGCATCCCCGTTGTTGTCACTGCCCAGACCGAATTGTCCGATCTGGTAACCGTTGGCATGACGGTTGTGGTCAGCGGACAGACACGGTCTGAGGGTGTTGTGTTGGCGCAGCAGATCGCCCTGCTGCCAGCGGGCACGGCGCTCCCTCCGCTGGAATCGAACGAAGATGGCGATCCGGAGCCGGAAAAAGGCGAGTCTCCTGGAATGACCGAGTTGCCCAAAGCGCCGGAATCGTCTTCAGCTATCGCTGAGACTGAGACGCCCGAACCCGAAGATGGCAGCCAGCCTGGATCAGAAGAGCGCAAGTTCGAACTTGAGGGCCGGGTTGAAAAGATCGAAGGCGGCGTTTGGACGGTCGACGGAACGCCAATCTATTTTGATCAGGTGTCCAGTATCGAACAAGGGATTTCTGCCGGCTCCTTCGTCAAGGTGGAAGGAACGATTGCTCCGGATGGTTCGTATCATGCAAGCAAAATTGAATCGAGCAAGGCTTCTGATGGCGGCGATGCCGATGGCGGGGGAACCGGTATGGGAAATGATGATTACGGCAGTGATGGCAGCCCGACGCCCACCCCCGACGGCAATGACGGCGGAGATGACGATGGGGTTGACGATGGCGACAATCACTAAGTTGGGAGGGCAGGTCTACGACCTGCCCTGTTGTTTCTGAGCATTTTCCGTCCATTCAAAAATCTAACCGCGGCAGCGACTTCAGTCGCTGCCGCAGATTGCATCTGCAAGAGGCCTATTGCCATTTTCACTGAAATAGTGTAAATTAAGCCCTAGCACATTCGTTCTGATTTACGCGGCGAATGCGTTTGATGATTCCGCAATGTGCCGTCCTTGATTGTTTACAAGTTAGCAGGAGTTTGGTTATGTCTGATGCACATTTTTATCTTGGCCGTTTTTTGGATGCTTCCCAGGGCAATGTTACTGGTGAACCCTTACACTACGATCCCCCCGACCTGACCACACATGCTATCGTCACCGGTATGACGGGCTCTGGCAAGACCGGTCTGTGCGTCACCTTGCTCGAAGAAGCTGCCCTGCAGGGTGTGCCTGCGCTGGTGATCGACCCCAAGGGGGACCTGACCAACCTCCTGCTGCATTTCCCCGACCTGGCGCCGCAGGACTTCCAACCCTGGGTTGACCCGGAGACGGCCCGCCGCAGCGGCAAGACTGTCGAGCAGGCCGCGGCACAGACCGCCGAGACCTGGAAAAAAGGGTTGGCTGAGTGGGGCGTCTCCCAGGAACGCCTGCGCGCGCTGAAGAACGCTGCCCAGTTCGCCGTCTATACGCCCGGTTCGGATGCGGGACTGCCCGTCAGCGTGCTCTCCTCGCTGGCCGCGCCGTCCCTGGCCTGGGATGGCAACCGTGAAGTCCTGCGCGAGAAGATTTCCAGCACCGTCACCGCGTTGTTGGGGCTGGTCGGGCTGGAAGACGTGGACCCGCTGCGTTCGCGCGAACATATTCTGATCTCCAACATTTTCGAGAACGCCTGGAGCAAAGGGCGCGATCTCGATCTGACCGAACTTATCCTGCAAACGCAGAATCCGCCTTTCGAGAAACTCGGCGCGCTGCCGGTGGAGACCTTCTTCCCGGAGAAAGACCGTCTCGCGCTCGTGATGCAACTCAACGCCATTTTGGCCTCGCCATCTTTTGAAACCTGGCGTGAGGGGCAGCCGTTGGACATCCCCGGTTTGCTCTATACCCCCGACGGCCGTCCCCGCCACAGCGTCTTCTATCTGGCGCATCTGAGCGACGTCGAGCGCATGTTCTTTGTCACGCTGCTTTTCTCGGCCGTCGAGACCTGGATGCGGACGCAGGCGGGCGCCACTTCCCTGCGCGCCATCTTGTACATGGACGAAATTTTCGGCTACCTTCCTCCGGCGGCCAACCCGCCCTCCAAGCCGCCGCTTTTGCGGATGCTCAAGCAGGCGCGCGCCTTTGGCGTCGGGTTGCTGCTCGCCACGCAGAATCCGGTCGATGTGGACTACAAAGCCCTCTCCAACGCCGGGACGTGGTTCATCGGCAAACTCCAGACCGAGCAGGACAAAGATCGCCTGTTGGACGGGTTGGAGAGCGCGGGCGGCGGCCTTGACCGCCGTACCTTTGACAAACTTATCTCCGGGCTGGGCAAACGGGTTTTTATTTTGCATAATGTCCATGCCAAACAGCCTGCTCTCTTCCAGACGCGCTGGGCGATGAATTACCTGGCCGGGCCGTTGACGCGGACGCAGATCCCGGCTTTGAACAAATTGGTCGGGGCGGACGCGTTGACGGTATCCGCCGCGGAACCGGAATCTGCCCCCGGAACGGCGACCCAGCCCGAAACGCCGGACGCATCGCTCTCGGACTATCAACCGGTTCCCGCTCCCCGGCGCGCCAGACGGTCGGACGCGAACCGTCCCGGCCGTCTGGACATGGAAGGCAGCCAGACGCGTCCGCCTGTCCCGGCGGGCGTGGGCGAGTATTTCCTGCCGCTCAACCTCAGCCTGACGGAGGCTTTTGACGCGGCGGGCAAGCCGTTGGCGGCGGATGCGCAGCAAGTGGGCGTGCTCTATCGGCCGACGCTGCTGGCCTCGGCGCAAGTCCGTTTCCTGAATCGCAAATATGGCGTGGACAGCGAGATGACGCGCACTGCGTTGATCGAAACGCCTGATCCACGCGGCGTGGTGCGCTGGGAAGATTTCATCGTTCGCGGGTTGTCCCCGGACGCGGTTGGTTCGACGCCCGCACCGCAGGCGCGTTTTGTGCCGCTGGATGCGCCGCTGAACAAGTCCAAACCGGTGAAATCACTGAAGCGCGATTTCACCGATTGGCTTTATCGTACGGCTGCGATCAAGGCGCGCGCCAACGAGGCCTTGAAAGTGTATGCCGGGCCGGACGTTTCGCAGGCTGATTTCATGCGCGCCTGTGCGGATGCGGCTCGCGAGGAACGGGATGCCGAGGTCGAGAAGGTGACGGCCAGATATGAACGCAAGATCACGACGCTGAAGAATCGTCTGAAGCGGGAACAGCGCGAATTGAAGCAAGACGAGGAGGAGCTTTCCGACCGCAAAATGGAAGAGATAGGGACACATGCCGAAAATGTGTTGAGCATATTTAGCGGAAGCCGCCGGAGCCGCCGGCTTTCTACTTCGTTGACGAAGCGCCGCCTGACCCAGCAGGCCAAATCCGACGTGGAAGAGTCGCTGGAGGCGATTGAGGATTATGAACAGCAGATCGCCGACCTGGAGCAGGAACGCGATGCGACGATCGAGGAGATCAATGATCGCTGGGGCGATGTGGTCAACGACGTCAGCGAGATCACGGTTACGCCCAGGAAGGCGGACATCTTCGTCAATTTGTTCGGCGTGGGCTGGATGCCGTACTACCTGGTGCAGTCTGGCGAAGAGACGATGGAAGTGGCCGCGTTTGGAAAAGAGTAGGCGTGCAGAAACAAGAAAAAACCCAACCACCGGATAGTTTCCGGTAGATGCCCGGGCTTGTGGTTTTTCAAGATCATCGTGCGGGCTGAAAGCCCTTTCTCAGTACATGGAAGCCACCTGCGCCCCAAACGGGGTGTGCGTGCTGATCAGGGAGTCGGCTTCAGCCGACTTTTACGGGCTGAGGCAGGACTTTAGTCCGCCGAATGGCATTGTGTACTATCGTCCAAAAGTGTCTGGTGGCTAGGGAAAAAACAAAATGCAAAAAATAAAACACGAAACCAACGTGTGAAATGTGGTGCGTAAGATTTGAGAGGTATGAAATGGCCTGG
>JAADGN010000025.1 GCA_013152325.1 Chloroflexota bacterium
TCGATCCACTTCGTGAATACTGAAACTCTTCGCGTCCTTCGCGCGCTTCGCGGTTGATCTTGCCTTCACCCTCTCGATCCATTCCGTGGATTGCGCAGGGGACCGGCACGACCAAAGTGCCGGTCCCCTGAAGCTTTGCATGTTATTTGATCTTCGTGCCTAACGAGGGGCACAGGCAGGACAAGAAAAACCGCCATCTCTCGATGACGGCGGTTTGGTGGGCGCGGATCGCGCAGCACTCGAACCCATGCTTTAATGGGCGCGGAGGGACTCGAACCCACGACCTCACGGATGTGAACCGTGCGCTCTAACCAGCTGAGCTACGCGCCCGTCGTGCGGGGGGATTATAGCCGATGATAATTGCTTTGGCAAGGCGTGGATCAACGGGAGCAGTCGCAGGGCGGCTCGCAATGACAGCCATGATCCGGACGATCTTTTTATGGCGGCGGCAGGAAATCCCACGGGTTGACTTTGCCGTAGCGCGAGGTCATCAGTTCGAAGTGCAGGTGCGCGCCAGACGAGCGCCCGGTGCTGCCGATTGCGCCGATGGGATCCCCCTGCCCCACGCTTTGTCCGCAGCCGACGTAGATCTCGTTCAGATGGGCGTACAGCGATTGGAAGCCGGTGCCGTGATCGATCATGATCATGTTGCCGTAGCCGTAATTGTTCCAACCGGCGTAGACGACTACGCCCGCATCGGTGGCGAAAACGCCCGCGCCGAGGTGACCGGCGATATCGATGCCGCGGTGGTTGGTCTCGGGCGAGTAGTCGAAACCGGACAGGTAATGTTGGTTGGCCGGCCAGACAAATGTCCCGTAGCCGACCGCGCCGCCGGAGACCGCATCGCAGGCTCCCGGTCCCAGGACGGCCGCGATGGCGGGATTATCGCGCGTCACGCCGAGCGGCGCGCTCCAGGAGACGAATTCGCGTCTCCCGCCCGGGATGATCAACCAGGCGCCCGGTTCGATGTTCGGATGCGCGAAATCGCCGACCTTATCCGGATCCAGGTGGTTGCCGGGGTAGTTGACGATGTCTTCCGGCTTGACGCCGAAGAACTTCGCCACCCCGTTCAGCCCGTCGCCTTCCTGCCATTCGTAATACGTGCCGTTGGTCGGCAGGATGGTCAATTCCTGTCCGGCGACCAGGTTGTGCGGGTCATCCAGCAGGATGAAATAGTTGCCCCACAAGATGGTCTGCGGGTCCAGCCCGTATTTTTCGGCGATGCCGAAGACGGTATCTCCCTGCTGGACGGTGTATTTCGTGATCTCCAGCCGCGGCCGGGACGGGATCGTTGTGTGCAGCAGCGCCATGCGGGGAATGCCTGTGAACAGCGTATTGACGGGCGGCGGGACCACCTCGACGTCCATCGAGGGAGTCGGTGTGGGCGCGGCCGCCAGCGCTCCCTGCACGGCGACCGGCGTTGGCGCTTCCCTGTAAAAGCGCTGCATCAACGCGATGACCATGAAGACCACGATCAGCGAAAGGGCGTTGGTGCCCACGCGCAGAATGGACTCGCCAAGCCCCATCTGGAGCAGCGTTTCCATCCAGCGGGCGATGATGTTTGGGCCATGCTCGGGAGAGGAGATTTCCTCGGCCTCCGCTGCGTCCCCCTGGGAGGCTTGCGGAATATTTTCCGGAAATTCGTTATCCATGTCGTTCACTGCGGCCCATCATATCACGGGCTAAAGGCGCCGTCAAGCAGGGCCGGGATGCGCTCCGCGAGAGCTTATTCGGTTGGGACTGCGCACTCGGGCCGGTCGTTGGCCGGGTCGTTGACCAGCGTCGAGACCGGGTAAGCGCCCATCTCCGCGGCGGGAAAGGGAGCGAGCAGGGGTTGCAGTTCGTCCCTGCCGCGCGCTGCCAGGTCGAGCCAGCGTTCGTAAGCGCCGGGCTGCAGAATGACCGGCATGCGATTGTGCAGCGCCGCCAGCATCTCGTTGGGCTGCGTGGTGATGATCGTGCAGGACCTGATTTGCGAACCGTCCGGGCCTTGCCACTCGCCCCACAAACCGGCGAAAGCGAAGGGCTGGCGTGATTTCAGATGGATGAAATACGGGATTTTGGTCTTGCGGCCGGGCGCACGCGCCCATTCGTAAAAGCCGTCCGCCGGGATGAGACAGCGGCGGTACTTGAACGCGCCTCGGAAGGACGGTTTCTCGGCCAGCGTCTCCGCGCGGGCGTTGATCAGCCGCGCCCCGATAGACGGGTCTCTGGCCCAGGGGGGGATCAGCCCCCAGACGAAAAAATCCGCCGCGTTCGAGCCGTCGCTGGGGATTGCCAGCACCGGCTGGCCGGGGGCGATGTTGAAGCGCGGCGCGTATGGCGCGGGAAAGGCAAATTGCGGGAAGGCCGCTTGCAGCGCCTCGGGCGCGGCGGTGAGTGCAAATCGTCCGCACATGGCTACGTTTTACGCAACACCCGGCGATCCCCCTCGCGCACGGTCACGCCGGTCGCGTCCAGGTGTTCGAGCAGCGCCAACACGTAACGGCGGCTGGTCTTGAACAGGTCGCGCGCCTCGCCCACGGTGATCTGCCCCTGCTGCCGGATGTGTCGGCGCACCTTCTCGACCAGCGCCTCGTAATCCCGTTTGCGGAAGGCGACCTCCGGCGAGACGGCGACCAGCTCCTCCAATTCGAGCAGCGCGTTGAATATCTCCTCGCCGACTTCGGCCTGACAATCCTTGATCGTCGGGGGGGAATAGGGATTTTGCGCGAAGCGCCGCATCAACGCCTGGACTTTGGCCTGCTGGCCGTCATCGAAGCGGATTTCGTGCCCCGGCTGTGCGACCGCGTTGCCGCGCTCGGCCAGCACGTTCCCGGCGCTCAACTTCTTGAGCATGGCGTTGAACAGCCGCGGCGTGACCTTCAGGCGGCTCTTGAGCTCCTCGCGCGGGACGCCGCGCCGCAAGGGGAAATTCTTGTGGTAGGCTGCGACCATCTGGTCTGCGCGCTCGCGCAACGCAGCCCACTGAACCGCTGCGATGACCAGGATGTCGCTGGCGGGCGTCGGCTGGCCGTCTTCCAGCGCGATGAGCTGCCCCGAAGCAAGCGCCTCGCTCAAGGCTTCGCGGGCCTGGGCGGCATCCAGGCGCGCCTGGGTGATGACGTTTTTCGCCGGCGCAGCGCCCAGCGCCAGGCTGGATTCCAACAGCACTTCGGCGGGGGAGCCTTCGGCCAGGGACGCCAACCGCTTCAGCACGGCCTCGTCGAAGCGTTTGTGGCGTCGCTTGGGCTGGTGGTCCACGATGATCCCGCCGCCGAGCGTCTCCGCCGGGGAGGGGCGGCGCAGAATGTAGCGGTCGCCGCGTACGGTCACGACCGGGTTGCGCAATTCGAGTTGGATCCAGGCTTCCTCGCCGGGAGGCAGTATCTCCACGCCCAGCAGGCGCAGGGTCGCGATCGTCTCGCTGGCGCCGACGAAGAGTTTGACCTCGCTGGCGTGCTTCAGCGGCGCGCTGGCATCCGGCAGTAGGCGGAAGCGCGCGTCCAGGCGGCGGGTGGCCTGGTATTGTCCGGGATGCGTGACGACCTCGCCGCGCCGGACATCTTCCACCGACACGCCGGAGATATTCACCGCCGTGCGGCTGCCCGGAACGGAAGTCTCTTCTTTCTTTTTGTGGGTTTGCAGGCCGCGCACGCGGCCTTTCTTGCCGGAGGGCAGGATCTCGACCTCGTCGCCCAGGCTCAGGTGTCCGTCCGTCAGTGTGCCGGTGACGACGGTGCCAAATCCGGCGATGCTGAAGACGCGGTCGATCGGCAGGCGCGGACGCCCCAGGTCCAGACGGGCGGGCTTTTCCTTGAGAATTCCGCTCAGGGTGGTGAGCAGGTTGTCCAGGCCCTCGCCGCTCTTGGCGGAGACGCGCACCATCGGCGCGTCTTGCAGGACGGTTCCCTTCAGGGCGGCGCGAATGTCGCTTTCCACGAGAGCCAGCCACTCGGAGTCCGGGGCGAGGTCGGTTTTTGTCAGGGCGATCAGCCCGGTTGGGATCTGGAGCAGGTCGAGGATGGCGAGATGCTCCCTGGTCTGCGGCATCACGCCCTCGTCCGCAGCGACGACCAGCAGCGCCGCGTCTATTCCCCCCACGCCGGCCAGCATGTTCTCGATGAAGTCGCGGTGTCCCGGCACGTCCACGATGCCAATTTCCTCGCCGTCGGGCAGGGTCAGCCAGCCGAAGCCGAGTTCGATGGTCATCTCGCGCTCTTGCTCCTCCTTCAGGCGGTCCGGGTGGACGCCTGTGAGCGCTGCAATAAGCGTGGATTTGCCGTGGTCGACGTGTCCGGCGGTGCCGATGACGCGCATGCTTACCTCGTTTTGCGGGCGTGGCCCATGACGCGTTCGTAGGCGGTGAGCCACTCGTGCGCCCAGTTCATCAGCTCCTGCATCTGCTGTTCGGTCGCGTCGGTGGTTTGTTGGAGTTGGTCGTGCAGGGTTTGGGTGGAGTCGTCCAGCGCCGTGAGACGCTCCTCCAGTTTTTCCATCGCTTTTCGCAGGTCGCGCAGCGTTTCGTCCTGCGAGAGGGAATACCCCGTCCAGCGTTTCTGCTCGTCGGCTTTGAAGGATACCCATTCCTGCCGCAGGCGGTCTTCGGCCAGGCGCTGCATTTCGGTGATCTCGTTGACGCGTCGTTCCGTACGCTGGCTGAGTTCGGTGAACGTCTCCTGGGCTTTCTGGGCGGCGCGGGTTGCCTTGTCCATGGCCTGCAACTGGATTTCCAGGCTTTCGGTCTGCCGCTGGAACGTTTCGTACTTTTCCAGCCACTCTTTCCAGGCCCGCTCACGTTCGATCTGCGCCAGCGATTGCTGCTCGAGGAAAGCGTTCTGCGCTTTCTTGCGGCCGGCTTCGGCCGCAAGCACTTCAGCAATGCGGGCGTCCAGGTTGCGCAGGTTGTCGGTATTCAGTTCGAGTTTTTCGCGCTGTTCGTCTATCCGTTTGCGCAGGGCGGTCAGCTCTCCCTGGGTGTCGGTCAGCCGTTTGGCATCCTGGCGGCGGTTTTCTTCGAACAGACGATGCGCGTGTTTGATCTCCTCATTGCTGCTCAGAATATCGTCGATCCTTTTCCTGAGCTTCGAGAAAGCCTGGTTCAGGCGCAGGTTTTCATCGGCCTGGCTTTTCAGGGTTTTCTTGAGCGCGGTTTGGTCGCTCCTTTCGTGCAGATCGGCCAACGCTTTATTGATGGTTTCCAGGTCTTCCTGATAGCGTTTTCGGGCTTCGCGCTCGCGGCGCTTGGCTTTCTTTTCAAGGTCTTCGACCGTCTGGTTCATCTCCCTGCGCTGCTGGGCCAGGAACTCGTCGAATTGTTCCAGTCTGACGGCAACCGTCGAAAAACCGGAGAATTCTTTATGGATCCTTTTTATCTGCTTGGTAAGCGTGTCCAGCGAGCTTTCCATTGCAGCCAGGCGTTCTTCCAGGCCGGAAATGGCGACTTTGTCCTTGCGGTGTTCCTCGTCCAGCCATTCCAGTTGTTTGACGATTTGTTCGAATTCCATGAGTCTCTCCGAAGAGTGGTATGGGGATGTATTGCGCAGCCAATGTCCAGACCAGTTTTTGTGATCTGAAAAACGGGCGACGTTGCGATTATAGCATGAGAGCGGGGCTATTGCCCCAAGTGTTCGAAGGCGGCTGGCAGGTTGACGAGCAGCGGCTGCAGCCATTGCGGGAACAACCCGTACATGAAAAGGACGATCACGCCCAAGCCGATCAGGGTATCTTGCAGCCAGGTTTCGCGCCACTCCCAGGGCGTGTTCTCGGAGGACATGACCAACACTGCCAGCGTGCGGACCGCGCCGGTGAACAATCCTGCCAGTCCAAGGCCCAGCCAGATGGCCGCCCCTATGGATTGGCGAGCCAGTCCCTCCCATATGACGAAAAAGGCCGGGAAACCGGCCAGCAGGGGCAGCCCGGTTGCGGAAAGGTGCGCCAGGATGATGCCCGTCGAAGCGACCGGGTAGGCCTGCATCTTCCCCAGCATCGTCCTGAAGCGGAGGGATTCGCCGTGCATTGTCAGGACAGAGAGCGACAAGGCCCAGATTGCAAGTCCGATGGCGCGGGGAATGATGAGCAGGAAAAAGGCCGCCAGGCCATATTCCGGTTCGAGCGACAGCGCCAACAGGGCAAAGCCCACGCCGGTGATGGCGGCATAGCCCATCATGCGTCCCAGGTGGCGCTGGAAGGCGGCCCACAAGCCGCCGGTCGTGATCATCAGCAATCCGGCGGAACGCAGGATGGAGAGCATTTGCGGCGATTCGCGCAGCCACGAGTAACGGTCGAGAAACCCGGTTCCGAACAGCAGCGTGATCGTTGGCAGGATCCACAGGATGAAACCGACCGCGTAGGGCGACGACTCTTCGGTCAGCAGCGGAATCCAGGTGTAGAGCGGGAAGATGGCCAGCAGAAAGGCGAAGCCCAATCCCAGCAGGGTGGCGGATTGGACGGCCAGCGCCAGGTCGCCGGGACTGGCTTCCACGCCGGCCAGCAGCCAGCCGGAAAACAGGATGAAGGGCATGCCCAGCGTCTGGTAGATCAGGAAACGGACGACGCCGCGTCCGGGTTTCTGGTTCGGCGGCGAAAGCAGCGGAATCGCCAGCAGGACGGCCATTTCGATCAGCAGCGCGGCGTAGAGGAACGGCTCGACGGCCAGCGATCCGACCAGCAGGGCTGTGATCGCCATCCCCAACGGAACCAGCCGCCGGGCGAGACCGGCCGCATGTGCGCCGAAGAACCACAGAGCCGCCAGACCGTAGATCATGGTCAGCATGGGCTGGTCGGCGGGACTGATCAGGATGCGGCGGCCCAGGATTTGTACGGAAGCGGCGATCTTGAGCGACCAGGGGCCGATGCGCAGGGCGGTGTCAACCGGGATCAGCCAGGCTGCGCCGGACAGGGCCAATGCGCTCAGGCCGCCGAGCATGGCCGTGATGTGCCCGCGGCGCGGCAGCCAGACCAGGAGTGACAATCCCAGGGGGAGCAGGATCCAGATGATGGGCGCGCTCATCCGTTTTCCCCCATTCCTTCCATTTCTTCGGGCGCGGCGACCAGCAGATAAGAACCCACCAGCGCCAGGCCGAGATTGACGACAGCCAGCAGCGCGGCGACCAGGATCGAAGTTTCGACGGCGGCGTAGAGGGTCTCGAACCCGGCCAGGACGGTCAAAAGCCCTATGGTGATGCGCAGGGGTTGGACGGTCATGCCCAGGTGCAGCAGGCCCATCCCGATCAGGAGCAGGGCGCCCGCCACTTCGGGCAGCCCAATTCCCGGGAAGATAAGCGCCACGTGCGGCACCGACGGCAGGATGGTTACCAGCACGAGGATCGCGGCCAGAACGCGGAACAAACGACCCTCCGGCCAGGATTGTTCGGAGGCGGTATCCGGCTCACTCTTGAGTCCGACTCGTGTGATGCCCAGGGCGGCGGCGGCCATCCAACCGGTCACCAGTTTGACGGCGGCCATCGCGATCGGCCAATGCAGGCGCACCATCCAGAACATGCCCAGATATTGAAGCGCCAGCAATCCCAAACTCCAGCGCCAATCGCGCGCCAACAGCAGGCCGACCGTGGTTGCCAACAAGAGTCCGACTGTCGCCCAGGAGATGATCTCGACCGTCATTAGCGGATGCCTCCCGCCAGGAGTGACGCAAAGAGCACCAGGAACAACAGCGTCCACAGGATGCCGCCGTCGCTTTCCAGGATTTGTGTAAAAAGGGCGCTCAACCAGCCCAATACGCGGTACAAGTTCCACAGGCCGCGATACAGCCAATCCAGCCAGGCTGTGGCCGGCCGTACCCAATGGGCCTGGACCGGGGTCAGGAGCCGGAGGCGCGGTCTGATCCAGGCCAGCGTGATCGTCAACAGCGTCGCGACCAGGCCTACCCACCAGGTTCCCATGGTTTGCGCGCCTTGCCAGCCCCCCAATCCAAGGGCGAACATCACCAGCAGCATCAAGACGATGCCCACCGGATAGACGAGTTGCGCCCACTTGGGCTGCGCTTCGAAGGTGTTCTCAGCCGGGCGCAGCGAGTGTTGGATGTAGCCGGTCAGCAGGAGCGCCTGGGCGGGAATGAACAGCAGCCAGAAGACCCACCACGTCGACGTTTTGCTCGACCAGCCGGCCGCGGTGAGCGAGAAGGGCAGGGCGGAGAGCCCCCAGACGCCCGTCAGGAGCAGCCGTGTGAGCCATTTTTGGTGGACGGACGAAAGGAACAGCGCGCCGCCCCCCAGGATCAACGCACAGCCCCAGGCGACGCTCCCGGCCGGATTCGCGCGCAATGCCGCCGCGATGGTCAGCGACCCCATGCCGATCAGCCAGTATGGGCGGGCGTTCAGGGTTTTGGGCGAGCGCACCCACATCCAGCCGCCGTACAGGGCGGCCAGCGCGACCAGCGCCAGAAGGGCAGGCGTCAGGGGGGACGTGACGCTGCTGGTGGGAATGCGCGCCAGCAATATCAGGCTGGATGCAGCCGAGACCAGCCGCAGCACCGTGCCATATCCGCGGCGCAGGGCCGATTCGGTGGTGAACGGCAGGTGTATGGGCAGGACGCCGAGCCGCAGCCCGGCCGCTACGAGCATGTACAACCCGGCTTGGGTCGGCGCGGCGATGAAGTTCAACGTTGTTCCCCCTGCGGTGCTGGCGATGCTGGCCCACAGCAGGACTCCCAACCCGACAACGCGGGCCGAGAAGGCGATCACCACGCGCTCGCGGGGTTCGGATCCGGTCACCGAGCGCAGCAGCGTGACCAACTCGGCCAGGTCGATGGCCGCCCAGATGAGCACCAGTGTGAGCGGGTTGTCGGCCAGCACGGCCAACAACCCCAGCCCGGTCAGGGTCAGGATGCCGGCCCAGGCCAGGGAGTTGGGAAAATTTTTTCTGGCAACCGCCGTCAGCAGCGCGGCCAGCGCCAGGGTTGTCAGGCTGATGGCATACGGCCAGGAGAGATTGTCGGCCAGAAAGACGGGGGAATCGACAAAAAGCGACTCTGGCTGCCACGCGGGCAGGATGAATACCAGCGGCATGTGCAACTGCCACAGAAAAACGCTGACCCAGGCCAGGAACGCGCCGCCGACCGCGAGCAGCCACACAGCGCGGAAATGAGGTCTGACCCAGCGCAGGATGAGCAGCGCCAGGGCGGTGACGAAGAGGATGACGACGGTCAGCAGGATCAACATAGGATTTAAGGGGTAGTCTATTTTATCAGGTTTAGGGGCGGTGCGCAGGTGTTTTTGTTGTACAATCAGGCCGTATCCCGTCGTCAAAGGTAACTTTGTGTTTGATCTCAAAACGATTCTGCGTTCCAAAAGTGCAATCATCATCGGGGGGCTTGTGCTGTTCACCCTGTTGGTGCTGGCCGTTTCCGGCGTCTTCGACGGGCATTCCGTCGCGGGGGCGCAGTCTGGCATGGCTGACCAGTTGGGAGATGCCGTCCCCTCGCCGACGCCGTTCCAGCCGCAGTCCGGCGTTTCCGGATTCCCGTTCATCGATGAAGCGCAGCCGCAGCCTGTGTTCGCCACGCCTTCGCCGATGTCGACCATCACCGTCGAGGGGGGGGATTACCCGACGCCAATCCCACTCGTCCTGCCGACGCTCGTGGGCATCTCCCCTTACTCGCTGCCGGCCGGCATTAATCCGCTTACCGGTACGACCACGTCGAATCCGTTCCTGCTGGAGCGGCGGCCAATGGCGATCAAGGTTACGCTTTTTCCGCGTTACGTCCGTCCCGAATCGGGGCTGACCCTGGCCGACGTGGTCTTTGAATATTATATCGAAGCGGGATTGTCCCGTTTCATCGCTGTCTTCTATGGCAATGACAGCGAAGCGGTCGGCCCGGTCCGTTCGGGGCGTTTTTTTGACGCTCACGTGGCGCGCATGTACCATGCTTATCTGGTCTTCAAATATGCAGACAAGCGTGTTTTCGATTATCTCAAAGAGAGCGACCTGAAGGATTTTTTGATCGTGCCGAGCAACGCGGTTGGCGCCATCTATTCCGGCCCCAACAGTTTCGACAATTACAACAATTACTTCTTTAACACGCGCAAATTCCAGGATTACCTTATCCGGCATGGCAAGGACAACACGCGCCAGGATCTGCGCGGCGGATATTTCTATGGCGTGCCGCCTCTGGCTTTTGAACGCGCCGGGCGTATTTATACGCGCTATTCGGTCGATGATTATCACTATTGGGAATACAACAGCAGCCTGCACAAGTATTTCCGCTACCAGGAAGCTGACGATACGCGGGATGGCAAGCCCGAATCCTACGCGCCTTTGACGGACGCGGTGACCGGTCGGCAGGTGGATGCGGACAATGTGGTCGTTCTTTTCGTGCCCTATACCTTTGCCGACCAATTCCAGGAGGAGGACGAGGTCTATCATATCGACCTGATCAAATCCGGGAAGGCTTACCTCTTTCGGGACGGGATCGCCTTGCCGGCTTTGTGGTGGCGGTTGACGATGGACCAGCCCCTGCTCATCACCGACGTGAACGGCAATCCGCTGCCACTGAAACCGGGCAGGACGTTCTACGAAGTCATCGGTACGAACTCCACTTTTTGGCAGGATGGCAGCGATTGGCATTTTCGCTTTGCGACGCCGTAGCGCATAGTACAATATTGGTTACGGCTCGTGGCTTTGTAGTGAGGAGATATTATGACCTTCGACCCGACTTTCGTGAGCAACTTCATGCTTGTGCTGACCGGCTTTGGCGGGGCATTCCTTGCCGCGTTGTGGATCAGCCTGGTCATCTGGACATACCGCGACATTCGCAACCGCGCCCGCGAGACGCTGGTGCAGGTGCTGTCCACCCTGTTGGTGGGACTGCTCAACTTCCCCGGTGTGCTGGTCTATCTCATCCTGCGCCCGCCCCACACGCTGGAAGAAGAGTACCAGCGCACGCTGGAGGAGGAGGCCCTGCTGGCCGCCATCGAAGACCAGTTGCTGTGCCCTGGCTGTGAGCGCCGCGTCAGGGATGACTGGCTCGTCTGCCCGAACTGCCAGACCAAGCTCAAGAAAACCTGCCATGAGTGTGGCAAGTTGATGGAACTGCCCTGGAATATCTGTCCCTACTGCGGCATGCCGGAGCCGGGCATGCGCCGCGAGGGCATGAGCATGGACGATGCGTTGCGGGGGCTGCAATTGGATGGCAATGCGCTGGATGAACCGGATTCTTGACCGCGCAAGGGCGCAAAGGCGCGCGGGGTTTCCCCGGGGGTCTTGCTGAACTCCCCTGTCCTGCCGTGCCTTCTCTATCATACTAGTAACGGCTTCGCGTAGCACCCTGTCAGGGTCAGCCGTCAAGCAGCGACTAAAAGTCGCTACTACGCATTTTTCGGACAGGTTCTTAACACAAGGATATCTCATGCTCCCTCGTCTCCACTTCGCCCATTTGCCCACCCCGATCGAAGAGTTGCCGCGTCTCACCCAGGCTCTCGGCGGACCGCGGCTGTTCGTCAAACGCGACGACCAGACCGGCCTGGCCTTTGGCGGCAACAAGACCCGCAAACTGGAATTCCTCGTCGCGGAGGCGCAGGCCCGCGGCGCGCGGACGCTCGTCTCGGCCGGGGCGGCCCAGTCCAATCACTGCCGCCAGACGGCCGCCGCCGCGGCGCGTTACGGTTTCGAGTGCGTTCTCGTTTTGACGGGAGGGCCGCCGGAGCAGGCCTCCGCCAACCTGCTGCTCGACCATCTCTTTGGCGCGCGCATTGTCTGGGTGGCCGACCGCGCCGACCGCGAGCGCGTCTTGCAGGAGACCTTCGAGCAGGCCCGCGCGGACGGCGAGCGGCCCTACCTCGTTCCGTACGGCGGCTCCAGTCCGACCGGGGCGCTGGGCTATGTTTTTGCGATGGAAGAGTTCCTTCGACAGGACGTGGCGGCAGACTGGATCGTCTTCGCCTCGTCGTCGGGCGGGACGCAGGCCGGGTTGGTGCTGGGGGCGCGCGTTTTCGGCTGTTCGGGGAAAGTGCTCGGCATCAGCATTGATGAGCCGCAGCATGCTTTGCAGGCGCACGTGGCGGAACTGGCCTCGGAGACTTCGGAGCGGCTTGGGGAACGGATCCAATTTTCCCCGGGGGACGTTCTCGTCAACGATGATTACTGCGCGCCCGGCTACGGTGTGCTGACCGACCTCGAGCGCGAAGCCGTCCAATTGTTCGCCAAATACGAGGGGCTGCTGCTCGACCCGGTCTATACCGGCCGCGCCGCCGGCGGGATGATCGATCTCATCCGCCGGGGCTTCTTCGAACCTGGCGAGACAGTGCTTTTCTGGCATACTGGCGGCACACCGGGGCTTTTCGCCGGGCGATATGCCTCGATCGTGGTGGAGCAAAATTAATCCGGCAGTTTCCCCTTTTCTTTTGGGGGAAGGGCGGGGGGAGAGTTGCCGCCGGTTTGATAGCTTTTGGAACCCTCTGGAACCCTCTGGAAGTTTCTGCCAGCCGTGAACGGCTATACTGGCCGAAATCTTTTCGGGAGGCTGACATGTTGAATTCGAAACGGCTCTGGACGACCACCCTTCTGCTCGGCCTGGCTTTTGATTTCCTCTTCTGGAAGAAAATGCCGGGGATTTCGTTCGCCATCTTTGTGGCGTTGTGCCTGGTTGGCGGATATATCGTCCTGCGTATGGATGGTGTCCTCCCCGCTCGCCGTTCGCTCTGGCTGCTCGCGCCGATCGCTTTTTTCGCTGCGATGACGTTCGTCCGCCAAGAGCCGTTGACCGCGTTCCTGAACTATGCGCTCACGCTGTTTTTTATGGCCCTGTTGGCCCTGTCCTACCTTGGCGGGCGCTGGCCGGCCTACAGCCTGAGCGACTACCTGGCCGGTTTCTTCCGATTGGCAGGCTCCATGCTTGGCCGCCCGCTCTCGTTCATCGCTGAGACGCGCCGTCAGCGAAAAGAAGCCGGAGCCGACGAAAACACCAGGCGGGTCTGGCCGGTTGTCCGCGGGCTTTTGATCGCCCTGCCGATTGTGGCGATTTTTGCCTCTTTGCTGTCGTCCGCGGACCTGGTCTTTGCCCAGCGTCTGGATGATTTCATCGCTCTCTTCCGGCTGGAAAAACTGCCCGAATATATCTTTCGCGGCATGTATATTTTCCTCCTGGCGTATTTGCTGGTGGGCATACTGCTGTATGCGGCTTTCAAAAGCCGCGACGAAAAACTGCTTGGCGAGGAAAAGCCGGTCGTGGCGCCTTTTCTTGGTTTTACCGAGGCGGGCATTGTGCTGGGCAGCGTCGTGCTGCTCTTTGCGGCCTTTGTCGTCGTCCAGTTCCAATACTTCTTCGGGGGGCAGGTCAACATTAATATCGACGGCTACACTTACTCGGAGTACGCCCGCCGCGGCTTCGGCGAGTTGGTCACCGTGGCCGTCTTTAGTCTGCTGCTCTTTCTTGGCCTGAGCACCGTCGCCCGCCGAGATACGGCTGTCCGGCGCAAGGTATTCTCCGGTCTGGGCATTGGGCTGGTCGTGCTGGTGCTGGTCATGCTGGTCTCGGCTTTTCAGCGCCTGACGCTCTACGAAACGGTGTACGGCTTCTCCCGCTTGCGCACCTATCCGCACGTCTTCATGGTTTGGCTGGGAATTTTGCTGACCGCGGTCGTTGTGCTGGAGATCGTACAGCGTCAACGCGTCTTTGCCGTAGCTGCGCTTTTTGCCTTGCTGGGTTTTGCCGCGACGCTTGACCTGCTCAACGTGGATGCCTTCATCGTCCGGCAGAACGTGCAATTGTCAGTGGGCGGACGGGAGCTGGACTCGGCCTACCTGGCCTCTCTTTCGGACGATGCCATCCCCGCCCTGGCAGATTCTCTGGAGGTCTCCGGCATCTCTGCCTGGACCCGTGACGGGGTCGCCGCGGCCATGATTTGTTACCGGTCCAACGAAGGATCCCGTTCGGAGCCGCTGCCTTGGCAGTCCTTCCACCTCGCGCGCTGGCGCGCGGATCGGGTATACGACGCGCTGCAAACCGAGCTGAGCGACTATACCCTCCACGATGACGATTGGCCCGTCACAGTTACCAGCCCCAATGGGGCGGAGTTCGATTGCTGGAGCGGTTACTTTTTTGATTAAATAGCGCAGGGCGGGATCCTGGTTTTGCCGGCAGCAAGGAAAAAAGCCGGACGCGAGACTGCGTCCGGCTTTTTTTGCAAGGCCGGGATTCCCTGGGACGTCAGGAATCCGCCGCTGCCGCCTTCGAAATTATTCGTTGAAACAAGTGAGCGGCGTCCCAAACAGATAAAATCTGTGAACTCCGATTAGGAGACCGCCACACACACTTCGCTTACGGGTCAGCAATCCTCGTTTTCGTCCGGGCATTTGGCTACTTGCAAGGTTACCGTGAAGGTTGTGCCGGGGAGCGTTTCAGCCTCCCAAACAGGTGAATGCACGCTGATCTTTCCGCCTTGCGCTGCGATCAATTGGTGGGCGAAGTAGAGGCCCAACCCCCAACCAGGAGATGCATTTTCATCGGCTGGATGACGGTAAAAGCGTTCGAAGACACGTGTCTGTAGTTCAGACGGGATGCCGGGTCCGCAATCCGTCACGCTGATGTGGATGGAACCGTTTTCCGCACTGGCCGAGATGTACACGGGTTGGTCTGGCGGGGAATATTTATCGGCGTTGCGCAGCAGGTTTCGAAGCACTTCTTCTAAATACGTCTCATCTGCCCAGGCAGGGGGAAGCTCGCGTTGAACATCCCACCGGACGGAACGTTTGCTTGGCAGGAGCACAATATCTGCGGTGTGCTGGAGCAGGGGGAGAACGGCGATTGGCCCCATCGTCAACGACAGTTTGCCCGCCTCTACGCGTGAAAGATCGAGGATGGTCTGGACGAAACGCGTCAGGCGGTCACTTTCCCTGGTCATCACCTCCAATGTGCGGTGTGTGGAGGCGGGCAGTTTGTCCGCGTCCTGCAGGGCCAGTTCCAGGCCGCCGTTGAGTGCGGTTAGAGGGGCGCGTAATTCGTGGCTGACCAGGGCCACGAAATCCGATTTCATCTGGTCGAGCTCCTGGAGTTCGGCGTTGGCGCGCGCCAGTTCGAGGTTGCGCTGCGCCAAATCGGCAGTGCGTTCGGCAACGCGCGCTTCCAGTTCGCGGTTGAGCTTTTCCAGTTCGGTGCGCGCCAGGCTTTCGGAGGCTACTATCCGCTGTAGCGCTCCAACCACCAACCAGACCGCAATTGGGCCGATAATGCCGAAGACCACTACTTCGCTGAACAGCATGTCGAAATCGGATGGGGGCTCCCTGCTTTCGATGTTTTCGACGATGTGTTCCCATATTTCGAAACCCAGGGCGATGAAAAACAAAAGCAAAGGGAGCACCCACTGGATGAATTTCAGGTCGCCGGTCTTCTTTATTTGTGAAACAAGGATTTTTTTAAGTTTGTTCATAAGCCTCTCAAAATGATTATAGCAATTTTTCGCTTGTGACGCACAAAAGAGGACATAATTGCGACACTGCGACACATCAAATTGACATGCTTTTGTGCTAAGATAAAATGAGTACAAGATTAGCTTATCCGGATTTGTACATTTGTACACTTATACAACTTGCACAAGATTCGGCCATGGTTTTTCGGAGGAGAAAGCAAATGTCAAAACGTAACTTAATTCTCGTAGTTCTCGTTGTGTTGGGCGTACTGATATTGACCGCTTGCGGCCCCAAAACTGCGCCTGCCCCGGAATCCGCTCCAACGCCTGAGGCCCCGGCGGCCACCGAAGCTCCGGCGATGACGGAGGCCCCTGCGCCCGCGTTGACCGGTGATGCTGTTCGCGGCGCGCAGTTGTACGATAAGTGGTGGCAGG
>JAADGN010000064.1:0-2070 GCA_013152325.1 Chloroflexota bacterium
AACGGGGGCGTAACCCGCTTGGGGACTTTGCCCTTTACGCGGCTTCCAGAAACTCCAAACGCTGCCCAATACCAATTTTTCGCGCCGCTTACCCCAAGTCGGGTTGACGCGGGGTTGTGCGGCATTTATGATTTGTAATCATCTCCCAATATTCTATCAGACTGATAGGCAATCTCGATTGTGTGACCGGGTAAATAATTGGATTTCAAATGTTCAAGCGACTGCTCTCGATCTTCTCCACCTTCATCCGATAAAAATATCTGCTCACAGTAAACTGCAATATCTTCAATAATCCGCTCATAGCGATAATACGCTATTGCTATTGGATTAATCTGAGTTTGACCATATCCTTGATAGAAAAGGGTCTCTTCTTCTTGCAAGGTATGCCCATTACCCCCTAAGCCCCCACCAACAAACATTAAATCACGTTCTTTCGGAGCCAAAATCAGCGTGTCCCAATCAACCATGTACAGCGCACCGTTAGTATCTATCAAAAGATTCCACGCATGAATATCTCCGTGACATAATATAAATTCCGGAGGTTGCGCCTGTAACATTGAAGCGAGACGTTCGGCCCGTTCAACAAGTTCGAGCGTTTCATCGCGTTTGATCTTTAAAAATTTTGCCAAATCTGTTGCAACAGAGTCTTTATAAGTTTCATTTTCGACACGCTTTACGAACAGCTTGACTGTCTCGCGCCACCGAGGTGAGAACATTTCCCTACTGATACCGTTGGTTATTTCCGATGGGATATTAGCAGTATGGAATTTTTTTAGGGCTGCGCCAAATTCGACCCTTTGCGCGTCCGATAAGTTAACTTCATAACCATTTTGCCCTTCGATAAAAGGATAGAGAATCACTTTAAAGGGGTCCAAGTTTGCCCAAAGTTTCCCCGCTTGAGTTTTTATAGATGGAATAATTTGTTTGATTCCCAGATCGCAAAGAAATATGTGGGTATGGCTACGACGGCTTTGTCAAATTCTCCTCGCCTAAGTTTTACGAAATAATGTGTTTCTCCATTTGCGACAACGCGATACACAGCCGTATTAAAATCAGCACCGAGTGGAAGAAAAGTGATTTCATTAACACGCAATCCATAATCATTCTTTAGACAGGCGATTATTTTTTCATCTTTGAGATCAGGTTTTTCCAGCATTGATTTTATGATCCAGCATTCATTTGATATTGACGTTTGCCGCACAACTACGGCTTTAACGGACATCCACTTAATTGCTTATATACGCCCTTCGTTCCGGATAACATGAAAAACCCGCACTTATGCCGCCTCCCCTTGTGAGGCCATAGACCTACCTTACAACGATTGCGCTTCCATGTCAAGCGGCGTTTCGCAAGGGGGAGCATGCGAACCTGCCGCTGCGTTTGCGCCAACCGCCGGAAGGATGCAAAAAGGCGGCAGCCATGCCGGCTGCCGCCTTCGGGAGCAAACGTCGGGCGGCGAACGCCCTTGCAAAGGGGGTCTCTCCCCTAGGCAGCTTCCTCCAGCTCGGCCAGCTCGGCTTTTCGCCTCACGTTCTCCTTGTGCGACTTCCAGCCCTCGAGAAACGCCGGGATCAGGGAGATGACGATGATCACCAGGATCACCAGCGAGAAATTGTGTTTCACGAAAGGAATGTTGCCAAAGAAGTACCCGGCAAAAATGAACATCGGCACCCACACCAGGCCGCCGACCACGTTGTACGAGAAGAAGTGCCCATACGACATCCGTCCCACGCCCGCCACGAACGGGGCAAAGGTGCGGATGATGGGCATGAAGCGCGCCAGGAAGATGGTCTTGCCGCCATGCTTCTCGAAGAAAGCGTGCGTGCGGTCGATATGCTCTTTCTTGATCCACTTGATCTCGCCGGAATAGGCGCGCTCGCCGATGGAATGACCGATCCAGTAATTGACGCTGTCCCCCAATACGGCGGCCACGATCAACAGGCCGACCAGCGCATACACGTTCAGCGAGCCCAGCGCAGCGAACGCCCCCGCCGCGAAGAGCAGCGAATCGCCCGGCAGGAACGGCGTGACCACGAAGCCGGTCTCCATGAAGATCGTGAAGAACAGAAT
>JAADGN010000064.1:2133-4858 GCA_013152325.1 Chloroflexota bacterium
GAAAACGTCGATGACAAGTTTTAGAAAATCCATATTTTTCTCTCTAGAATAGGGTAACAAAGGCTGATTATACCGCGTTATTTTTCCTCGATGGTCACGCTGACCAACTCGTCGCCCGGCGGCAGGGCGACGCCCATTTGCGGATCGCGCGGCGTAAGCTGCGCCAGCACGTCCATGCCGCTGATGACCTGCCCAAAGATGGTGTACTTGCCGTCCAGGTCCGCGGCGGGCGCAAAGGTGATGAAGAACTGGCTGCCGTTCGTATCCGCGCCGGAATTCGCCATGCCGACCACGCCGGGGCGGTCGAAGGAGAGCGAGGGGTCGATCTCGTTCCCGAAGAAATACCCGGGGTTGCCGCTGCCCGTCCCGCTGGGATCGCCGGTCTGCGCGACGAAGCCGGGCAGCACGCGGTGGAACGTCACGCCGTCGAACCAGCCCTCCTGCGCCAGGAAGACGAAACTGTTGACCGTCGTCGGGGCTTTGTCAGCGTATAGCTGGATGACCACGTCGCCTTTTTCGGTGTGCAGCGTGGCAAGATACTGCTTCGCGGGGTCGATGACCGTCGGCGGGCAGGACGTGAACTGGCGTTCGCCCAGCGCGATCAGGCGGATGATCTGATCCAGGCTGGCGACATCGCGCGGGCCGCTGTATATCTGTCCGTTGATGAGCAGGAAGGGCGTGCCGGGCAGGCCGATCTGCTGACCGTCCTCCCAGGCCCTCTCCGCCGCGGCGACGATCTCCCCGCTCCCCAGATCGGCCTCGAACTGCGTCACGTCCATCTCCAGGTCGGCGGCCCGGGCGCTGAGCCACTGCCCAAACCCCTCGACGGAAAGCGCCGACCATTCGGCCTGGTTCGCATACAGGATTTCGTGCATCTCCCAGAATTTGCCCTGCAGGGACGCCGCGGCGGCGGCCTGGGAGGCCAGGCCGGCCTTGTCGTGGATGCTCATCAGCGGGAAGTCGCGGTAGACAACGCGCAAGTCGTCAGGATGCTCTGTTTCGAGTTGCGCCAACACGGGCGCAAGCGCTCCACAGGCCGGTCACTGGAAATCGCCGTACTCGATGATCGTCACCGGCGCGTCCGCGGGGCCGCGCACATATTCGTCTTCGGCGACCGGGGGGAAAAGCGATTCTTCCTCCGGCCCGGGCGTGGGGATGGCCTTGATGGCCGTACATTCGGGGCCGGAGGTCGGCGTCACGGGCAGGTCGACGCCGGGGGGCGCAGACGTCGCCGGCGCGGTCGCCTGGCCCCGGCCATCGCCGGAACAGGCGCTCAGCGCCAGCGTGGTCAGGATAACGATCCAAAGGAATTTTCGCATGGGGGTCTCCAATCCGGATAATCCGGGGTGTCATTGCTTCGCGCCGGGCGGCGGGCCGATGGCAGGATCGAAATCCCGCCCTATTTGACCGCCTCCTGCAAAGCCTCGAACGAGCTCATCCAGGCAATGCGATGGACGAACCCGGCCAGGGAGCCGCTTTGCTCACGCAGGGCGCGCACCGCCGGGCCGACCGGGTCTTCGCCGGCCGCGCCGCCGGGCACATCGGCGTACGCGCCGTAGAAGGCGAAGTAGGCCTGGTTCAGCTTGCGAATGGGATAGCCGTGATCCCAGAAAAATTGGCGGCGCTGCTCCATATAAGCCTCGGCTTCGTCCACGCGGCCGTCGGCCAGCAATTCGTCCACGCGAAGGCGCGTCTCGTGCATCTCGGCGCGGAAGTCGAAGGGCGGCGGATCGTCCGGGCCGGGGGAGGCCTCGGACAACGAGAGCAGGCCCAACGTCGGAGCGGCGCGGGCGGCCAGTTCGGGGTAGTAACGCGCCAGCACCGCGCGTCCAATTTCCCTGCCGACGATCGAGGCCGTCGTCTCGTTCATCGTCCGCAGGGCGGGGGTGGTATCGTAATTCATGCCCAGCGGGTGCCAGCCCAAATAATTGTGCGTCCACTCGTGAGCGATGGTGTCCAGCGTCCACGAGAGCGACGCGGTGCGCTGGACCATCGTCGGGTAGACGCCCACCCCGCCGATCGGCACGACCAGGGCGGAGACGTCCAGCGACGAGGCGACGCGCGTCTCGAGCGCCGCCTGTTGATCGACGGTCAGATCGGCCAGCAGCGAGATGTTGGCGTCCTGGCGGATCGCGTCGCGCGGCGAGACGATCAGCGCCATCGGGACGGGCGTGACGTGGTACAGCACCGGCGGGATCGGCTCGCCGCCGGACGTCAGGCCCGCTTCCGCCAAAACCGCGCTGACCTGCGCCTCGAGGATCGATTCCGTCAACGGAGCCAGCGCGGACTGGCGGCGGTAGAGGCGGTCCAGATAGGCGCGCAGCGCCACCGAAGCGGATTCGGGGTCGGCGACGGCCGGGTCGGTGTAGATCAGGTTGAGTTGGTTTTCACCCTGCGCGATCCAGTCGACCAGGCGCAGGTACTCCATCACGATCTGCTTGCGGGCAACGCGGTCGATATAGCCGGGGCTGCCAAGCGCGCTCTGCTCGAATTTTAAATAGGAAGCCTGCAATGTCCAGGTCAGATAGTCGAATTCCAGCCCGCGGGTGTACGCGCGGACGCGGTCGACCTCGTCGCTGACGACCGAGGCGCTGCCGGCAAGCAGGATGACGCAGATGGCGAAGAAAAGCATCCATTCGAGGATGCGCTCAAGGCGTGCAAGCATAGGGGGCATTATAACCAAAATAAAACGCTGCGAAAACGGAAAACAAAACCCCGAGGCTTT
>JAADGN010000064.1:4866-6372 GCA_013152325.1 Chloroflexota bacterium
GTTGTCGATCCTTGATTGCTGTTGCTGCTACTTGCTCTTCAAATACGCATCGATCGCCCAGGCGGATTTGCGCCCAGCGACCATGGCCGTGACGACCAGGTCGGGGCCGGTGACGCCATCGCCGCCAGCGTAGACGCCCTCGCGGGTGGTCGCGCCGGTCCCGGGATCGACGACCTTGACCAGGCCCCACTTGTGCGTCTCCAGTTCGGGGGTGGTCTTGCCAAGGACCGGATCAGGCCAGTAGCCCAGGGCCTTGATGGCCGTATCCGCGGCCACGCTGAAATTCGAGCCTTCTATCGGGATGGGCCGGCGGCGTCCGCTCTCGTCCGGCTCGCCCAGTTCCATTTCGATGCATTCGACAGCCGCCAGACGGCCATCTTCGCCGGCGATGAATTGCACCGGCTGGGTCAGGAAGCGGTATTTGGCGCCCTCCTCCTTTGCCATCTTGCGGTCTTTCGCGCTGCCGGGCATCTCCTTCTCGGTGCGGCGGTAGAGGCAGGTCACTTCTTCAGCGCCCAGGCGCAGGGACGTGCGCAGGCAGTCGGAGGCCGTATCGCCGCCGCCGATCACGACCACGCGCTTGCCAATATCGGGACGGCCATCCTTCCCCTTGGGCAGGATCTCGGCGTTCACATTGCCGCGGATCAGGAAGTCGGTCGCTTCGTAGACGCCGGGCAGGTCTTCGCCGGGAATTTCCATCGGGGCGTCAATGCCGGTGCCCACGCCCAGGAAAACCGCAGCGAAGCCCTCGTTGAACAGGTCGTCGACAGTCTTGTCCTTGCCAATATAGGTATTGCCCACGAACTTGACGCCGGCCCTTTCCATTTCAGCCCATTTGCTGAAGAAGACGTCCTTGGAAAGTTTGAAATTGGGAATGCCGTAAACAAGCAGCCCGCCGGGAGCGGGTTTGGCGTCGAAGATGGTGACCGCGTGTCCCCTCTGGATCAACTGGTCGGCGCAGGCCAGACCCGCCGGGCCGGCGCCGACGATGGCAACTTTCTTGCCGGTCGGTTCGGCGACGGGGATCGTATACGGCTGGTGCTCGCGCTCATAATCCAGCGCGAAGACTTCCAACTGTCCGGTCAGCACCGGTTCTTCCGTCTTGTTGAGCACGCAGGAGCCCTGGCAAAGCTGCTCGTGCGGGCAAACCCGTCCGCAGATCTCGGGCAGCGAACTGGTCTGGTGATACAATTGGGCGGCTTCCGTAAACTGGCCCTGTTCGATCAGCCACATAGCGGAAGGAATGTCGTTGTGGGTGGGACAGGCCAACATGCACGGAGCCGGATCAGGACAATGGATGCAACGTGACGCCTCCACCCTGGCGCGCTCCTCGTCAAAGGGAATCACTACGTCGTTAAAATCACAAACCCGTTCTTCGGCAGGGCGCAAGTCCAGGTCGAAAAATGGTTTGTGGGCGCGTTCCTTACGATTGATAGCCAAGAATTCGCTTGGGACAGCTTGCATACCTTCCTCCAAGGTGGCACAAAAATACACAATGATGATACC
>JAADGN010000062.1 GCA_013152325.1 Chloroflexota bacterium
GCCTGAACGGGGACGGCAGCATCCGCGAGGTGCTCGTCATCGACGACGACCCCGACGACCTGCGCTTGTTGGGCAAGATACTCTCCGAGAATGGGCGCTACAAACCCGTCTTGGCCGAGGGCGGTCGCGCCGGCTGGGAAGCAATTACCAGCCGAACCCCTCACGCTGTTATTCTGGATCTGTTCATGCCTGACATGGACGGATTCACGATCATCGAGAAATTACGCGCTTCACCGAAGTTCAGGGACATTCCAATCGTCGTGGTCAGCGGCGGCGATTTGACTACAGAACAACGCGAAAAACTTTCGGCGTTCGGCCAGCGCTTACTTCAAAAAGGATCACTGAACGAGGACGAATTGATCGCCACCCTCGAGCGAACCCTGAAGCGCATCCACACACAATAAACAACGAGAGAGCAAATCAGCGAATGTCCTTTATTGTCAAATGCATAGATTGCGGTCATACTGCACCGTATTTCCCGACTTCGGTTAACTGCCCGCGGTGCAACAGCCAATGGCGCGAAGCGCAGTATGACTACGAAACATTAGCCAAAACGCTTCCCTTACAACTTCCCGACCGACCATTTGATCTGTGGCGCTACCGAGAGTTGCTCCCTGTTCGCAGTCCTAATCCAGCGATCACACTTGGAGAAGGAGGTACGCCGCTCGTCCAAGCTGTCAACCTGGGCATGATGCTGGGTTGTCCAAATATCTTTATTAAAGATGAGCGTCAGGGGCCAACAGCATCATTTAAGGATCGGCAGGCTGCGGTCACGATTGCCGCGCTGAAAGAGGCCGGCATTACGGAAATGGTGGTCGCCTCGACCGGGAATGTGGCAATTGCCTATTCGGCCTATGCCGCTCGTGCGGGCATCAAACTGTGGGCCTTTGTGACCAGTTTGGTGCCCGCAGTCAAAATGCGGGAGATTGCGCTGTATGGCAGTCAGGTCATCAAAGTGACCGGATCATACGACCAGGCCAAGCAAGTCGCGGCCGAATTCGCCCGTCAGCGGAGCTTGTATCAGGATATGGGCGCGCGAACGACAACCTCGGTCGAAGCCATGAAAACAATCTCTTATGAGATCGCCGAGCAACTGACTGCGGTTTTCGGCCCGGTTACGCCATCTGAAGGAAGACAACCCGCTTGGCGAACGCCGGATTGGTACATCCAGGCGATCAGCGGCGGGATGGGACCGCTGGGCGTTGCAAAGGGCTTTGCCGAATTGAAACAGATGGGGTTGATCGACGGTATCCCGGCAATTGGCGTGATCCAGGCAGAAGGCTGCGCTCCCATGGTTGAAGCCTGGAAACAGGGACAAGAGACGGCCAAGCCCGTCAGTTCACCGCGCACGCACATTGAAACATTGGCGACTGGCGACCCCGGACGCTCCTATACTTTCCTCCGCCGCATTGTTGACGACTCGCATGGCGCGTTTGAAAGTGTCAGCGATGAAGAGGCCTTTCGAGCCATGCATGTCCTCGCAAAAATGGAAGGCATCTCTGCTGAACCGGCCGCCGCAGTGGCCTTCGCCGGGTTGTTTAAATTGGTCCGGGCAGGCGTTGTCAAGCCAACCGATACTGTGGTCATCAACTGCACGGGGCATACCATGCCGCCCGAAAGGCTGGTGTTGGGCGATGGTTGGGCGCGCAATGTAGTGCTGCCGTCTCGCGTTATGGAAGAGACTCCGCAGGAAGGGTTGCTGGCCGCGCTGAGCCGCGTCGCCCCAGATCGCTTCCCGCGCATTGCCATTGTGGACGACACCACGGAGGCGCGGCTCCTGATCCGCCGCATCCTGCAATCCCAGGGGAATTTCACCATCTTCGAAGCCAGTGACGGGAAGGAAGCGTTGCAATTGATCGAACGTGAGGTTCCCGATCTCATCATTCTGGACCTTATGATGCCGGAGTTGGACGGATTCGCAGTTTTGGACGCGTTGAAAGCCAAGCCCGAAACGGCCAATATCCCGGTGATCGTCTCGACGGCCAAAGAGCTTACGGCGGACGAGAAGGATCGCCTGAAAGGGCGGATACAATCGCTCATGCAAAAGGGCGACTTTATGAATGACGAATTCCTTGATGAAGTGCGCGCGTTGATAAGTTAGTCGTCTCCAAACAATTACCGAAAGCCACACATCATGAAGAAAGGACAAACAACAGGGATACAAGCCGCCCTTACCTCGGCGCTGTTTCTGGGACTGGCGCCAATTTTTGGCAGGCAGGCCATTTTGTTTGGCTTCTCCCCCTTGGCGGTCGTCGCGCTCAGAACCAGCATGGCGGCTGGTCTGTTGCTGTTGATCGTCGCGACTACAAAACGCGCTTACCTTTACATTTACCCGGTCGGGCTGGTAGGTTGCATTCTGGCAGGAACGATCAATGGACTTGGCTCGATCCTGTACTATATGGCTCTGGGACGTTTGAGCGCAAGTGTCGGCCAGTTGCTGTATTCTCTCTATCCGATCTTCGTTGTATTTTGGTCGTTTTTGGATCGTCAAGCCCCCACCCGATTGACAATGTTGCGCATCGGGTTGGCAACTTGTGCAGTCATTTTGCTGGCATATACCGACAGTGGAACTGTGGACATTATCGGCGTGGCATACATGTTGGGTGCAGCTGCACTATATGCGCTGCACCTCCCCATCAACCAACGCGTGCTCTATGAAGTGCCAGCGCCAACCGTGACTTTGTACACATTGCTTGCCATGAGCGCGGTGGTCGTTCCGGCTTATCTGGTCTTCGACAGGCAATGGCCTGTTGCTGCCACTGTAATATGGTGGCCGGTCATTGGGTTGACGGTGGTCACGTTCTTGTCACGTCTGACCCTTTTTTTGGGCGTCAAACATATTGGGGGGATGCAAACGGCTTTGTTGGGTTTGGGGGAATTGTTGGTAACTGTTACCTTGGGGCATTATTGGTTACGCGAAAGTTTGAGCATTTCCCAATGGATAGGCGCCTTTGGCCTGAGCGTCAGTCTCTTGCTCATTAAGTTCGAGGGGTCAAAGCCGGACAGAAGCCAAGGCCCGGGCGGCTGGCTAAGCTGGATCCGCCCACCCCACAAGATGCCCCCGGATATCCCGTGGGGGCCTCACAGTTGATCACGGACTGCTTTCGTATTCAAAGACGTAGCCAGTGCCTCGCACGCTGACGACAGAGTTGGCCAGCGAAGGGATTTGTCGCACTTTATGCCGCAAGCGACTGACCAGGGGGCGAAGAATCTCCGGCGCCTCATGCTGCGCAGTCTCATAACCCTGTACCAGCAATACCAACTCGCGATGCGTAAAAACGCGCCCAACGTTCTCGAGAAAGATGCGCAGCAAACGCCCCTCAGCCGGCGTCAGGTGCACATTTTGTTTTTTGTAACGGATCAAACGCCGCGAGAGATCGATCACCGTGCCGTCTTTCAACTCAAGGACGGTCACCCTCTCGTCCTCGTCTGGATGCGTATCGGAGGTATACCCCTCGCGAGCGCGCAGCTTGGCTTCCCGGCGCGACAATCCCAGCCGAACACTGTTCAAGATTTGTCCTGGAGACGCCGGCTTGAGCAAGTAATCATGAATCCGCAGTCGCAGAGCCTCGACCGCTGACTCGGTTGAAGCAAAGGCGGTGAGCAAAACGATCTCGGTATCGGGGGATATCTCGTTGACAATATTGATCACCTCCAGGCCGCCAATGCCTGGCATCCGCAAATCGACGATCATCAAGTCCACATAGCGATTGCGGACATGCTCGATAGCAGATTGTCCATCGGCCACGGAAGCGACATTGTAGCCCTCGAGGCGCAAGATGTCCGTCAACGAGTTCCGAGCCACCGGCTCGTCATCCACAACCAAGATATTCGGCCCCATTACTTTCCTCCAATTGGCAAAACCACCCGGAAACATGCTCCCGGCTCGTCATTTGGCACAAACTCCAGGTCCCCGCCGTGAGTCGCCATGATGTTGTAACTCACGGTCAGGCCAAGACCGGTCCCGCCATCCTTTGTGCTGACAAATGGCTCGAAAATATTCGCACTCTGTTCGGGCAAGACGCCGGAGCCGCTGTCCTGGAACAAAATCTCGATCACGCCTTTTCTTTTGCGCGCGCTGACGCGTAAAACCCCGCCGCTGGGCATTGCATCATAAGCGTTCAAGATCAGGTTGAGAAACACCTGCTGCAACTGGGCGCCAACTGCCATCACGGCAGGCAACTTGCCTGGCAATTCCGTGATGATTTCAATACCGCGATTTTCGAACTGCGAAGCCATCAGCCCCAAAACATGTTTCAAGATGTCTGCAAGGTCAACCCTTTGCGGGGCAACCGCGCCGGGGCGATAGAACTCTAACATGCGCTGAACTGTGGTCATCAGACGTTCCAGTTCGGTGCGCGCCAGGTCGAAGTACTCGTCCCGCTTTTGCGGCGTCAGATCGTCCCGTCCCGCCAAGTGCAAACAGTTTTGAACCGCCTGCAGCGGATTGTTGATCTCGTGTGCAATGGAGGCCGTCAGACGCCCCGCGGCAGCCATTTTCTCGGCCTGCAAAAGAGCCTGCTGCGACTCTTCCACCCGCTTCACGTAGTCACGCAGTTCGGCGTAGAGATGGGCATTCTCCATTGCGACCGCGGCCTGCCGCGCCAGGATCAAGAGCATATCGAGGTCAACTTCGCGGAACGGCGCTGCATCCGCATCGCGTCCCGCATATAGCACGCCACGCACACTGGACTGGGAGATAGGTACACACAACGCCGACCCCAAACCCAGTTCGGTCAGTTGCGTCTGCATGACCGGATCACCCGGCCCAGGCGCGTTGATCCAGACCGGAACACCCAATTCGTTCGTACGTCCAACGACGCCCGCATCTTGTCCGCTTTCATCGTCCGGAAAAAACTTCCCCTGTCCGGCCAGCAAATGCAGGCGCTGGTCGTCAGCCGAATACTGGTAATAGCCGGCATGGCCACAACGCAGGTGTCCGCAAACCGCGTTGACGATCAAGTCAGGCAAACGATCCGGGCGCGTTTCGGCCAGCAGCGCCTCGGTCACGTCAAAGAGGGGGCGCAAAGCCTGCATATGGGCCGCATCCCGTTTCCTTTGGTTGTCCGCCAACGCCTGTCGGACAGAACGCACCAACTCCTCGCCCCGCTCAAAAGGCTTCAGTATCAAGCCGTCAACACCCTGGCGTAACGCCCTGATCGCCGTTTCCACCGTACCGAATCCCGTCATGACCAGGATGGCGATATCCGGCTGATGCTGCTTGGCAAAGACCACGACGTCAAAGCCATCGATATCCGGCATCCGAATGTCTACGAGCAACAGATCAACGTGGCCGTTGCGCAAATGTTCCATCGCCCGACGCGAGTCTGTGTAAGCCACGGTGTCGAAACCTTCGCGCGTCAAAAGGCGTTCACACAACTTTGTGATCCCGGGCTCGTCGTCAACGATCAAAACAACAGGCGCGCTCATCAGGATCGGTCCTCGGCAGGCAGCCAGACTGTAAAACAAGAGCCGTCGTCGGGATCGCTCTCAACGTCGATGAAGCCGCCATGGTCCGTCACAATGCCGTAAGTGACCGACAGCCCCAACCCCGTTCCTCCACGGTCAGCTTTGGTCGTAAAAAAGGGCTCGAAAATTCGTCCCAGATTGTCAGGCGAGATGCCCATGCCGGTGTCTCGGACAGCCATCGTAAGCCACTGTTGGTCGTCATGCTTCCGCTTCTCCGTCTTTACGGACAGCTCACCGCCGGCAGGCATCGCATGCAAAGCATTGTGCAGCAAATTCAAGACCACCTGCTTGATCTGATTGCGATCCATGGGAATCCAAGGGAGGGCATCGGCCAACTGCATATGGAGCTGCACCCCGTTTATGCGGAACAAGTGCTTTGTCAGCGCGGCAACATCCTCCACAACCTCGTTCAAGTCGGCGCGCACCCTGACGCTCTCTCCCTGGCGAGCGAAATCGAGCAGGCGACGGACAACGCTGCGCGCCCGCCGAGCCTCGCGTAAGACCAGCTCCATGTCCGCCCGGTGAGGGGCATCTTCCGACAACTCGTCCAGCACCAGTTCAGAAAAACCGGCCACCGTCGTCAACGGATTGTTCAACTCGTGAGCGATGCCAGCGGCCATCTCGCCAACCGCGGCCAATTTCGCCGCCTGGAGAAGCTGATTCTCCGCCGCGCGCTGGGCTTCGATACGAGCCTGCAGCTCATCCTGGGTTTTCCGTAACATCTGAACGGTATCTTGCAACATTTGATAGCGGTCCACGCTGGAAACCACGCTGGTCAAAAAACCGGCCAGGGATTCAAGGGCCAGCAAGTCGTTGTGCATAAATGCGTTTTTGCTGCTGCTTTCGACGTCAATAATGCCAAGGATACGCTCCCCGTCGCGCAATGCTACGCACATTTCAGAGCCAATTTCCCAACCCGGGATATATTTGTATACCGGCGCTTGCGAGACGTCATTGACCAACATGCTCTTCCCCGTCGAAAAAACATGCCCGGTAATACCCTCCGCCACCGGGTACTCCAACGCATCCAGGGCAGCCTTGACAATCGAAGTCGCCGAGCCGCTGATCCCCTCAACGCTCAGGTTTCGCTCGCGGTCGACAAACAGAACAACGGCCAACTCGTAGGCAAAATGCTGCACCAGCAAATCCGCCGTGATCTGCGCCACCTCGGCGGCATTCGTCAGGCCAATGACCTGCTGGATCACTTCGTGGATCAGTCCCAGATTGCGCGCCCGCGCCTCGGCCTCCTCTCGCAAGCGCCCATACTCAACCAGGCCAGCCAGGTGACTGGCAATGACCACCAGCAAGTTCTCGTCGTACATGCTAAAGGCAGAGACCTGCTCGCTTTCAAGCTCAAGCACGCCGATCACCTTGCCGCGATATTTGAGCGGTACGATCAATGCGGCCTGTGCGTCCTTGTCAATAGGGATGAAATCCTGGGTCTGCGCATTCTCCACGCGTACATTCTGTCCATCGCGTACAAAGTGCGCCAGAGGATGATTCTCCACAAACAACGTGCGCGAGCTCACCTTGCGTCCCTGGTTGCGATATTCGCGCAGAGTACGTCCGTCTGACGAAAGCAGGAAGAGCGAGATCAGCTCGGTGCCAAAGGTACGCGCCAACAACGCGAAAACCCGGCGCACGATTTGATCCAAATTCTGGGCGGACGAAACGATCAGCGCAAAATCATTCAGCATCGCCAGGCGGCGCAGATGGTCAGCTATCTCGGCAAACGTGACGAACATCTCGACCGACGGCGTCGCATATACGGCCAAAGACTGCAATTGCTGCCACTCTTCCAAGCGGAAAGCTTCCTCCCGCCAGAGAACGACCATGCCGATCAACCGCCGTCCGATCAGCAGCGGAATTCCTGTCCAGGCGCGCGCATCTTCCAGCAGATTCTGCTGCGGCAATATGTCCCATTCAGGATCGCCCCGCTCAACGAGTTTCCCCTTTGCGGTTCGCTTTACCCGGCGAAATATCTCGCTGGTCTCGACGACAATTTTGTTCCCCAGCGCCTCCGGGCAATTCCACTGGGCTTCCACCCGGAGGGCGTTCTCTTCGTAAATAGCCAGCCACCCTGCCTGACAAGGCACATATTGCACAATGCGCGCCAGCACACGCTCCAGAGAGCGAGGCAAGTCGTACGGTACTGTTGATTGCCCGCCAAAGAGAAACGCGTCCGCGGGATGCAGCATCATCTCATTGGAGCACAACGCGCCTGACATAGCGACCAGCCGCCAGACACGTTGCGCCTTTTTGTCCAGCGCATCTGCGCCGACGAGAATCAGCGCCTGTGTCCCTTTGACGGGAAATATAAAAAGCCTGGAGCAGCCGATATTGAGGGAGGCAGAAAGTTTGCGCGAGCGGGTGCGTCCCCCGGCGATCGCGCCGCACAGCCAGGCATCAGTGGATGACTTGGCCAGGTAATCCAAAAACAGGCTTTGCCGCGTTTTGTTAAGCCTGTGCGCCGTCTTCAACCGCCAACCGCTGTCCCGACGTTCCACGCAGACTGCCCAGGTCGCACCAGTAATCTCACTGGCTTCTTTTAAGATTGCTTCAGGTGAACTTGATGTTCTCATTTTCCTCACCCTATTATACAGCACGCAAGGACGCACCGGGAGCATCCAATGATAGAATTACAGTCATGAGCACACTTATCGTCATCGGCGGCGGATTGGCTGGAAGCGAAGCCGCCTGGCAAGCCGCCCAGCGCGGAATCAACGTAAAACTTTACGAAATGCGCCCCAAAAAGCCAACCGGCGCTCACCAGAGCGGCGACCTGGCCGAATTGGTCTGTTCCAATTCGCTGGGTTCAAATCTCCCCGACCGCGCCGCGGGGTTGCTCAAAAACGAGTTGCGCCGTATGGGATCCATGTTGCTGGAATGCGCCGAGGGCGCCGCCGTTCCGGCGGGCGGCGCGCTGGCCGTTGACCGTGAAGTTTTTGCCCGCGCGGTCACGGAACGCGTCAGCAGCCATCCCAGGATCGAAGTCATCCGCGATGAAGTGACGAAAATCCCGGAGAGCGCGACCATCATCGCCTCCGGCCCGCTGACCTCGGAACGGCTCTCGGCCGCCGTCGCCGCGTTGACCGGGCAGGAACATCTCTATTTTTTCGACGCCATCGCGCCCATCGTCACACTGGAATCCATCGATATGGACGTCGCATTCCGCGCCTCGCGCTACGGCCGCGGCGAACAGGATGCGGGCGACTATATCAACTGTCCTTTCACCAGGGAAGAATACGAACGTTTCATCGAGGCCCTGCTCGCGGCCGAGCGCATCGAATTGCGCACATTCGAGGAGGAAATCAAGCGCGGCGTCAAGGCAGGCGCGCATCATTTCTTCGAAGGCTGTCTGCCCGTCGAAGTCACCGCCGAACGTGGCCCGCAATCATTGGCCTTTGGCCCGCTGCGCCCCGTCGGCCTGACAGACCCGCGCACCGGCAAGCGTCCCTACGCGGTGTTACAGCTCCGCCAGGATAATCTCGCGGGCGACCTGTACAATCTGGTCGGTTTCCAAACCAACCTGAAATTCCCCGAACAGCAGCGCGTCTTCCGCATGATTCCCGGCCTCGAGAAGGCCGAATTCGCCCGCTACGGGCAGATGCACCGCAACACTTTCATCGCCTCGCCGCGCTTGCTGCGCCCCACCCTGCAATTCCGCGCTCGCGACGACCTTTTCTTTGCCGGGCAAATCACCGGCGTGGAGGGCTATGTCGGCAACATCGCCACCGGTTTGCTGGCCGGGCAAAACGCCGCTCGCCTGCTGCGCGGCCAGCCTCCGCTGACCCTGCCCCGCACCACCATGTTGGGCGCGCTCTGTCACTATATCACCCACGCCGATATGTCTGATTTCCAACCCATGAAAGCCAACTTCGGCATTGTGCCCCCGCTGGAGCAGCGCGGCAGGATGAACAAACGCCAACGCGCCGCCGCTTATGCCGAGCGGGCGATGGCTGATTTGGGGACTTTTCTTTCAAGGGAATCTATTTAGGGATAATGGTTATGCGCAAAACATCTTTTCCGGTGCTGAAACGAACCCCGATCCCTCTTCTGCTTTCAATCGTGCTCGTTGTCCTGGGCGGGATCCTGCTCTGGGGAAATTTCCCGGATCGGACTCCGCCGGAGCCTGCTTCCGGTAAATTCGACGGCCAACGCGCGCTGCAAGACGTGGCCTACCAGGTCTCGTTGGGAGCGCGCACGCCCGGCTCCGCCGCGCACGCCAAAGTCCGGGAATGGATGCGGGACGAACTGGAGGCCGCGGGCTGGCGCGTCGAGGAGCAATCCGCCGAACGGATGGGGCAGCCCGTCCACAACGTCGTCGCCTACCGCTCTGCAGCGCCGCCGGAAATCGTGCTGGCCGCCCACTACGACAGCCGTCTTCTCGCCGACCGCGACCCCGACCCGGAGATGCAGTCCCAGCCGGTCCCCGGCGCCAACGACGGCGCGTCCGGCGTGGCCGTCCTGCTCGAACTGGCGCGCGTGCTGCCCAGGGACGACGCGTCCATCTGGCTGGTCTTCTTCGACGCCGAAGATAACGGCAACATCCCCGGCTGGGACTGGATTCTCGGCTCGCGCGCTTTCGTCGAGACGAACGACATTCACCCGGAGGCAGTCATCATCCTCGACATGATTGGCGACGCCGACCTGAACATCTACATCGAAAAGAACTCCGACGCCAAACTCACGGCGGCCATCTGGGCGCAAGCCGCCCAACTCGGCTACGAGGCCGCCTTCATTCCCGAAGCAAGATACAGCATGCTCGACGATCACACACCCTTCCTCGAAGCAGGCATCCCCGCCGTGGACATCATTGATTTTGACTACCCCTTCTGGCACACCACCAGCGATACCACGGAGAAGGTTTCGCGGCAAAGCCTGCAAATTGTGGGCGACACAATCCAGGCCTGGGTGGAGAACCAAAACAGGGAACCGTAAGTTTGTAACGTTGATTCAATGGAAAAAAACACAATCATCGCTTAAACTATAGCTATGAGTATTCAAGAACTTCTCGCTCAAATTCGGCCATCCTGGATGCACCGCGTCTCGCACGATCTGGCGCGCGGTGCAGGCGTGCGCGAGAACTTCGAAGAACAACTCGAACGTTTTTACGATCTTGTGGAGCAAGCCGTCGTCACCGGCGACCCATCCTGGGTGGACCCTCTTATCTTTGACTGGGCCAACGTACCCACTCAAAGCGACCTGGAGGAAGGGCAGCACAGCCTGTCCGCATTGATAAGCAAGATCAGCGCCCTGACGTTCGAAGTCGCCAGAGAGACCCTGTCGGCAAAGGACGCGCTCGACCTGCTCACCGCGGTCACGGCGGTTTATACCTATTCGCTCGAAAAAGCTTCCCACCACGAGGCGGAAAAACGCGTATCCTATATCTCCAACGAACTGACCCACATCCAGCAAAAACTGGAGCAATTGGATCGCAGCAAGTCCAACTTTATCGCCGTCGCCGCGCACGAACTCAAGACGCCGTTGACGTTGATCGAGGGATACACATCCATGATGCGAGACCTGGTCACACAAACGGAAAACGGGTTCGACCCCATGCTGCAAGGCGTTCACAACGGCGTCCGCCGCCTGCGCGAGATCGTGGACGACATGATCGACGTCTCGCTGATCGACAACAGTATGCTCTCGCTTAATTTTCAACCCCTGTGGCTCAGCCATATCCTGGGGTTGCTGAAGAGCGAACTGCAAGCCACGTGCGACGCTCGTCAACTGACGCTGGAATCCCGCCCCTTCCCCGGCGGCGAACAACTCATCTTCGCCGACCCCGAACGACTTTACCAGGCTTTCCGCAACGTGCTGACCAACGCGATCAAATACACGCCTGACGGCGGAGAAATCATCGTGGACGGACGCACCCTGCCCGGATTCATCGAAGTCACGGTGGAGGACACCGGTATTGGCATCTCCGCCGAAGACCAGGCGGTGATCTTCGAAAAATTCAGTCAGTTAGGCCAGGCCTCCCTTCACTCCAGCGGCAAGACAAAGTTCAAGGGCGGCGGCCCCGGCCTGGGCCTGCCCATCGCACGTGGTATCATCGAAGCCCACGGCGGGACGATCTGGGTCGAATCAGAAGGTTACGATGAGAAGAAATGCCCGGGGTCCATTTTCCACATCCTGCTGCCAGCACGCAGCGAAGCATCTGACCCCAAGATCGCCAAACTCTTCGGCGATGAAACGCCCACCACCACCACCGAATCTTGATGACAAAAAAAAATCCCAAGCCAACGACGCCGCCGCGAGAACGCGCTTTTCTCGTTGGCGTTGAAATCTATCAGCAGGAAGGCCTGCTTTCCCTCGAAGATTCACTGAACGAACTCGCCCTGTTGGCCGATACCGCGGGACTGGACGTAGTCGGTGAACTCACTCAGCGGCTGAATCGCCCCAACGCGAAGACCTTCATCGGCTCCGGCAAGGTCGCGGAACTGAAAGCGCTGGCCGAGGAGACACTGGCGCAGGTGGTCGTCTTCGACGACGAACTCTCGCCGCGTCACCAGCGCGAACTGGAGCCGATCCTCGGACAAAACGTCCGCATCCTCGACCGCACGGCGCTGATCCTGGACATCTTCGCCCAGCACGCCAACACCAGCGAAGGGATGCTGCAAGTCGAACTGGCGCAATACGAATACTTCCTGCCGCGCCTGACGCGCGCCTGGACTCACCTTGCCCGTCAGGCCGGCGGCGGCGGCGGACGCGCCGGAAGCGTGGGCGGCGTCGGTCTGCGCGGCCCAGGCGAAACCCAGTTGGAGGTGGACCGGCGCGTGGTCCGTAAACGTATCGCCCACCTGAAGGCCGAACTGGAAAAGGTGCGCTCCCATCGTATGCGCCACCGGAATAAAAGGAAAAAGGCGCGCCTGCCGGTCGTTGCCCTTGTTGGTTATACGAACGCCGGAAAATCCACGCTGCTGAACCGTTTGACAGAGGCGGATGTGTATGTCGCCGACCGACTCTTTGCCACACTCGACCCGACCACGCGCCGCGTAGAACTCCCCGGCGGATATCTATCCCTGTTCACCGACACCGTCGGTTTCATCCAAAAACTGCCTACCACACTGGTGGCCGCCTTCCGCGCCACGCTGGAGGAAATTGCAGAAGCCGATCTGCTCCTGCACGTAGTGGATATTTCCCATCCCAACGCGCTGAATCATTTCCAGGCCGTGCAGCAAACCCTGGGCGAGATCGGCGCAGGGCACATCCCGGTCGTCACCGCCCTGAACAAGGTCGACCAACTCTCCGATCCGGAAACTGCCCGCCAGATAGTCAAAGATTACCCTCAATCGGTCGCCATCTCCGCGCGTAACGGCACGGGCGTCCCCGATCTGCTGCAGCTCACCCAACAAGCCCTGTACGAGACCTACACACCCATCCTGGTGCGCCTGCCCTACCAGCAGGGACAGTTGATTTCGCTGTTCCACGAAGCCGGCCAAATCGAGCGCGTCGAACACAAACGCGGCGGCGTCGTGATGCAAGGCAGGCTGCCCGGGCGGCTGGTCGCGCAATTCGTTGAATGGCAAATCTCTCCCGACGACGAAAATCCCAAAGAAAAGGAAACTGCATGATCCGTTTTTTTTCTGACTTTCTGGATAAACTCTCCGAGTTTCTCGCCCGCCGCAAAGGATTGATCCCCTTGATCGGCATGGGATTCATCTTCATAAACCTGATCTTGCAATTCACCCTGCCGCCCGGCTGGCTGGTCAGCAGCAATCTGTTTTTACACATTGGCCTGCTGATCTCTATCTTCGGCCTGATGCTGGCCTGGGCGCTATAAACAGATCGCAGAAACAGCAAAAGGAGAAAAATGTCCGCACTATCCGCTCCCCACTGGGACCTTTCGAACGTCTATCCCGGTTTGGATTCGCCCGAATTCAAGTCCGCCCTAGATGACCTGATTCAACAAATCGCTGTGTTCGAAAGCTTTTTCGACGAACAAATTTCTGCTACGGACGAAAAAACCCCACCCAACCACCTTGCCAAACTGGCTGGCGAGATGATCGATCGTTTCAACCAGACCTTCGAACTGGCCGAAACGATTGAGGCTTACATCTTCTCATTCATCGCCACCGACTCGTTCAACCAACAGGCAAAGAAACTGCTTTCCGAGTATGAGCAGACCAAAGTCCGACTGCGCATGCTGGGCGTGCAAGGCCAGCAATGGATCGGCTCGATTGCCACAGTGCTGCCCGAAATCCTGAAAATCGACAAGACCGCCAAAGCGCACGCCTTTTTCCTGAAGGAAACCGCCGAACAAAGCCGTTACCTGATGAGCGAGGCCGAAGAATCTCTGGCCGCCGAACTCAACCTGAGCGGCGCAAGCGCCTGGGGCAAACTGCAAGGGACCGTCACGTCACAAATGAGCGTGGACTTCGAACTGGACGGCAAAATCCAGAAAATGTCGGCGCCAGCCCTGATCAACCTGCGCTCGCACCCGGACGAGGACGTGCGCCGCCGCGCCTACGAGGCCGAGATGGCCGCCTGGGAGACGGTCGAAGAACCGCTGGCCGCCTCGCTGAATGGCGTCAAGGGGACAGCCAACACGCTCAACCGCCGCCGCGGCCGCAGCGACGCGCTGCATCCTGCAATCGACGCGGCGCGCATCGATCGCGCGACGCTGGAAGCCATGCTTACCGCGATGAAAGATTCCTTCCCGATGTTCCGCAAGTACTTCCTGGCCAAGGCCAAGCGATTCGGGAAAGAAAAGCTGCCTTGGTGGGATCTCTTCGCCCCCAGCGGAAAATCCGACAAAACGTATTCCTACGAAGAAGCCCGCGCCTTCATCCTCGAAAACTTCGGCAGCTTCTCGCCAAAACTGGAAGCCCTGGCCCGGCGCGCTTTCGAGCAACACTGGATCGACGCCGAACAACGCGTGGGAAAACGAGGCGGCGCTTTCTGCATGGGCGTACCGGGCGTAAAAGAATCGCGCGTGCTGTGCAACTTCGACGGCTCCTTCGACCAGGTTTCCACCATCGCCCACGAACTGGGACACGCCTTCCACAACGAGTGCATCTACCAGGCCGGCAAGACGCCATTGCAAAGTGAAACGCCCATGACGCTGGCCGAAACCGCTTCCATCATGTGCGAGACCATCGTGGTCAACGCCGTGCTGGACAGAACGTCCGACCCGGACGAAGAACTGTCCGTGCTGGAAACTTCGCTCATTGGCTCCAGCCAAGTCATCGTGGACATTTACTCGCGCTACCTGTTCGAGAAAGAAGTCTTCGAGCGCCGCGCCCAGGCTGAACTCTCAGCCGAGGATTTTTGCGATATCATGGAACGCGCCCAGAAAGCCGCTTACGGCGAGGGATTAGATGAGCGCTACCTGCACAAATACATGTGGACGTGGAAGCCGCACTACTACTCGGCCGGACTCTCTTTCTACAATTTCCCCTACGCCTTCGGCCTGCTCTTTGCCACCGGCCTGTACGCCATCTATCAACAGCGCGGCGCGGAGTTCGTCCCCGATTACATCAACCTGCTCGCCAGCACCGGCGAAGATCGGGCGGCGGAACTGGCCGCGCGTTTTGGCATCAATATCCGCGAGAAAAAGTTCTGGGAAGACAGCCTGAAAGTGATCGAACAGCAAATCGAACGCTACTGCGAACTATGAAAACATTCGCTGTGCAAGCAAACCTCCCGCGAGTTCGAAACTCGCGGGAGGTTTGCTTATGGAACAACATCTCCGATGGGTGGAATTTTTCGCATCCCACACACCGCCGCACAAAAGAATACATAGACGACCAAGGCAGTCATGAGTGTGTTGCACTTGAGAACGCGTTTTGTTTCCGACTAGATCTTCGGCCCGGCCTCCACCAACTCCGGCGGGCAATCTTCAG